>MEIF01000213.1 GCA_001750645.1 Gammaproteobacteria bacterium AqS3
CCCCCAGCCATAGCCCAGCGTGGCGCTGAGCGCCGTGCGCAGCCTGTCCCCGCTCGGCTCGCTACCCGCCGGATCGGAGCGCGACTCCAGGAAGACGTCCTCGCGCTGCAGCGCCCCCTGATCCGACCGAGCACCCCACTCGGGTCCGAGCGCAAACGACAGCCCGCGACCGGCGGCGTCCCTCGGGTGCAGGCGGAAGTGCAGCCGGTAGCCCGAGCGCTGCTCCACCTCGCTGGCGCTGTGCAGGATCAGCGAGTGCGTGTCGACGCTCAGGCTGACCCGCTCCTGCGGCGTCACCAGCTCGGCCGAGCCGGAAAACTCCATCCCCAAGCCGCCCGGCCCGTCGCCCATGTCCTGGCGCAGCGCCACCTCGATGCGCGGGCGCAGGCTCCAGTCACCGCCAAGACCCTGGTGCGTCAGCCGAACCCCGGCGCTGACATGGGTGTGCACGGCGCCCAGATCGCCGATCGTCAGGGCGTGGTTGACCCCCCTGAAGCCGTCCTGAACACAGTCCGGGCTTGTGCAGCCCCCGCTGGCCCCGGCGCTGTTCAGCTGACCCTGACCCAGTCCGCCGGTCAACGAGAGCGTGCTGCGCCCCTGTCGGCTCACCGGCCAGCTGCCGTTCAGCGAGATCACCGACAGCGAGAGATCCGCAGCGGCGCGCCGGCCGTATCCGTTGACCGCCTCCATCTCGCCCCAGCCCGTCCCCACCGCCGCGTTCAGGCTGCCGCCGCCGCTCAGCGACATCCGGCCGTATAGCAGCAGGATCGACAGGTCCATCTCAATCTGCTGCGCCCCCGAGTCTGCCGAATAGCCGACCTCGGTGCTGCTCTGTGCAAACGCCGCACCCCACATCCAGTACTCGTCCAGGCGGCGGTCAACGCCCAGCCAGATCGCGCTCTGGCTGCCGTCGTACTGGGGACTGCCGCCGAAAGCCCCGCCGAGATCGACATTGCCGGAGAAGTCCTGCTCGTCGAGGCTTCCCCAGACCGACCACCCGATCCGCGCGCCCGTGTCGTCGCCGTCGCCGTCGCCGAGGGCGTAGTCAAAGCGGCCCAGCGAGGGCGACCCCCTGTGTTGTGCGGCGCTGTGTGCCTTGGTCGACGGCCGGCCGTCCCTGAGGGCAATGCCGCCCAGCCAGTCGCCGCCGCCCCGGTCGGGTTCGGAGCGCTCCGCAGCCGCATCGGAATCGGCGCCCAGGGACTGCACCAGACCCAGGACTGTCTCGGCGCCCCGGCCCGAGCCCAGATCCACGGTGCGCCCGGACAGCACCGCCGTGCGCTGCCCGGGGATCGAGTCCAGGCGGGATGCGACCGTCGAGGTCGAACTCGTCAGGTTGCTCCAGGCGGCATCCGCCAGCACCTGCTCGACAACCTCCTGCTGAACCCCCTCGGCGTCGACCACCATCACGGTCAGGCCGGCCGTCCTGCCCCGGTAGCCGCCGCCCGTCGCCGTCAGGGTGACGGCGACCGAGGTGTTGGCCCGATCGTGCGGATCGGGCATGCCGGTGACGCCGACGCTCTGCTCCCCGCCCCAGTTGTCGGCGGTGAAGGTCAGGCGATCGGACGAGAGCCGGATCACCTGCGAATCGGCAGTGGGGAGGGACAGGGACACGGTCACATCGCCCTGGGGCCGCGCGCTCAGCTTGACGCCGAAGCTCGCCTGTCCGTATTCCATCACCGAGAGGCTCTCGGCGGAGAGCACCAGCTCGGCGTCGGGGTTTTCCCGAACCGTCGTGACCAGGCTGGCGGAAATGTTCGCGTATTCCGGCGCCCCCGAGGCGGCCAGGCTGATCGTGGCGAAATCGTCGGTCCGGTTGTCGTCCTCGACCCCCGTCACCGTGACGGTCTGTGCCGCATTCCAGTTGTCGGCTGTGAAGCTCAGGCTGGCGGGTGCAGCCGTCGCCACCGCCGCCGAGCTGGTGGACGTCATCACCGTCACGGCGGCGCTCGGCTGCGTCGCCAGACGTGCAGTGAACTCGACCTCGCCCCCCTCGAACACCGACAGGCGCTGGTTCGACAGCAGCACGGCGGGGTCGTTGTTGATCACGGCAATCTCGACCTCGCCGGTGGTCCCGCCATAGCCGCCGCCGGAGGCGCTCAGCGAGATCGTCGCCTGACCATCCGTCGGATCGTCGTTCTCGGTTGCAGTGACGGTGACGGGCTGCCCGGTCTCCCAGTTGCCGGCTGTGAAGCTCAGTCTGGCGGGAGAGGCCGTCGCCACGGCAGCTGCGCTGCTGGAGGTGGTCACCGTCACGCTTCCGCTCGGCTGCGTCGCCAGCCGCACCGTGAATGCACCGGTGTCGCCCTCGCCCACGGCCAGGGGATCCGAGTCCGCCACGATGACCAGCCCCCTGTCGTCGTCGATGACGCTGACCGCCACGGCAGCGCTGATGCCGGCATAGCCCCCGCCCGAGGCCGCCAGCGTGACGCGGGCCGTGTCGTCGCTGCCATCGTCGTCCTCTTCCGCAGTCACCGTCACCGTCTGGGCGGCATTCCAGTTGGCGCTCGAGAAGGTCAGCTCAGCCGGGCTGACGCTGACATCGGCATTGTCGGCTTCGGCGACTGCGATGCGCACCTCGCCCGAGGGCAGGGTCGACAACTGCACAGTGAACGTGCCGGTTTCACCCTCGTCCACGGTCAGGGGGTCCGATGCCGCCTCGATAACCAGCTCCCTGTCGTTGTCGATGACGCTGACCGCCACAGCGGCCGTCGTCCCGGCGTAGTCCGCACCGGAGGCCGCCAGCCTGACGCTGGCCTGATCATCATTCCTGTCGTCGTCCTCGGCGACCTTGACAGTGACCGTCTGGGGAGCGCTCCAGTCAGTGGTCGAGAACGTCAGCTCCTCCGGGCTGACGCTGACATCGGCGTTGCCGGTCTCGGTGACTGCAACGCTGACACTGCCCGTGGGCTGCCTCGCCAGCCGCACCGTGAATGCACCGGTATCGCCCTCGTTCACAGTCAGGGGATCCGAGTCCGCCACGATGACCAGCTCCCTGTCGCTGTCGATGACGCTGACCGGCAAGGCGGTGCTGATGCCGGCGTAGGCCCCGCCCGAAGCCGCCAGCGTGATGCGGGCCGTGTCGTCGCTGCCATCGTCGTCCTCGGCCGCAGTCACCGTCACCGTCTGGGGGAGGAACCAATTGGTGCTCGAGAACGTCAGCACAGCCGGGCTGACGCTGACATCGGCATTGCTGGTTTCGGCAACTGCGACGCTGATCTCTTTCACCAATGGCCGGGTCGTCAGCCGCACCGTGAACGTGCTGCTGTCGCCCTCGTTGACCTCCAGGGGATCCGACTCTGCCAGGACAACCAGCGCCCTGTCGTTGTCAGTGACGCTGACCGCCACCGAACCGGCCACGTCGGTGTAATCCGCACCGGAGGCCACCAGCCTGACTCTGGCCTGATCATCATTCTGGTCGTCGTCCTCGGCGACGTTGACAGTGACCGTCTGGGGGGTGCTCCAGTCAGTGGTCGAGAACGTCAGCGCCGCCGGGCTGACGCTGACATCGTCGTTGCTGGTCTCGACGACTGCGACGCTGACCTCGCCCGAGGGCTGGCTCTCCAGCCGCACCGTGAAGGTCTCGCTGCCGCCCTCTTCCACGGTCAGGGAGCTCGCAGAAACGATGAATCCCCTGCCGCTGTCGCTGACGCTGACCGCCAGGGCGGCATTGACGCCGCCGTAATCGGCGCCTGCGGCGCTCAGCGTGATGCGCCCGGCGCCGCTCGCACCGCTGCTGCCCTGCGATGCCGTCACCGTGACCGTCTTGGCGGTGCTCCAGTCGGCGGTCGTGAAGAACAGCGAGGCCGGGGTGACGCTGATGTTGACATTGGTGGCTTCGGCCACCGCGACCCGGACGCTGGTCGAGGGCTGGGTCGCCAGCCGCACCGTGAAGGTCTCGCTGCCGCCCTCTTCCACGGTCAGCGCGCCGCTCGCCGACACGACCAGCCCCCTGTCGTTGTCGACCACATTGACCGCGACACTTCCGGTCACCGCCGCATAATTCGCACCGGAGGCGCTCAGCGTGACCTCGACGGGTTCATCGAGTCCGTCGGCGTCCTCGTCCGCAGTCACCAACACGGTCTGGGGGGCGCTCCAGTTGCCGGCGGTGAAGGACAGGGAGTTCCTGTCGAGGGTGACATCGGCGTTGACCGTCCGGGTCAGAGACACTGAGACAGCCCCCGAGGGCTGGGTCGCCAGGTGCACCGTGAAGCTGCCGCTGCCGCCCTCGGCAACGTCCAGGTCGGCTGCGGAGACGATCAGATCGGGCTTGTCGTTGTCGGAGACGATGACTCCGACAGAGCTGGTCACCTCTGAAAAGCCCCCGCCCGAGGCTCTCAGCACGGTGATCGCCAAGTCGTTCCCCTGATCGGCGTCCTCCGCCGCGTGCACGGTCACGCTCTGCGGCGAGTTCCAGCCGCCGGGGGTGAAAGTCAGCGAGGTCTTGTCCAGGCTGACATCGGGGTCGTCCGGATCGCTCAGCTCCACCGTGACATTGCCCGAGGGCACCGAGGAGAGCGAGACGGGAAAGCTGCGGCTGCCGCCCTCGTCGACGGTCAATTGCCTCGAAACCAGCCCGAGGATGATGCTCGGCGTTTCGCTGTCATCGACGGTGACCGACACGCTGCCATTGACGCCGTCATAGCCGCCCCCTGAGGCGGACAGCGTGACCGTCGCCGTCTCATCGAGTGCATCGGCGTCGCCAACGCCGCTGACAACCACCTTCTTCGCCTGATCCCAGTCGTCCGGTGCGAATGTCACGCTGGTGGTGATGATCGAGACAGCGCCGGGCGAGGCGCTGGCCACCGAGAGCGTCACATCGGCACTCGGCTGCGTCGTCAATCTGACGGTAAATTCCCTCTCCGAATTTTCAGAGACTGACAGGCTCTGAGCCGACAGGGTCAGGGATTTTTGATTGACATCACTCACCGTCACCGCCAGCTTCCCGGTAACCCCCGCATATTCGCCGCCAGCGGCACTCAGTGCAATGTTGGCCGAATCCTCATCGCCATTGCTGTCCGAGACCCCGCTGACGGTGACGGTCTGCGGACTGCTCCAGTCGCCCGCCGTGAAGGTCATGCTCGCCGGGCTGACCGTCGCAGTGCCGGTGGCGTCGCTGGCGATCGACACGGTCACGGCGGTGGTGGGCGGTGCCGACAGCGACACCCCGAAACTCCCGCTGCCGCCCTCACTCGTTTTCAGGCTCTGCTTCGACAGCGTCAGCAGCGCCTCGTCATTGTCGGCCGCAGTGATGTCGATCTCGCCGCTCACGCTGTCATAGCCCCCGTCCGAGGCGGCCAGCGTGACCGTCACCTCATCATTAGCGGCGTTGGCATCCTCGACTCCGGTGACGGTGACGGCCTGCCCCGTGTGCCAGTTGTCCGCTGTGAAGATCAGGCTCGCCGGCGACACCGTCGCGGTCTGGGTCGAGGCGCTGGTCACCGACACCCTCACATCGGCGCTCGGTGCGGAGGACAGATTCACCGTGAAGCTGGCCGTGGAGCCCTCCTCGACCGACAGGGTCCCGGATGACAGGACCACAGACTTCTCGTCGTCGTCCACCACGCTCACCGCCACGCTGCCCCTGCCAAAGCCGGCGCCGAGGGCGGTCAGGTTGATTCTGGCGGATTCCGCCTGCGTGTCGCTGTCGTCGGCGCCGGTCACGGTGATGGTCTGCTCGTCGTCCCAGTTGGAGGGGGTGAAGGTCAGCTGCCTCGGCGAGGCGCTGGCGGCGCCGGAGTCCGTGCTGGCGACCATCATCAGAATCTGCCCGTTCGGCGCCTGCTGCAGGTGCACCGTGAAGTCCTGGCTCCTCCCCTCGATCAGTCTCAGCGATTGCGGCGAGACGGTCATCTTGATGACATCGTCGTCCTGCACCGAAACCGCAACGCTGCCGGTGAGGTCCTGATAGTCACCGCCGGCGGCCTGCAGGGCGATGTCGACCTGCTCGTCATCGAGGTCTGCATCCTGCTCGGTCACCACGCTCACGGACTGACCCTGATTCCAGTTGGCGGCGGTGAAGGTCAGCTCGGTGCTGCCGAAAATCTTGACATCGGTATTGGACGGCTGCGTCAGGTAGACGCTGATGTCCTCGGACGGCTGCGTCTCCAGACTCACGCTGAAGGTGCCCCTGGCGCCCTCGACCAGCGACAGCGACGCCGGGGAAATGTCCAGGCCCGGGGTGTCCTCGTCGGTCACCGACACCGACACGCTCGCCATGTGCCCGCCGCCTGCCAGCGCCAGGCCGACACTGACCTGCTCGTCGGCGGTGTCGCTGTCCTGGACGGCCCGGACGGTCACGCTCTGGGGCTGGTTCCAGTTCGCCTGCGTGAAGTTCAGCGTGGCCGGGCTTACCGTCACCGCCCCGGTGTCCGCACTCTGCACAGTGGCCGAGATCGCCGAACTCGGACGACTGCTGAGCGTCACCGAAAAGCTGCCGGCTGCACCCTCCTCCAGCCGCAGCGATTGCGGCGATGCGCGCAGCTCGTCCTGATTGACATCCAAAATCGTCACGTCGATCGAGTCCTCCACACCGGCATAGCCGTTGAACTGGCCATATATCCCGGAGCTGATTGCCCTGAAAATGATGCTGGCACTTTCGTCCTGGGCATCATCATCCCGGGCTCCCAGCAGGTAAATGGTTTGGGGGACATCCCATTTTGTGACTGAAAGTTCATTGGCCTCCGACGGGTCTTCCGGAAGGAATGTGAATATCGCTCCCGAGATCCCTGTCGTGCGACTTGTGGCGAGCAAAACCGAGTCAGGATCCGAGCTTTTTATCTCCAAATTCATGGTGCTGTTCGGGCGCGCGGCCAGTCTGATCGTAAACGGGACCAAGCGGCCCTCATCGACAGTCAGCTGCCTGGGCGACAGCACAAAGCCGGCCTGCCTTGCGCTGTCCACAGTCACCGACAGGGCGCTCCGCACGCCGTCGTATCCGCCGCCGGCGGCGCGCAGGTTGATCTCGGCACGACCGTCCTGTCCACCGCTGGCGGCGCCCACTCGGAAGTTGATCTCCTGCTGCCTCTCCCAGTCGTAAGGCGTGAAAGTCAGTCGCCTCGGCCAGATGCTCCTGATCAAGGGATCGGAGCTGGTGACCCACACCGTAACGTCATTGCTCGGGCGCTTTTGCAGTCTGACTCTGAACAGATCGCCGCCGGCTCCGGGCAGGTTCACATCACCGGTCGACAGCACCAGCTTCTCGGTGCTCTCAGGGTCCCTGACGATGATAGGCAGGTAGTGTCTGCGCTGTTCAAACTCGCCCCCCAAGGTCAATATTTCAATCCAATACCATTCTTCGCAACTGACGCATGCACCGGTATCCCGATCAACTTCAACGGTTACGGTTTGCAGAACGTTCCAGTTGCTGGGAGTAAAAGTTATCTGTCCCGGGGAAAAGCGGTAGTGGTCAACCTTAACAAGCAGGGGCTTGTCCAGCGTGAGCGAAACATTTTCACTCGGTTGTTTCTGCAGTCTAAAGGAGACGGTTCCGCTGCTGCCCTTGGTGACCTCGATCTGCTGCGCCGTAGTCAGCAGCGCATTGCCCGTCTGCTGCCCTGAGGCCTGCAGCGATCCCAGCAGCAGCGCCAGCCCGATCAGAGCCCATGCCGACCTGAATGGTGTGCCGCTTCTGCGGCTTTTATTTGTGTTCCCCGCAGGAGCGCTTCCCCGAGGTATTTGATCGCACCGGGAATCCCCCCACACCGATTCATTCGCCTTGACAGCGCCAGCGATCAGCATTTCATCCCCCACAGCGACCCGTCGTTCCTCCCGCCCCGCCTATTCTGCTCACATTGCCGAAAAAAATGAAATCGCCCGTCATTGATGCTCCCCCCGCTCGCACCGTCAGAACAGCCGCCTGAGCTCGAGTCTGAGCCGGCTGTCCGACCTGCCGCTGGGATGCACCCGCCGCTCGCCGTAGGCGCGCCCCTGCAGGCGATCCCGCAGCAGGAACCTCAGCCCGGCCGTCTGGCGGGTCGCACCGTGAACCGAGCCGGGGACGCGGTATTCCGCATACGGGGTCCACATGCCGCTGCGCAACCCCCAGCCATAGCCCAGCGTGGCGCTGAGCGCCGTGCGCAGCCTGTCCCCGCTCGGCTCGCTACCCGCCGGATCGGAGCGCGACTCCAGGAAGA
>MEIF01000214.1 GCA_001750645.1 Gammaproteobacteria bacterium AqS3
TGCACCGGCAGGTCGGCGACCTCATCCAGCCCCGCCCCCCGCAGGGCGTCCATCGCAGAGTGCAGGTCGAGGCCGGGATCCAGCTGAATGTTCTCCAGAGCGCTGAGCGGCTCGATCAGCCCCGGGCTGTGCCCCAGCCAGCCGATCAATCCCCCCTCGGCGGCGGCCTCGGCCAGCGGCACCCCCGCCCAGTCGATGCGGGCATCCCGGGGGCGGCGGATCAGACCGGCCAGCAGCTTCAGCAGGCTGGTCTTGCCGCTGCCGTTGGCGCCCCGAAGCAGCAGCCACTCGCCCGGGTTCAGCCGGATCTCCACGCCGCTGAACAGCTCGGTCTCGTCATAGGCCAGCGAGAGGTTTTCGGCGAACAGGGCGGGGTCGGTCACTGGCTCTTCAGCGCTGTTTCCGCCGCCTGCGAATCGCACCAGCGCGACCAGTCCGCCAGCGTGTCAATGTCGTAAAACTCGCCCAAAAGCCGGTATCGAACACCTAAATTGAGCATATTTGCTGTTAGCCGGTTTAGAACGGAGGGGCTGCCCCACTCGATTCCGGAGAATATTCCCGGGCGCCAGGCCCTCAGCCCCAGAAGCACGAAGCCGCCGTCCTCGGCCGCGCAGATCACGGCGTCCACCCCGCCCTGTGCGAGCGTCTCCCGCACCTCCAGCAGATGGGCAGCGCCGAGTTCGGGACAGTCCGAACCGACTGCGATCGTCGGGTTGGAGTCCCACCGAAACACCGCCTCAAGCCGCTCGCCCAGATCGCCCTCGGGCTGGTGCAGCACGGCGTCGCACCAGGTGCACCAGGGCTCGATGCTCGGAGCCTCGGCATCCCCGGCGATCCAGAGCTGGGTTTGCAGGCCGGCCGGGTGCAGGTTGCGCAGGCAGCGCTCGGTGAGCTCGACGTGTATCGCACAGGCCCGCTCCGGACCCAGATCGGCGGCCAGGCGGGTCTTGACCCGGCCGACGACCGGTTCCCGCACCAGCATCGCCAGCCGGGTCAAGACTGATCCCGCCCGCCGCGGTACCAGCGGCTGAGGCGCTCGGGCGAGACCCCCATCAGAAAGGCCAGCTTCAGCCACCACATCTGCAGGATCGTCCGCACCACCCCCCGACTCTGCCAGCGCCTGGCCGAGGTCGACACCACCTCTGTGCGGATTTCGGGCCTGAGCTCTTTTTTGAGGCGGCGGCACAGCTGGATGTCCTCCATCAGCGGAATCGCCTCGAAGCCGCCGGTTCGCCGGTAAAGTCTGGCGCTCAGGAACAGCACCTGGTCGCCGGTGGCGAGGCGGTCCCAGCGGGAGCGCAGCCGGATGGCGCGCTCGATCAGGCGAAAGTGCAGGCCCGGTGCATCCAGACGCAGGGCGAACCAGCCCCAGCGCTCGTGATCCTGATCCTGCTCGAGCCAGCCCTGTGCGATCTGTGCAAAAGTCTCGGGCAGGCGCGTGTCGACGTGCAGGAACACCAGCATCTCGCCCTTGGCCCGGGCCGCCCCGAGACGCAGCTGTGCCCCCCGGCCGCCAGAGGCCCCGAGCACGACATCCGCCAGCGGCACCGCCCGCTCGGCCGTGCCGTCCGAGCTGATGCCGTCGACGACGATGACCTCGCACAGCCCCCCGGCGCGCAGCGGCTGCAGCGCCTCCAGGGCGGCGATTATGTGATCTGATTCATTCAGCGCCGGGACGACGATGCTGATGCCCGGGGCATCGCTCATGCAGCCGCATCCAGCGCCCCGCCGCAGCTGCTGCCCTGCCCCGCCGAGCAGGCGTAGCAGTGGCCGGCCACGGCGATCGGCGCACCCCGAAATTCATCCTCGAGCAGGTCGTTCAGGTGCCGCCCGGTTGCGGTTTCGTTTCCGGTTCCCGCATCGCCCATCGGCATGTTCAGCATCTGGTTGAAGTCGCAGTCGTAGAGATAGCCCCGATAGTCGACGCTGACCGTGGTGCGGCACATCACCCCGGCGAGATTGGCCGGGACGTGCGCCTCCCGCAGCAGATCCATGTAGCTGTGGAACTGCCCCTGGGCCAGCAGCACCGCCCCGAAGCGCGCGATCGGCAGGTTGGTGATGGTCAGCAGGCGGTTGAAGCGGATGCCGAAGCGCTCCCGCAGCTGAACCTGATAGTCCCGCTGCAGCTCGTCCTGGGGCGGCGGCAGGTGCGGGCCTTGGGGGTTGTAGACCAGGTCGAGCTGCAGCTCGGCGTCCTGCCCAAGGCCGTAGCCCAGCCGGTTGAGGCGCTGCAGCCCCTCGATGCTGCGGTTGTAGACCCCGGCGCCCCGCTGGCCGTCGACGTTCTCCTCGATGTAGCAGGGCAGCGAGGCGACGATATGCACCCCCTGATCGGCCAGGAATTCGGCGCAGTCCTCCTGCCCCGGCTCCAGCAGCACCGTCAGGTTGCAGCGGTCGATGACATGCACCCCCAGCGCTCTGGCGCGCCGCACCAGACTGCGAAAGTGGGGGTTGAGCTCGGGCGCCCCGCCGGTCAGATCGAGCGTCTGAACCTGGCGCCTCTCAATGACCTCGAGCAGCAGGTCGACCGTCTCGGCGTCCATCAGCTCGGTGCGGTGCGGCCCGGCGTTGACGTGGCAGTGGGTGCAGCGCTGGTTGCAGAGATAACCGAGATTGGCCTGCAGGATCTCCAGACCGGCCCGGCGCAGCGGGGGGTGTTCAACGGCGAGCAGCAAGCCCCGGGTGTCCTGCACGGCAACGACGGCGAAGGCAAGGCGCGCGCATTATGAAGCAGCCCGCCGGGATCTTATGAAGCTGCGCGCCGGGGTCCCCTCACCAGGAATCGAACCTGGATTTTCCGCTTAGGAGGCGGACGTTCTATCCGTTGAACTACGAGGGGGTTTCAAGCTCGATGCGGGGGACGGCCTCCTCTGCCAGCAGAACCGGAATGCCGTCCACGATGGGGTAGCAGAGATCGCTGGCTTCGCAGTGGAGATGCGTCTCGCCATAGGCCGCCAGTGTGCCCCCGGAGACCGGGCAGACCAGCAGCTCAAGCCATTTCGGGTCGATCACGAACGCCCTCGGAGCCGTCAAGCCGGCCTATTTTATCGGCGAGTTTTGCGTTTGTGACGGCGGGGTGATTGCGGGCGGCGATCATCGAGGGCGGGATTGGCCTGGGAGCGGAGGGGACGATATCCCGGTGCACCTGGCCAGCTCGTCAAAGGCTGGGCGCCCCGCTGTCCGGACTTCTCGACCCACGTCGCAACAGGGCCAGCGTGGCGTCGAGGCCAACCTCTCCTACGGCGTCAGCGTCCTCGGCGGACTGTTCACGCCCTACTCCGAATACCGCCTCACCAGCAGCACCTACGGCTCGACCCGACGCTGGGGCAGCGGCATCAGGTTCAACGACACCGACCGACTCGAGCTGCGCCTCTTCACCGAGCGCCAGACCTCCGGCCAGGGACTGACCCAGTCCCGAATCCGCCTCGAACTGCAAAGACAGTTCTAGGCCACTTCGCAAGTCGGGCGGGTTTCGGGGCAGCTGTCGCCACAAGCCCTTCCAGAGCTGAAACCATGAAGAGCGCCGCTATCCTCCATCCAAGAAGTGCAGACAAGCCTGCCTGCCGCCTTCCAGAAAACTCGCCCGCACCGAGCCGCCCCGCTGGATGTCCGCTTGCAATCAGACTGATTTCCGTGCTAATGTCGCCCGGTTGCGGCGGCAGTGGCAAATCAAAAAATCTGCGGCAACCCCAAATCCCAAACAAAGCAAAAAAGTAGGGCCGAAAAATATGAAAAACCTTAAGGCGTTCAGCCGCGCAGATGTGCCATTCCCAGGCGAGACCCGCATTGAGCCCAGAAAATCGCCCCATCAGCCTCCCCCATTCGCCTCCTTAAGCAAGCACCTGCTGTCAGCCGGCGCACTGCTTTTGCTGCTGGGATTGGCGATCTCAGCGCCGATGCAGGCGCAGAACAAGAAGCTGAACGTGTCGAGGGCAACGCTTGAATTGCACGAGGGCGGTTCGGCCAGCAGTGCTGGCACTTACAGAACCCTCAAAATCAACCCCAAATTTGTGCCAGAACAAGACCTGACGGTTAGGCTGGCCTCAGACAATGACAGCATCATGTTTTTTTCCGGTAGTGGTCCAGCCGCCAAGACCCTGAGCCTAACCTTCAGCCCATCCAACAAGAAGGCTGCCAAAGAAGTTAAGGTCTACGCGACGGAAGATGAAAACAATACTGACGAGACCGCGACAATCACCATCAGCGCCGATGGCGTGACCAGCGAGACCGTTGCAGTGTCTCTGCTGGATGCAGGGGCCAAACTGATCATAGTGCCATCCGGCCCAATAGACGTGACAGAGGGCGCTGAACCCAAGACATTCAAGATCAAGCTGAATTCTGAGCCTGCGGCCGGCCGAAAGATCAGGTTCAAAAAAGCAAATGAGAAAAGCAAATATCGGATCAAGATTGACGGGAAAACAGATAAAAAGGTCGTTCTGACCTTAAGCAAGGCGGAGCTGAAGGACGGCAAGGACATAAGCGTGTCAGCAGTGCTTGACAATGACACCGAAGGCGGCACCGTAGAGATCACCCCCCAATTGCAAAAGATCGCAAATGGAAAGGTGGCATGGAAGCAGGCCACAGAAAGTGAGATTTCAGTGAATGTGCAAGACGACAGCAATATCAAATTGAGCGTGTCAAAGGCCTCGCTGAAATTGGCCGAGGGCGGCAGCGGGACATTCACGGTGAAACTGGCATCGCAGCCCAGTGCGGATGTGACGGTGACGCTGGCACAGCCCGGCACAGCCAACGCGGATGTGACGCTGGACGACACCGACACCAATATGGCGGGCAGACAAAACACGCTGACGTTCACGACTGCGAACTGGAGTGCGGCACAGACCGTCAAGGTCAGGGCGGCGCAGGACGCTGACAACAGCGATGACACCGCGACGATCAAACTTACCGGTGCGGGCGTGACGACTTTCTTGATGAAGGTGTCGGTCGCCGATGACGATGAGGACGCTGCCGGGCTGATTTTGTCGGCAGACAGCCTGACCGTGGAGGAGGGAGGGAACGGTAGCTTCACGGTGAAGCTGGCGACACAGCCGACCGGGGACGTGACGGTGAGCATCGCGCAGACCGGCATGACCAACTCCGATGTGACGACGAACCCGACATCGCTGACCTTCACCACCGGGAACTGGGGCGACACCCAGACGGTGACGGTGTTCGGCGGAAAGGACTCTGATGCGACGGATGACAAAGCGACGCTTCGGGTGAGTGCCAGCGGCGGCGGCTACGGCTCGGTCGCCGACAAGGAGGTCAAGGTGACTGTAAAGGACGCGGCTGGGCTGAAGGTGTCGAAGACTTCCCTGACCTTCAGCGAAAACTCGAGCGGCACATTTACGGTGAGGCTGGCGACCGCGCCGATCGGCACAGTGACGGTCAGCATCACCCAGCCCAACGACTCCAATGCCGATGTGACGGTGGATACCGACAGTTTGACGACGGGCAACCAGAACACGCTGACCTTCACGACCGGAGACTGGGGCACGGTGCAGACCGTGACGGTGAACGGCGCTGAGGACGACGACGGGATCGATGACAGTGCGACCCTGCGGGTGAGCGCCGGCGGCGGCGGCTATGGCAGCGTCGACCACAAGAAGGTCGAAGTGACGGTGGAGGACAACGACACGCCGGCACTGACGGTGTCGGCAACATCCCTGACCGTGAACGAGGCGGCGACCGGCACCTTCACGGTGGCGCTGGCGACCAAGCCGAGTGCGAGCGTGACGATCAGCATCACCCAGCCCAACAACTCCAACGCCGACGTGACGACGACCCCGGCCTCGCTGACCTTCACCACCGGGAACTGGAAGGCAACCCAGACGGTGACGGTGAATGCAGCAGAGGACGACGACGGGGGCAATGACAGCGCGACGCTGCAGCTCAGCGCCAGGAACGGCGGGTATGACGATGTGGACGCTGTCGATGTCTCGGTGACGGTCACCGACAACGACACGCCGGCACTGACGGTGTCGCCGACCTCGCTGAGGCTGACGGTGGCGGAAGGCTCGAACGCCACCTTCACGGTGAAGCTGGCCACCCGGCCGAGCGCGGATGTGACGGTGAGCATCGCCCAGACCGGCACGACCAACGGCGATGTGACGCTGACCCAGTCCTCGCTGACGTTCACCACCGGGAACTGGAACACGACCCAGGAGGTGAGGGTGAACGGGGCCGAGGACGCGGACGGGATCGACGACAGGGTGACGCTGCAGCTCAGCGCCAGGAACGGCGGGTATGACGATGTGGACGCTGTCAATGTCTCGGTGACGGTCACCGACAACGACCGGGGGCTGACGGTGTCGAAGACATCCCTGACCATTGACGAGGGTTCAAGCGACACCTTCACGGTGGCGCTGGCGACCCAGCCGAGTGCGAGCGTGACGGTCAACATCACCCAGCCTGATGACGCCAACGCCGATGTGACGACGACCCCAGCCTCGCTGACCTTCACCACGGACAACTGGGGCACGGCCCAGACGGTGACGGTGAACGGTGCCGAGGATGACGACGGGATCGACGACAGCGCGACGCTTCGGGTCAGCGCCGCGGGAGGCAGCTACGACGATGTCGACGACAGGGAAGTCGAGGTGACGGTGACGGAGAACGACACGCCGGGGCTGACGGTATCGAAAACCACCCTGACCGTGGGCGAGGGTTCGAACGGCGCCTTCACGGTCAACCTCGACACCCAGCCGAGCGGGAACGTGACGGTGTCCATCACCCAGAAGACCGGCACCGCGAACTCCGATGTGACGACGACGCAGACTTCCCTGACCTTCACCACCGGCAACTGGCGCGCGGCGCAGACGGTGACGGTGAATGCGGCCGAGGACGCCGACGGGATCGTCGACACCACGACGCTGGTGGTCGGGGCGACGGGCGGCGGCTACGGCAGCGTTGCCGCCCGGGAAGTCGAGGTGACGGTGACGGAGAACGACACTGCGGGACTGATGGTGTCGAAGACCACCCTGACCGTGGACGAGAACTCGAGCGACAGCTTCACCGTGCAGCTCGCCACCCAGCCGAGCGCGAGCGTGACGGTCAGCATCACCCGGCCTGAAAACCCCAACGCCGACGTGACGACGACCCCTGCATCTTTGACCTTCACCACCGGGAACTGGAACACCGCGCAGACAGTGACGGTGAGCGCGGCCGATGACGCCGATATTGCGGACGACAGAGCAACGATCAATCTGAGGGCCGCCGGCGGTGACTACGCGGGCAAGACCGGCAGAGTGACGGTCACGGTGCATGATGATGACGCCAAGTTGGTTCTGTCCACATCATCGCTGGAGATTGACGAGGAGCAAAGCGGCACATTCACAGTGAAACTGAAAACACGGCCTTCGGCGTCAGTCACGGTAAGACTGGCGCAGCCCGAAAACACCGATGTGACGGTGGACACGAATACGGGCGCGGACGGCAACCAGAACACGCTGACGTTCACGACCGACAACTGGGACAACGCGCAGACCGTGACGGTGAAAACAGCCCATGACGACGACATTGCGCAAGACACCGCAACGATCAGCCTGACGGCTTCGGGCGGCGGCTACGGCAGAGCAACCGGCAGCGTCCAGGTCACGGTGAACGATAACGATGCCGTGCTGGATACGTCCGAGTCATTGCTGACGATTAACGAGGGCCAAAGAGGCACCTTCACAGTGAAACTGAAAGGACAGCCCTCGGCATCGGTCACGGTGACGCTCAGACAGCCCGAAAACACCGATGTGACGGTGGACACGAATACGGGCGCGGACGGCAACCAGAACACGCTGACGTTCACGACCGACAATTGGAACAAGGCGCAGACGGTGAGGGTAAGCACAAAGCAGGATCCCGACGCGGTGGCTGACATCGGGAAGATCATGCTGAGCGCATCGGGTGCGGAGTACGGCAGCGCGACCGGCCTCGTAAAGGTGATGGTGACGGATGACGATGATGCGAAGCTGGATCTGTCTAAAACCAATTTGAGCGTGAATGAGGGTCAAAGCAACACCTTCTCAGTGAAACTGAAAACACAGCCGAGCGCGGATGTGACGGTGACGCTGGAACAGCCGAGCGGCACGGCGAACCCCGATGTGACGATAACCAAACCCAGCCCGGTCAACAACCAAAGCACCCTGAGCTTCACGCCTTCAAACTGGAACACGACACAGGATGTGGAGGTTAACGCAGCACAGGATCCCGACACCGTGCAGGACACGGCAACGATCAAGCTGACGGCCTCGGGCGGCGACTACGGCGGCAAGACCAAAAGCGTTTCGGTGAGCGTGACGGATGACGACAATGCGGCACTGATACTGTCGACGAGCAGCGTGACCGTGGCCGAGGGCGGAAGCGGTCGCTTCACTGTGCGACTGGCGACGAAGCCGGCATCAAACGTGACGGTGACTCTGAATCCGCCGAGCAACACGGATGTGACGATCGTCGACACTGATCCCAGCACGGCCGGAACCCAAAACACCCTGACCTTCACCCCCTCAAACTGGAATGCGGATCAGACAGTGACGGTGAATGCGGCGGAGGACGACGATGCCATCACCGACAGTGCGACGATCAACCTGACGGCCTCGGGCGCGGATTACGGCGAGGTGACCGGCGAGGTGACGGTGAATGTGACGGAAACCGACACAGCAGGTTTGGTCGTGGAAGGCAGCCCTGTGACGGTGCCTGAAGGCGGCAGCAACACGTTCACGATCAAGCTGTCGAGCAAGCCGAGCGGTAATGTGACAGTGTCCCTGTCGCAGAAGAACGATGACGATAGCCCCGATGTGTCCTTTGACGCCAATGTCAGCACGGCTCGCACCGAGACATCATTGGAATTCACGCCCGGCAACTGGAACACCGCACGGACTGTCAAGGTCAACGCGGCCGAGGACAACGATGCCATCGAAGACCGCTTAACCATCCGTCTGAAGGCCTCTGATGCAGACTACACCGGCAAGACTGCGGATGTGCCGGTTACGGTGACGGAAAACGACGCGCCCGGGCTGATGCTGTCGAAAACCGTCCTGACCATGGACGAGGGCGAGAGCGACACATTCACGGTGCGGCTGGCGACGCAGCCGAGCGGTTCGGTGACGGTGCGGCTGGCTCGGTCTGGCGACACCGACGTGACGAGGACCCCGACATCTCTGACCTTCACGGCCTCGAACTGGAGTCAGACACAGACGGTGACGGTGAGCGCGGAGGAGGATGCCGATGCAAGGATGGATGAGGCAACGATTAACCTGACTGCATCAGGTGCCGATTACGGCAGTGTCACCGGCAGCGTGGCGGTGAAGGTGGCCGATGACGACGCTGTTGCCCTGACCCTGTCAGATACATCTTGGACGATGACAGAGGGGACTTCCAGGACTTTCACGGTCAGGTTGGCAGTCAATCCTGGAGGTGCCCGAACGGTGAGCTTGGCATCCACCAACACCGACGTGACCGTCAGTCCGGTGGTGCTGAACTTCACATCAAACGATGCAACCACCGCCAAAACCGTGACAGTCAGTGCGGCTCAGGATAATGACAAGGTCGACGACACTGCGATGATCAATCTCACCGGCACCGGCATCAGGACCAAATCGGTGTCGGTGAAGGTTCTGGATGACGACCTGGAGCTGGTTCTTTCGACCGACGAGTTATGTGTGACAGAAGGCACCTCGGAGAACTTCACTGTCAGGCTGGCATCCCGGCCCGTGAACAGCCGGACAGTCAACCTGACGTTCAGCGAGTCCAACCCCGATGTGACGGCGGACACCAAGCCCCGCAAATCGGGCAACCAAACCACCCTGACCTTCACTTCCGACAATTGGAGCACCGCCCAAGCCGTGACGGTCAGCGCCGCCGAGGACGATGACGAGCAAGACGAAAGTGCCAAGCTCCGCCTCTCCGGTGCAGGTCTCCAAACCGGCGAGGTGGAGATAGAGGTCATCGATGACGACGGCAATGACGCAGAACTTAGATTTGTCCTGACGCCCAGTTTGGTGACACTGACCGAGCAGGGCCGTTCAGAGACCTTCAAAGTCAGGCTGAACCTCCCGCCCGGAACTGATCGTTCGGTTAATTTGATTGCCAATGACAACTCTGATGTCAGATTCGTCGGTGCGACATCGCTGACCTTTACCGACTTCAACTGGAGAAAGGACCGAACTGTGACAATCAAGGCCATTGGGGACATCGACTCGGCTGACGAAGAGGAGACGGTCAAAGTTAAAAGCGCCGGCATTCCTACGGGTCAGGTGACAGTGGAGATCACTGATGATGACAACAATAGTCTTGAGATCATCATTTCGGGGGAGACGAAACAGAAAGTTCCGATGACAATAAATGAAGGTTCATCGGGAACCTTCGACGTTTATTTGAGTGCTCCACCCGTTAATGGTAGTACGGTCGAAGTGAGAGTGGAGTGTTTCAACAACAATGATATCTGGCTCAGCCATGCACGGCTGAACTTCACCAACTCTAACTGGGATATCCCTATAACCGTGAGATTCTCTGCCGCGAACGACACTGATGAAAACGATGATATGGCGGATATCGACCTCAGAAGCTCGGGCCTCACAACCAAATGGGTAAAGGCGACAATTATTGATGACGACTACGACCCCTTGAGCCCACCCGATGAGACTCCTACTAATTGTCGCATGCCGAACGGGCAGACATGCCCCATCCGCGACCCGGGTGTGGAAATCCGTTGACAGTTCACAAGCGCGACACCAGGATATTCACAGTCAAGCTGCTGTCCGCCCCCATCTGGATGACATTGAACAATTCGCCCCGCAGCACAATGCCGAGGTCGAGCTGTTATGTTCAGCCATTGTCCTCCGACACCTTGCCGTTGCCGGCTGAACACGGCCTGATGCACAGCTGAGAAACCGGCATGAAGTCCATCGGCAAATACCCGTCAACGCTGAACAGTCGGCTCCAAACCCAGTCGCGGCATCAGTCGCCTCTGCTACGGAGACTCCTAACATCGCCGGGGCAGTGGCATCAAATTCAGCGACATCGGCTGGTTCGAACTAAGGCTATCAAGCGAGCAGCGGGTCTCAGGCCAGATGCAGAAACTCTCAAGACTGCGCATCAAAATGCAAAGGCGATTCTGAGTCGCAAGACAAAAAACAACAAGAAGTCAGTCAACCTGTGGCAATATGCAGCCGTCTGTCGCGGTGGCATAGGCCAAAAAAAAAAAGACATGAAATATTCCGCAACCCCTGATCATCTCGATGCAGGGATCCCAATGGGATCCTGTCCAAGACGGCATTCAGAATCATCTGATTCAATTTCTTATCCCCAGCCCCCCAAACCGTGAAATCAAACATCCGAGAGGCCGGCATTTATTTTCGGCAGTGCCTGCCGTTGGTCGGCGCCCTGTTTCTGGGGCTGGGGTTCTCGGCTCCGGTTCAGGGGCAGGGGGTGGAGCCGGACTTTCAAATAACCATAGCAAATGATATACGGCCACTACGATTTCCAGCTCCCGTAGTGGAGCCGGACTTTGCAATAGGCATAGCAAATTATAGAATTACGAATAACCTGGAAGGTCAGGAACATGATGATGAAGCGGTTGCTGTTCACGTGTACAGAAAGCCAACGGCGAACGTGACTGTTGTCTGTACATCAAACAACTCCGATCTGGTTTTCAGAAATGGTCGAACCCGAATCACGCTTACCTTCACGCCATTGAATTGGAACAAACCGCAATTTGCGGGGCATAAGACTTTCATTGATGCCGATTACACTGACGATATTGTCACTATACAGTGCACAGCAAGCGGCGGCGGTTACAACGGCGAAATGGCCACCGTGACAGTGACTATTCTGGATACCAGTATCTTGGACACCTCGCCAAAGAGTCATTGTGAATCCCACGAAGGATTTATTGATACCAGCCTCAGGTTCAGACTACATCAACAGCCTTCTCAGGATGCGGTTATCACGTTTGAGCCAATTTCAACTCCGTCATTTCCAAAGCTAATTTTTGATACCGATCCGAATACTGCCGGAAACCAAGACACTTTGACTTTCACCCCGACGAATTGGAATGTGTTTCAGACCGTGACAGTGAAGACATCAGAATATTTCAGTGTTCGCATTACTGAGAAATTCTGGGGAGCAATAGAACTGCGCTTGCCGAATGATGCACTTATATTTCAGCATATTTTAGTTATAAACATAAAACCGGAGTTAATCCTGTCAATGGACAGCCTGGCAGTCACCGAGGGCGGCGGTGACACTTTCACAGTGAAGCTGGCGGCCAGACCCGACACGGGTGCTGTCCACGAACCCGATGTCACGGTGATGCTGGCGCAGCCGGACAATACCGATGTGAAGGTGGACGTCGATCCCGACACCGCCGGCTACCAAACCACCCTCACCTTCACGACCGAAAACTGGGACGAAGAGCAGACCGTGACGGTGACCACGGTCGAAGACGAAGACTCCGCCCCCGACACCGCGACCATCAGACTGACCGCATCTGGATCGGACTACGACGGCGTGACAGGCGAGGTTGCAGTGACCGTGAATGACAACAGCAAGCCGGGTCTGTTGCTGTCGGCGACATCGCTGGATGTGGATGAGGGCGGCGATGGGAGCGTCACGGTGAAGCTGTCGACGCAGCCGAGCGAGGAGGTGACGGTGACGCTGGGGCAGGACGAGGATGCGGACAACGACGACGTGACGCTGGACAAGACCTCGCTGACCTTCACGGTCGACGACTGGGGTCAGGCTCAGACCGTGACGGTGAGCGCACTCCACGACGACGACACGCTGAGCGACAGCGCCGAGATCAGTCTGACCGCCTCCGGTGGGGAATACGACGATGCAGCCGGCAAGGCGGTGGATGTCACCGTG
>MEIF01000215.1 GCA_001750645.1 Gammaproteobacteria bacterium AqS3
AGACTAACGACAGCGCGGGAATTTATCTCACCATGTCTGAATCGGGGTTTTCTTACTGGCTGCAGCTGACTGTAATTGATGACGATGATGTCGCTGTCGGGCTGACACTTTCGCAAACATCAACTCTGACGATGGACGAGGGGGGCACCGCGACATTTACTGTCAAATTGGCCGCTCAACCTGGAAAAGACCGGACGGTGAACCTGTCGTCCAATAATTCTGATGTGACGATTGATGTCGATCCCGACATAACTGGAAACCAAACCGCGCTGACGTTTACGGCTGCGAACTGGAACACACCCCAAACAGTGACTGTCAGTGCGGCTCAGGATGCAGACACAACCAATGATGAGGCAATAATCAATCTCACAGGCGCCGGTGTCGTCGACGGTGCTGTGGATGTCACGGTCACCGATGACGACATCGGGCTGACACTCTCTAAGACAGAGCTGACGATGAACGAGGGCGGCACTGCAACATTCACCGTCAAGCTGGACAAAAAACCTGGAAGCAGCCAGACGATCACTCTGAGTTCCAACAACACCGATGTCACAGTCAGCCCGACAACGCTGACCTTTACCGGCGGGGATACTGGAAACTGGGGCACCGTCCAGACCGTAACACTAACTGCGGCTCATGACGCTGACACGACAGACGACAGTGCGACGATCAATCTCACCGGTGCGGGCATCACCGCAGGCTCTGTGGGGGTGACGGTAACTGACGATGACAACACCGAAGGCGGATTCAGCCTGTCGCAGACATCAATAACAACTGGCGAGAGCTGGGGTCATGTGATTAAGGCCGGCTTGACGAAGCAACCGACTGCAAATGTGATCGTCACTGTGATAACAAACAACCCTGATGTGAATATATACAGGGGCAATGAGCTGACATTCACCCCATCAAACTGGAGTGTCAGACAGGCCATAGCTCTAAACACTCTCCGTGACGCCGACATCATTGATGACATCGCAACCATCTCGCTTACGGCAGCAGGTGGGGGCTATGATTCTGTCACAGGCGCCGTTGTAATCAAAATAATTGATGATGGCATCCTTGAGTTCTCGGTTGATTCTTTTATCCACTTGGCTGAGGGAACTCAGAGTAGTTTCACGATGAAGCTGGCAGCACAGCCCTCTGAGAATATGACCATCACCTTTGCTTCCTCCACCAGTAATTCTGATGTGACGTTTGACACCAATGCGAACAGTGCAGGCAATCAGAACACCCTGACCTTCACAACATCAAATTGGAGCACACCTCAGACAGTGAAGGTAAGCGCCGCTGATGATACTGATCACACTGATGAAAGTGGAAGATTGAAGGTCCGGTTGCCGAGCGGTGCTCATAAATATATTGCTGTATATGTCTATGACGACGATATTGAATTGAATCTATCTGCGACTTCGCTGACGCTTGACGAGGGCGGCAGCGGGACTTTCACAGTCCGACCGGCCACCGAGAGCAAATGGCGCCGGACAGTGTCCCTGACATCAGATAATTCGGATATCACTTTCAACAAATCGAAATTAACTTTCCATTCAACTAACTGGCGCACCGCCAAGACCGTGACGGTTAGAGCGGCTGAGGATGACGATGCAGTTGATGACACTGCGACGATTGGATTTGAAATGAGCATACATGAAAACAACAATTTGGTGGTTACCGCAACGGACACAGTGACTGTAACGGTGAGGGACGACGATGCGGGTGCTGCCGGGTTTAATATTTCGGCGATAGCGCCGGAGGCGGGGAATGGAAGTGCGGGACTTTATTCTGTTCGGTTGGATTCCGGATCTGCTGCTGGCAAATTAATTGACTTGGAGCCGGGCGGTGATGATGTGATGTCTGGGTTGTGGAGTGGAGATGGCGCTGTGCTTGGGTTGGGTGAACTCGGTTCTGGGGTTGGCTCGGGGCATAGAGTCTTTGTCGCTGGGCTGGGATTCAGCAATGGCGAGATGTCAGTTTCAACCGGCAATGCCAATCTCCACTTCGCCCAATTGGAACATCGCAAGAATCGAAGCAATCACGACGGGTCGGGTCAACAGTTTGGTCGCCGCCGGCCTGAGAATCGGCCGCATCACATTCCTCGTGATCGCCATGTCAACCTCGGTTTTGAGCATCGGCGACGACATCCAACATCATCGGCCTGAGTCTGCCGGCAGGATGGTGTGCGTCATATCTGCTGTGTTCCCTGGCTGTGACAGTTCAGCGGCATAGCGGCATCTTGAGTAATCCGCTGGAGGTCTGAATAACTGGATGTCTAATTGCAATCAGGTGCATTTCTGTGCTAGTGTCCCTCCGCTGTGGCAGTTGCAGTTGCAGTTGCAGCAAACAAAAACAACAACAGCTCCCCAAAACAAAAAGAAGAATAAAAATATGAAAAATCTCAAGGCATTTGGCCGCATTGATACAGCACTCCCAGCACTCCCAGCACTTCTGGCACTCCTGACCCTCCTGACACTCTCAACACTCTCGCCACCGGCACACGCACAGGGCTTTGTTTTCACCGACACATCAATACAGGTCCGCGAGGGCGCCACGGAGGAATTCCGCATCAAGCTGTCGCAGCAGCCGAGCGCCGCTGTGACCGTGTCCCTGAACGCGAGCGGCGAGCTGCAGATAGACGCCGAGCTCCAGCAGTCGGGTCTGCAAGACACGCAGACTTTCACGCCCTCCAACTGGGACACCTACCAGCGGGTGCGCGTGCTGGGCAAGCCGGACAGCGATTCCATCGATGGCAGCGCCAGCATTTCGCTGACGGCCTCTGGCGGCGGCTACGATGGCGTAAACGCCAGCATCCAGGTTACGGTGCTCGACGATGACCTCCTGACAATCGTGTCAACCGGCGCCGGAGAGATGATCGAGGGGCACACGACCTCCAGCATCAGCTTCAGGCTGAGCAGCCGGCCTTTCGCGGATGTGACGGTCATTCTGGGCTGGCTCGAGTCCCACTACGCCGACCCCCACGTGGCGATCGACACCGATCCGCAGACCGCCGGCAACCAGAACACCGCAACCTTCACGCACTCAAACTGGAACATCACCCGGACTGCGACGCTGACTCCGATCAATGACGCCGACGCCCTTTACGGAATCGGCGAGCTCTACATCAGGCTGCCGAACGGCGCCTACCAATCCAGGTCTTTTTCGGTGATCGACGATGACATTGAGATGGCCGTGTCGCCGACCTCGCTGACGGTCACCGAGGGCGAGACCGGCAGCTTCAAGGTCAGGATGAGCAACCCGCCCGGCAACGTCAACAACTGGACAACGCTCACCCTCGCATCGAACAACACCGATGTCACATTCAGCCCGAACAGGCTGCACTTCCACAAGAGCAACTGGAGCGGCTTCCAGACCGTGACGGTCACGGCGGGTCAGGACGGCGACGCAGTCGACGACACCGCAATCATCAGCATGAATGACAGCTACGGCCTGCTGAACGCCTCGGTCACAGTCTCGGTCACCGATGACGACGGCGCCGCCTCCCGGCTGATCCTGTCGTCGGCCAGCCTGGCGCTGGACGAGGGCGCCTCGGCGATCTTCAAGGTGCATCTGTCCTCGCAGCCCCAGGGCGACCGCACCGTCAGCCTGGCGTCGAGCAACTCCGATGTGACGTTCACCCCGGAGACGCTGAACTTCTACAGGGACACATGGGACGCCGCCCAGACCGTGACGCTCAGCGCCGCCCAGGATGCCGACATTCTGGACGAGGACGCGACGATCAACCTCACCGGTGCGAATATCATCGCCAAGTCGCTGGCGGTGTCGGTCACCGACGACGACGACCCGACCGTCGGGCTGACCCTGTCTGCGGCATCGCTGACGCTCAACGAGGGCGCCTCGACAACCTTTACGGTGCGGCTGGCCGCCCAGCCCAGGAGCGGCCGGAGCATCACCCTGTCATCGACCAGCTCTGATGTGACGCTCACCCCGGCGACGCTGGATTTCTCGACGAGCAACTGGAGCGCCGCCCAGACCGTAACAGTCAGGGCAGCACATGACAAAGGCGCCGCAGACAGCACCGCGACGGTCAACCTCGCCGGCAAGCGGATCATCGCCGCTTCGCTGGCGGTGAGCGTCGCCGATGACGAGGATGTCGCCGTCGGCCTGACCCTGTCGGCGGCATCGCTGACGCTGAACGAGGGCGCCTCGACCAGCTTCACGGTGCAGCTGGCCGCCCGGCCCGGCAACGACCGGACGGTCAGCCTGGCCTCGACCAGCTCGGATGTGACCGTCACCCCGGCGGTGCTGAGCTTCTCGACGAGCAACTGGAACACAACCCAAACCGTGACGGTCAGCGCAGCCCACGACAACGACACCGCAGACGACAGCGCGATCATCAACCTCACCGGCGATCAGGTCACCGCCGGTGCGGTGACGGTGGCGGTCACCGATGATGACCTTGCGGGCTCTGTCGCCCTGACCCTGTCGAGGCAGGAGCTGACGGTGGGCGAGGGCTCCGCAGCCACCTTCACGGTGCGGCTGGCCGCTGCGATTGCGGGCAATCGCACGGTCAACCTGACGTCCAGCAACCCAAATGTGAAGCTGCACAACTATTCCGGTGCACCGTCAAGGCAACTGTCCATCAGCTTCACGCCGCAGAGCTGGGGCACGCCGCAGACGGTGAGGGTCCTCCCAGGCATCGATGACGACGGCATCGATGACATCTCAATCATCAGTCTCTCGGGCGCGCGAGTCTTTGAGCAGTCGCTGAGGGTGACGGTCATCGACAAGGACACCCCCGCCGAGATGATTCTGTCGGCGACAAGCCTGACGCTGCGGGAGGGCGCATCGGCGAGCTTCACGGTGCGCATGCTCTCCCAGCCCAGGGGCGGCGACCGGATCGTCAACCTGGCATCCACCAACCCCGATGTGACGTTCACCCCGGCGACGCTGAACTTCTATAGGGACACATGGGACGCCGCCCAGACCGTGACGGTCAGCGCCGCCCAGGATGACGACGAAATCAACGACAGCGCGACCATCAACCTCACCGGCCATCAGCTCATCGCCGGTGCGGTGACGGTTGCGGTCACCGATGACGACGCCGAGGGTTCTGTCGGCCTGACCCTGTCGGCGACATCGCTGACGGTGGGCGAGGGTTCTGCGGCCGACTTCACGGTGCGGCTGGCGGCCGCGATCACCGGCAACCGAACCGTCAGCCTGGCGTCCGGCAACCCCGATGTGACGCTCTACAACTATTCCGACCCGGCGGCAGGTCAGATATCGCTGAGCTTCACGCCCCAGAACTGGAGCGCCCCGCAGACGGTGAGAGTCCTCGCGGCCTCCGATGACGACGTCGTCGACGACATGGCGACCATCACTCTCTCGGGCGGGCAGATCGTCGGACAGTCGCTGCAGGTGACGGTCAGCGATGACGATGCACCCGCCGGGCTGGTTCTGTCGGTGGAAAACCTGACGCTGCAAGAGGGCGCCTCGGCAACCTTCACGGTGCGGCTGGCCGCCCAGCCCCGGGGCGGCGACCGGATCGTCAACCTGGCATCCACCAACCCCGATGTGACGCTCGCCCCGGCGACGCTGAGGTTCTTCAGAAACACGTGGAGCGCCGACCAGACGGTGACGGTCAGCGCCGCCCAGGATGACGACGCCGCAGATGACAATGCGACGATCACGCTCACCGGCGATGGCATCACCTCGGGTTCGGTGGAGGTGACGGTCACCGACGACGATATCGGGCTGGCCCTGTCTGCGGCATCACTGAAGCTGAGCGAGGACTCAACGGCGACCTTCACGGCCCGGTTGACCGGCCAGCCCGAGAGCGATCAGACCGTCACCCTGGCATCGACCAACTCGGACGTGACGTTCACCCCGGCGACGCTGAGCTTCTTCAGAGACACATGGAGCGCCGACCAGACCGTGACGGTCAGCGCCGCCCAGGATGACGACGCCGCTGACGACAGTGCGACGATCAACCTCACCGGCGCTGACATCGCCGCCGCCGCAGTCACCGTTGACGTGCTCGAGGCCATTGAGATCAATCGAAGCAAGAACTACATCATCGTCAAGGAGGGCGCCTCTGCGGCCAGCTTCTATATCGTGCTGGAGTCGCAGCCGTCCGTTGACAGGACGATTGGTATCACGACCTCATACACCGGTCTCAAGGTGTCCGCCGGCGGCGGTGCACCGAGCGGGAATCTCACCCTCACCTTTACCGCAGCCAACTGGAATGCCCGGCAGACCGTCACGGTCAGCGCCGATCAGGACTCTGAGTCGGGAGACCGTGATGAGTCGATCTACTTCACCCGCGGGCCGGGTCTTGTCAACAAGAGCGGGGTCAATTGGCGGGTGCGCGTGCAGATACTGGATGACGACATGGGGCTGGTTCTGTCGGACACTTCGCTGCGCGTGGACGAGGGGGCATCCGGGACATTCACGGTCAGGCTGGCGTCACAGCCGGCCATCTCGAGGACGGTTGAGCTGGCGTCGAGCAACCCTGACGTCACATTCAGCCCGGCGACGCTGACCTTCTCTGGGGACAACTGGAACACTGCCCAGACCGTGACGGTCAGCGCCGCCCAGGATGACGACGACGTCGACGACAGTGCGACGATCAACCTCACCGGCGATGGCCTCGTCTCCACTTCGGTGAATGTGTCGGTCGCCGATGATGACGGCACCTCCGGACTGAACCTGTCGGCGCTGTGGCCGGCAGAGGGTCGGGGCGCTGCGGGGCGCCGGCTCGACCGACGCCGACCTGAAGATCAGCCGCATAATATTCCGCATGATCGTCATGTCAGCCGCGGCTTTGATCACCGATGGCGACATCCGACCGCACCGGCCTGATTCAGTCGGCAAAAGCCTTGGCTCTGCCGGCGAAAATGAGAATGCACCCGACCCTCCCGGCAAGCCCGGGCCGCCCCGCCCCGCCGGCTGAGCTATTGCAATCAGAGTTGTGTTTGTGCTAGTGTCAGTCCGCTGCGAGGGTGGCAGGCAATAAAAAAACAACAAAAAACCTACAAAAAGAAGAATAAAAAATATGAAAAATCCGAAGGCATTCAGCCCTGCAGTTGCGCCGCTCCCGAGCGAGTCCCGCACCGAGTCCGCCACCTGCTCCCATTCCCCCCGCCAACCTCAACCTCCCCCTTCCGCCTCCTTAAGTCGACGCCTGCTGCTGGCCGGCGCCCTGCTGCTGTCAGGGCTGGCGCTCTCGGTGCCGTCTCATGCGGTGCCTGGCTTTGTCTACTTCGACACGCCGGTTCAGGTTCAGGAGGGTGAGTCGGGGGAATTCCGGGTCAAGCTGATGCAGCAGCCGACCGCCAATGTGTCAGTGGCCGTGAGCACGAGCAACGAGGCTATATGGATTCATACAGATGGGACGTCACTCACGCTGACCTTCACGTCAGAAAACTGGGACACCTACCAACGGGTGCGTCTGCAGGGCAGACCGGACAGCAATGCCGACGACGAAACTTCAAATGTCCTGCTGACGGCCACGGGCGGGGGCTACGATGGCGTGAACGGCAGCGTTGAGGTCACGGTGCTGGATGATGACCTGCTTGAAATCGTGTCAACCGGCAGCGCCGTGATGGTTGAGGGGGGTGAGGGCTCCAGCATCACGTTCAGGCTGAGCAGGCAGCCCGCTGCGAATATGACCATCACCCTGGGGTGGGCTGACGGCGCCTACCCCAATCCCGACATAGATATTGACACTGATCCGGACACCGACGGCCACCAGAACACCGTGATCTTCACGACCTCAAACTGGAACGTCAATCGGACGGCGGCGATCATTCCGCAGAATGACTCGGACAGCAACATGTCGGTTGGCGTGCTCTACGTCAGGGAGCCGAACGGCTTCGAACATCGCCAGATGTTTGTGGTGTATGACGATGAAGTCGAGATGACCGTGTCGGCGACATCGCTGACGATCAGCGAGGGCGGAACCGGGACTTTTACAGTCAGCATGAGCAGCCCAGCCGGAGACCTCAACCAGACAACGCTCTACATAACAGAATCAGAGGAAAACTCTGACATCACATTCAGCCCGAATCAGCTGTATTTCAACAAGCTCAACTGGACCACGCCCCGCACCGTGACGGTCAGGGCGGCACAGGACAGCGACATCAACGACGATTCCACAACCATCCGCATCAGTGACAACCTCGGTGTGCTGAACGCTTCGGTGGCGGTGTCGGTCACCGATGACGATGAACCCACCGTCGGGCTGACCCTGTCGGCGAATGAGCTGTCCCTGAACGAGGGCAACTCGACGACCTTCACGGTCCGGCTCACCGCCCACCCCAAAAATCCTCGATCCGTCAACCTGGCGTCCAACAACACGGATGTGACGACCACCCCGGCGACGCTGAATTTCTCGACGAGCAACTGGAACACCGCCCAGACCGTCACGGTCAGCGCGGCCCGCGATGACGACGGCGTGAATGACAGCGCGACGATCAACCTCACCGGTGTCAACATCACCTCCGCCTCGGTGGGGGTCTCGGTCATTGATGACGATGCGGCCATCGGGCTGGCGCTGACGCCGGATGAGCTGGCGCTGAACGAGGG
>MEIF01000216.1 GCA_001750645.1 Gammaproteobacteria bacterium AqS3
GAGTGAAGATGGGCGGGTTGCAGTGGCGTCTGCCGCACGGCGTGATGTACATCACTGGCATCGCCTAATCGGAGACCATAATCATGACCGCTAAACAGCAAAGACCGCAGGGCAAGGGAAAGGTCGAAAAGGTGGAGGCTGTGGATTCGTCCACAGCCATCCCGCCCATGCCGGAGCGGAAAGTGAGGACTGGCGATGTGGTGCTTTATGCGCAAGTTGCTGCTCGATCTGTGGTCGGATTTTCCGACTTCGTAATGCTGCCCGTGATCGTAACGCGGGTTCACAATGATGACTGCACAATCGATGGAGTGATGTTTGCGACCGGCGATGTGAACTTTACCGGTGCGCGTTGCATCTACAACATTGACAAGGGCGATGCAGAGGGTAAGTATCAATTCATGGGTGCGCCGAGGCCGCCAAAGTAAACGCTCGCATGGGTGCCCTTGACCATGTAGGCGGGGGAGGGGGGGTTCACCCTCCTCCCTACTGAATGGAGAGAGACATGACCGAAATCATGAAACCAAAGATCATGGAGTTTCGCGCTCGGTTCCCAGAGTTCAATGGGGCTATCGGCGACCCTCCGTTGACCTTGACAGATGAGGTCATTCAGGGTATACTTGACAGGGCTTGGGAGTTGCATTCTGTATCGTCTTCGGGTTGTTTGTTGGCGGCGGCGCATCTGTACTGCAACGATGCTTTGCCCAGCGAACTTGACGGGGGCGCGGGCGTAGTGAAGTCGGAGATGCTCGGCAGAAAAAAGGTCGAGTACAGCACAAATGCAGGAGAGGACGAGCGCAGAGCGTTTTGGTCCACTTCGAAATACGGCAGAGAATTCATGCTGGTGGAGCAGCGTACCACTCCGCAAGCGTTCGGCATTTTGATTGGTAGACCATAATAGGAGGCTTTCCCATGGCTACTCATGTAACAGGCATTGATATTGAACAGGTGGTGAGTATCCGCACCAGCGTGGAGGCGTCTTTGCCGCGAGCAGAGTTTGGCACCGGTTTGATGATCACTCAAAACGCTTTCCTTGATGGGGGCGGGGATGGCAAAGTGCACCGGTGCATTGACTCTGGGGATGCAAGCGCGTTTTTTGGTAATGACGCCGATGTTTCCTCGAACGCTGCGGTTTGGTTTGCTGCTGACCCTCGCCCGAAGGCTTTGTATGTTGGTCGGTGGGCAAGGACTGCTATCGGGACCACAATCGAGTCCGGTCCAGTAACAAAAGCCGCATCTGCGTTTAGCAGTGGCAGTATCAAGTTTGACAATCTGAATAGCGGCAACCCGATCACGCTGGACTTTACAAGCAACAGCACTTATACTGCTATGGCGACCACAATGCAAACAGCATTGGACGGCGTGAAAAGTGGTACCACGGTGCGTTATACTAACAATCGGTTTGTGATCGATTTTCCAGACACCTTCACTACAGATCCGGGGTTGTCGTCCGTTACTGGTGTTGGGGTGGTGGACTTCGCATCGGCTGCTAATCTCAATCTCAAAACAAGCACCACAAGCGAGGGCGGGCGTCTTCGGTTGGGGTCTGCGGCGGAGTCGCTGGCGGAATGCGTAGAGCGGTGCGCATCGATTTCCGGCGATGGTGCGCCAGTTGCGTTGATGCTCGCTGATGATGTTTTGACCACGGATGATGGGCAGTCCCCCGCGAAATCTGCTATCACTCATGTTAGAGACGTTGCGCAGACCGGAGACTATCTGTTTGTCGCGTTGGACACCAAAAACACCGCGAAAGCAGCTACTGACACTGCTTCTGAAATGCAGTTGGCGAAGGACGCATCCGCCACAAAGACGGCTATCGTCTATGCGGATGATATTGCAAAGCGAGCGGACATTGCTGTGCTGGCGAAGTTGAGCGGGATGGATTTCAACCAGCCAGAGTCGATTGAAACGCTCGTTCCTAAGGGGTTGCCGTCCGTCAATACCTCGGCGATCACAGAGACCGAGTTGACCAATATTCTCGGAAAAAATGGCAGCGTGTTGACTCGCGTTGATGGCGAGCCGACATTTCTCGGAGGCAAGACTGCGGGTGGAACTTGGATTGACAGCCAGTGGTGGATCACTTGGTTGAAGACCGAGATGGAGCGGTCGATCTTCAACGCTCTGCGTCAAAGCAAGCGGCTGAATAACGCTGCGCTTGCTGATGTGGTTGCTAGCGTTATGTCGAAGGCTATCCTCTCCGGTGGAGTTCAGCTCGGTGGCAAGGTGAGCGAGGGTATCAAAAATGACATCCGGCGCGCCACTGGCAACCGAGATTTCAATGGCACGCTGTCCGCAGGCTATGTGCTGTGGATGGACAGCCCAGCGAACCAGACCACGGTTGATCGTGCTGCTCGTGTTAGCCGCTTCAAGATTTGGGTTGCTCCTTCGGAAGCCATCCAGTCCGTGGAAGGCACAATCATTCTCACTAGCGGATAAGAGGAGGCTATCCAATGAGTGCTATTTCTTCCAATTCCAGTATCGTCTGCATCTTCAATCAGGGGATCGAGTTGAACACTTGGGCTCCTGACGACCCTCCGTACATGATCGAGACCGATGATTTCACGGAGACAATGAAGGGGCAAGACGGCAAGTACAACATCCATAATCGTTTCGATGAGGGTGGAATCTTGACGATGCACTTCATGCCTTACAGCCCAGCCGTCAAATGGCTGATCGAACAGGCTATGGATCGCAACGCCAAACTTCGGGGGCGGGAGCGCGGCAATATCTACACTTGCTCGCTCACTGATCCCGATCGTGGTGGGCAGTGGTATATGACAGGCGGAACTTTGAAGCACGCTCCGATCATGATGAACCCGACCCAGACCTATACGGCTCGGTTCGAGTTTGAGGTGATCGCTGCGAATGTGGATTCTGCCGACTTCGCACCTCGCTTTGATGATCAAGGCAGGTAATCCAGCATCGTTCAATTCAAGGGAGAATACCAATGAACGATAGTTTTATCACAGATAGAGAGTTCGAGGTAGGGGGGAAGCAGTGGCAGATCAAGCCACTGCTTTCCTATCCGGCGAAGAAACTCTTCTACCAACATGTGCGTCCTTGCGTTGGGACGATCGGCGACTTGGAGATCACGAAAGAGCGTCCAGACGGGACGATCATCGAAATGAATCAAGCGCAGGTCTTGATGGCGGTTATCGGGAAGGTTCCGCAAGAGCATTTGGTCGCTCTGACGGAGGTGTTGATCGATAGTTGCCTGTGGTATAAGAACACCAACAAGCAGGGTCGGTTCATGCCGGTGAAGGGAAAGAAAGAGGAGGTCTTCGCCAACATGAAGGTTAGCGACCTCACCATCATTGACGCGAGGTTGTTTTGCGTAAATTTTGGGGAGTCTGTTTCCGACCTCGTGCAACTTTTTCGTCCTCCGGTTCCAGTGGAGGAGGCAGACGAGTCGCAGAAGTAAAGACGCTAATGGCAGACCCGTTCTTTATGATTCCCATAGATAACGGGTTCTGCACAATCGGCGAGTTGAAGCAGAGGGACGAGGAGGGAAACCCTTTGGTTTCGCTCGAAGACTTGGTGGAGGCTAACGAACATCTGAACGCCAAAGCCGAGCAAGAGAGGCTTTATATGGAAGACGCCAAACAGAGGAGGCGCGGGTAATGTACGAAAGACCGAGCCTGTATCTTGCGCGTACCATCCAGAAGTCATTGATGACGGAACCGGTGGTGATTCGCCGCCGGAGGCAGACCCGCAATCGCCGTGGGCGCATCGAAGAGACCTTCACCGATCTCGCCACGAAGTGCTCCACGGAACCCCTAAATCGCACAGACGCACGGATCGCTGCTCTCGAAGTGGGGGGCACGCGGCTCTTGGAGCCCCGTGAGTTCTTCACTATCGAGCGCATTGAAGTCAATAACAGAGACGAGTTCCTCTGGAACGAAAAGCGATATATTGCGGTCGAAACCTCGGACTTTGGTGAATATAGCGAGACGATAGCGCATCGCATCGAGGGGCAGGAATAATGGAGCGCGAGATATTCGAAGACACGATCAGGCTGATGGTGGCAACAGGAAGCAAGATAGAGCCTTACCGTGTCGTACCAGGACTGCTGAACCAGACCGCCCCGGAAGTTGGAGATTACGCTGCCGTTACGATGATGAGGCAGTCTGTGATGGGGTTGAACCCGCACTATCAATATGTTGGAGAAACGGAATCTTTCACCATTGACATGGTGTTTGCCGAGACAGAGTTCGCGGTCGATTGGTTTCGGGAGAAGGCGATCGATGATGCAATCAACTTTCGTGATTGGATCCGCAGCCAGTCTGGGCTGAACTGGGCTGCATCTGCTAATGTGGATGGCAGAATCAAAGCGTTCAATGTTTACAATGGGGGTAGCGGCTACACGGATGGTGCGAAATTGGTTGTAAAGCATGGCACTGATGATGCTGATGACGCCATTGAAGCGGAAGGCACTCTTGAAGTAGGAAGTGATGGATCTGTCCGTGGCATTCTTCTCGATAAGCATGGCACTGGCTATCGAGACATTCCACGGATATTGCAAGATAGAGCCGTTGAAGGCGGAAGGCACTACCCTTACTTTGAGATTGATCCTGACAGAGACTCGGCTCCATCGAGCGCGAAGATCGGAGCACTGGGATTTGGCTTGCGAGTCAAAAACCTCGCCGACTTGGAAATCTTGAGAATGGACGAAGTGATGGGCGAAGGCAACTACGAGGAGCGAGTCCACATGATGCTAAAAGTTTGCCATTGCTATTTGCGTGAAGACCTCGATAGCGGCAGGATTGAGAGGGTGGTAGGCAGGTTAGATGGGAAAGGCTACCAAGACGAAATAGACAACGATGTGGTCGGCAGTTGACCCGACTAGGTTTTTGTGATATAATACATCCAATCATAACCGGAGATTCACGATGGCAAGACAAACAGCAACAGCGACTGCGACCGCCCTCGGTTCTTTGACGGCGGACACTTGGTATACGCTGCAAAACAAAGGCAGTCGCTCCGTTTGGGTAGAGGAGAATACTGCCGCGCCCAGCAACGGCGACAGCGCGTTTGTGCTTTCGAGCGGGCAGACGATGATGGTAAAGCGCACGGGTGCAACCCAAATCTACATTTGGCAGACTGCTATCCCCAGTGGCGCATTCACATCCGTAGTTTATAATGTTGGAGAATAACGATGCCGATTAGACCAGGGCAGGCTATCACATCGACCGGTGGTGGTGGTGGCGGCGGTGGCGGTTCTCAGACGCTCGCCAATATCACTGGCACGCTGGGCACGCTGAAAGGCGGAACGGGGCTGAATGCTACCGACTTGGGCGACCTGCGTCAAAAACTCGGTATCGCCAACCCTAGCAACCCAAGCGATGAGTATTTGGATTACTGCGTAGACACTCGACATCAGCCGAACAACACGATCCAGCGTGTCGATGCTTCCACTTCCAACGCTCTCTCCGATGTAGCGGATGGTTTGATCGTCAAGGTTGGAGACGATCAGGTGATGATCAATCTTGCCGATGGTAAGCAGTGGGTGCGGTCTCACACCACTGGATCGACACGGACGAGTTGGACTACGCCGGTCGATGCAGGTCTGACGGAGTTGGTGAGCGAGGCGCAGATTAGGGGGATGACGGACGGCGCAGTTGCCTATACCACGCAGAACGCTTGGCTTCCACAATACCCAGATAATACGCGCCCCGCGAAAGTGATCATCGCGCGAGTCGGTGAGTATTTGATCGCTTGCGCGCGCTACAATATGTGGTGGTCTCCGCGCCCCACGACCGACACATGGGCGCAGGTGCCGTGGCGTTGGGAGGGGAACTCGCAAGTACCGCAAGGCTTGGAGTTCTCTGGTGGTGTGAATGACGAGGATCGCATACCTGCCGGTGCTGTCGCAGTGCTCGGCAACAAAGAGAATGTCGATCAAGACAGCGCAGGATATATCCTGCTCATGACGAAGCACACTTTCAACGCCACAAGTAATGGAGGCACTTCCACCTTCACGGGTTATTTCGTGGATGATGATGCTAGCAAGACGCTGAAACGCTCGACCAGCACCATCACTCTCACGACTGATCACTGGGGGCGTGTGAAGGTTGACGCGGATGGGATCGAAGATGCCATCATCACCAGCGACAGAGGGTCTGGCGATCCTGTCTTCCACGGGATCATACCGGAGATCAGCAATCTTGGCTTCCCCGGATACACGATGGTTTCGTCTGGCACTTTGGTGTCCAATCGTGGTGATGTGTTTTACGATTCCACGCAGCGTTCCATTAGGCTCCGCATTCTCGAAACTGACCCGCACTTAGCGGACTTGTTTCACGAAGACTTCGAGGTTGAACTCAAAAAGGACGCCAGCAACTATATCCGTGGCGTGTTCAACTCTATCACGGTGATACCGGGTAATCAAGGCATCGTCTACGCGCAGTTTCGTGAAGAGGATTTAGAGACCGAAGGCGCGGTTGAATCCGGCGACACGATCGAAGTGTTAGGGCACAAGTCGGTTATCACAAAGACAGATCATGTATTGCCGATCAATCTCGGACTTGACCACGGCTCCGCCGAAGCGGGTAAAGTGCTAACGATGAATTCGGCTGGCACAAACTTCGCATCGCAAAGCGCATTTTTGATTCCGAGTTCGCTCGCTCCGCCGACCATCACCAAGTCCGGCGAGTATTCTCGCGTCAACACGATAGGCTCGAACAAAGGCGAGTTCACTATATCTGGTACGCAGATCGGGTTGCGTTTCCTTGATGGAGACCCTCTTACATTTTGGTCTAATCTGCAATCGCAGCATAGCACCACCGGACGCCCGATCATTGCGTTCAAGGACGCCAACAACTACATCCGCTTTCATGCGACAGCGCAGAGTGGCGGGTCTGGTCTTGCCTTGTTCACGTTGGACTCCACGCGGGTTTATACTCGCGGGTCGGTGTCAACCGGAGATTCGGTGAGGTTCTTTTTGGAGCCTGCCAACGCATACAGATCGTTGCGTTATGATGCCACCGGTGAGAATCTGATACTTTCCGATTCGTGGAGTACATCGCCGAGGTATATTTATGGCATTCAGAATCAGGCGCAAACGGTCAATAACAACGGAAACTCGTGGACGGATGCCAACTTCGAGACGACCACGCTGTATCTAGATGACATCCATAACAGGGAAAGCCCTGCGCTCGTTACGATCACTGCGGTTGCCAACGCTGGACATGGTACGGTTGAAGGGATCGGGTTTGAAGGAAAGTTGCAGGCAAAATGGGCTTCGACCGAAGCAGGCGTGATCTCCGAAACAACTTGGACGGACATGAATAGTCCGGGTGGACCCACATTCACCGGCGGGCTAGTGTTTAGGTCTAAGGTGGCTGCGGGGCAACCTGCCGGACAGGATCAGTATAGGGATTACTATATTGATGTCAATCGACCTGTCCATTTGTCGTCTCTTCCTGCCGGTGCGACCAATGGGCAATATGTCCGGTTCAGGATGTCGATAAAAAAGGCTGACACATCGTTTGAAAACATATCGGGCATCTATGGGCAGGCTCTTTCCATCACGGTTTATCCGTCTATCTAATAGGAGGCTACCATGCCAGCCACAATCGATAGGAACGCCAACGACCACGAGAAACTCTCGCTGAAACTCGATGTCATTCACGAAGACATCAAGCGAGTGCTGGACGAGGTGAGTAATAAATACGACTCGCTCAAAGACGAGCTGAACGAGCAGCGCATCGCCCGTGTCAAACTTGAAGGCAGGATGGATTTGATCCAAAAGACCTCGAACGAAAACGAGGCTCTTTGGAAGAAGGTGATCTATTCGGGAATCGGGTTTGCCGTGGTGGGCGTGCTGGCAGGCTTGGCGAAGATCGGCGGAGCGTGGTAATTAGAACGTCCGCTCGCTCTCCAATCCGTAGTCGGAATCGTCTGCGAATGCGAGGCACAGCGCATCGAATTCGTCTGGCGATTTCGCGGATTTCAAGCCTCCGCGCTTATCTATATCCCACTTGCCAGTGTTGGCTTGAAACCGCATCGGTTGCGACAGCAGCGATATTGTGCGGTCTAGCCCCTCTATTTTTGGGTTGATAAACAGGCAGTCCATCGGGTCGATCCCTTTATCGCCGTTTGCAAACTTCATTGTGCGGTGCGCTCTCTGCCTTACTGCTGTTGCCATCTGAATATTGCGCCTAGCAAAGTAGGCGTCATTCGTTACGTCTGACTCCCATATCACATCCTTGCCACCGGGCGATGATCCGAAGTTGATCGCGTTGAATGGCACCGGCGAACTGGCGTTGAAAAACGCAGAGTCCATTGGCGTGGAGGCATCGTAGTAGATCGTCCACGGCTGCACTCGGTTCATTTCGCACTGCTCTTCCATAAACTTCACTGCGGTGCGAGCCGTCAAGTCCGTGTCCAGCGATCCGTTCCAAAGTTTGATGTCTCTTACCACCGGCCCAGTCCGCAGCACGGCTGCGCATTTATCAGCACCACCGACCGCGACATCGACTCCCATATCTGTGCGGGCGTTATACGCGCTTAGCCGGTCTTCGCTCGGTCGTTTGTTCCACGCATCAACGCAGGCTTTCACCATTGGGTAAGGAAGGATTTGCTCGCTTGCGTCCCCATCGTTAGGCTTCCCAAGCCAGACGTGATCGTACATCGATGGGTGGTTGATCTTATCGTAATCAGCCAGTTCCAGAAGGTTTTCAGGCAACCACGGGTTGTCATAGTAGTTGACATGAGCGTGCACATCCTTTGCCATCGGGTACTCAACGAAGCGTTGCCAAGTCCACCCGTTGCGGTCGATCGGATTCCAAACGCACCACAACTCCGGCGGATACCTGCGCTTCGTGATCGGGCAAACCATATAGGTTCTGATTGTCGGCAGCACGACATTCATTTGCTCTTGCGTCAAAAACTGCGCTTCCTCGAACCACCAGATATGATACCCTTCCTTCGATCGGATGCTACTGATGTTCCGATCGATGCCGTGAAACAGGCACTGGCTTTCCGTGGGTTTGTGTACGATTTGAAGTTGCCCAATGAAGAACTGATCCATGAGCCTGAACTCATAGATCAAGTCCCGCATCACGGCTTTCACCGAGTCTTCTAGGCTTGCATTGAACTGCCTGCCGCTTAGTATCTTGACTGGCAGCGCGGGATAATAAGGGAGGTTGGTACCTATTCTGTTGGGGTCGCTGAACGCCAGCATCATGCGCAGCAGAGCGATCCTTGCGATGGTGTGGGATTTACCGCTTCCTCGCCCGCCCATCGCAGACTTGTACGGGGCTGGGTAGAAGAACGGAGCCGCCCACGGCGCGAATTGCATGTTATGATCCATGGCTTAGTCCGTGAAGATGATACTTATATCCGAAGGCTCCACGCTCCATTCCGCGTAAAGAGGGACTGCGTGCGCGTTAGCCGCGTTCACCCCGATGCCTCTATACTGCACATAGGTATCGGTGGAATCGAATTTCACTTCGGTGCCTGCCACCCGCTCGACTTGGGCGAAGATGTCGTTAGCCCATATCTTGGAGCCCAAATCATAGCCAGATATAGTGGACGCGATTGAAGACCTGATCGACTCAATCACATCGCCCGTCAACCCATCAGCCTTTCGCAGATCGATCCCGATGGTCAAAGGGAACTTCACTGGGCGCATGAACGGAGTGTACCCAATGGAAAGACCAAAGATGTCTGCGAACCTGATATTGGGGTTGGAGGCTCTCATTTGCACCACACCGGCGTTGCTAAGGAACGAAGTGGAACGAGCCGCATTTCCGTTCACCACCTGCCAATCGCTCCACTGCGAGGAGTCCTCGGCTCTGGTGCGATACTCATAGCGATCGACACTACTCCCAGCGTTGAAGTTGTCCGTCCACTCGATCGTGGTGCCAGCAGCGTTTGGATATGTGCGATACGCGCAGATAAACGATGGGCGTCCCGGAAGTTTGTCGATGGTTTTGTTCTCGATTGTAGTTCCACTGGCTGTCGCCATGTACGCGCCCGCTTCGGAAGTGATCCGCTTCGCCGTCTGCGATGGGCGAGTATAGGCGATGCTCGCGGTGTCTCCCTCTGGCACTGGGCTACTGGTTTCAAGATATATCTTGTTGCCGATCGTGCGCTGGTGCGTGATGGTGCGGCTTGCCCCGCTAGACAGAGTGATTGCCCAAGCAGATGTAGTGGCTCGGTCGGTCGATCGCAGAGGAATGGTGGTGGTCAAGATAATGGACTGCCCATCTACATTGGAATCGTCCGACACGATGGTCGGCAATGTATTGGACGGATCGAATGGCTCGGTATTCCCAAAAACCCTTTGATCATCACTTACCACGGCTCGCAGTTCGATCCTCGCCCCTTTTCGAGCGTTGGACAGACCGGAAAAATGCTGATTGATGGTGTCCGTGTTGGAGTTGATGTCCACCCAGTTCGCATCGCCTGCGATGATCTGCACTCCATCGAATCGCCGATACTGCCACTTTGTGATCCCGACCGGCGAGAACACGTCCGCCCGCACTTGGCAGCCGTTGTTCGCAGGCTGTACCCAGATGGACATATTGGACGGCGGCGCGGAATCGTTGTCGAACTCCACTTCTGTCAACGCCGCGCTCGTAGGGGCGAAGAGCCCCTTCACGGACTTGACATTACGGGTGAAGCCATTGGTATTCGTGAGTTCCACCGCCACGCCACGGGCATCGCTAGGCAGAGCCGATGGCAGCGTGATGATCATCATGTCGCCGTTGATTGTGGCGGACGATGCAGTCAAGATGGTGCGCGAAGACGATCCGGCCGCAAGATAAACGACACGGGCGATATTGGAGCCTGTACCAATCGAGGCAATCGTGTCGGTCATTTTGACCCTTACTTTGGTGCCATAGATCAACGCGCTCACCACATGAAACCCGACATCCACAGGCACAACGGGGCTGACCTGTCCATCCACATCTTCAAACCCGCTTGCCTCGTCATTCCAGTCGTAGAACGCAACAAGACTCGTGCCAGACGATGTGAAGTTTGGATATGTGATAGGCTTGGACGGATAGGCGTTGAGTTTGGTTGCCAACGCTTCTGGCGTGCCTTGCGCGGACAGGTCGATGTCTTTGTATGTGGTGCCATTGAACACGAAGCGCGCGGCGTTCATATTGGAGACAAGCGACTTGGAATAATCAGACCTGCCCTCGATTGCTGAAAGCAGATTCACGCCCATCCCGCGCGAGTTGTTCACTGCGCGCGCTATATCATCAATCAAGCCTCCACCGGCAGCCACCACCACCGAGTGAGGCGGGATCGTTACGCCGCCAATCGTGGATGGGCTGTTGGATGGGTTCTCGATCACGCGGAACTTGGTGCTTCCTGCCTGCGCCAACGCGCTTTCCATCGCGCTCTTACTTGCGCTGGCGTTTTGCGCTGTGCGCGCTTTGATGTTCGCTCTGTATTCGGTGTCGCTTTCTCGGTTCGATCCGGGGATGCCTTCCTCGTTATTTGTGAGTGTATCCCACCCATTTAGCACGCTGATGATCTTGTTCACGCTGCCTCTCGGCACTGCGATCGGTCCGTACTCGATTGCGGTGCACGGGATGTTCGCTTCGACCCCGCCAGATGGAATGCTCACATCTTGGTCGGTGGTGAACCTGTTGCCTGCTGCATCTTGGACGATACTCCCTTGCGGGATGACCAGTCCAGCCAGCCCAGTAGACTGGCAAACCACCCTCGTCTTCGTGGCTGGTCGTCTGCGAATACTCAGCAGCGAGCCCATCGAGTCCAAAAACTTTCCGGGCGCGGCGTCCAAGTCTGTGCCGAAGGTGATGCCACGGGCGATCTCTTCTGTAAGTTCTGCCCAAACGCTCGCGTTGATCGCAGAGAACTGCTCCTGCGGGGTGTGGGAGTGCTTGTCGATGTCCCCACCGAAAGCGTTCACCACATCCTGATCGAACACTTCCTTTGCGCCATCTAGACTTGCGAACACTCCGCCTGCGGGAGTGATCCTCATCAAATCATTTGCCATCTTTATAACTCCGTGTCGATCGAAAGCGTGCCGTGAATAGTGAGTACTCGACAGGCGAACTTGAATCGTCTGGTTTCTCGATTGTGGCTATACTCGACATCGGTAATATCCACAATCTCATCGCCACCCTCGTCTCTAATCACGCCAACCAATAACTGCGCCACCTGCGCAGGCGTGATGACATGATTGAAGATCAAATCGTAATCGAACCCTTCGGAAGTGTTGAGGAAGTACTCCCCCAATCGGAACCTGAAAGCGCACCGCACCCTCTGCGCGAGACTCTCGTTTTTATCCACGACAGAGCCATCGATGTCGAATGGTTCTAGCATATCGTTTTCTGATTCGAAGGGTCTGGTTGTGCTAATGGTTCTTGACATTTTGCCCGTTCCGTGGTATCATTAGAGGGTTCTAACAACAGAGAGTATAGCACAAAATGCGGGGAAATGCAAGTACGCACGGGTACCGAGCGATGGATGAATTCCTTCGTGAGTTCGAGGAAAGTGGCAAGATTTCAATCCATTCCATCGACATTGGGATCACCAAATCCGCAAGGTACCAGACGCGAGGAAAGCGACCGGATGGCGTAACACGCACGCCGCCCACGGTGGCGCAGGTTGCGCTGTGGAACGAGTTTGGTACGCGTGGTGGTGCTGCCGGTGGTGGATGGGGAGGTCCCGTCCCGTCTCGTCCATTTATGCGCAAAGGGATGGAGAAGGCTCCGAAAGACAAGGAAATCAAGACCGAGATGCAGGATGTTGCTGGCGGGATTGACGCAAAGAAAGGCGAGCGTCTGGGATTTCATTACAAGCGACTGATTCAACAAGCGGTGCGGGACAGAGGAATGGCGCCAAACGCGGCATTGACGATCAGGCTAAAAGGCAGTTCCGTTCCTTTGATCGATCAGGGGCACATGAGGTCAAGTATCGATTTTAGAGTGAATGAGCAGAAGCCTGACGATGACGGCAACATCATAGGGATTTCTGGATAACCATGAAACTGAAAACATCCACCAGCCTGCTGCTGAATCAGTGGCAGGCTGCGCCCAAGTTCAGTGCGCTGATCGGTGGCTTCATTGATGACTGGCAGGCTGTGGCAAGCGCGCTCACTGCCTCCGACCAGCCCGACAAGCCCGCGCCCGAACTGGCTGCCAACGAGGGACAACTCGAACGCATGATGCACATCGACACCGCAGAAGGCATTTGGCTTGACCGCATCGGCGTGAGGCTTGGGGTGGCTCGCCCGTCCGTTGAGATCGACAGCGATGCAGACAGGTTCGGGTTTCGAGATGGCAACGCGTCAAATCAACCATCAGACCCAGACAATGTGCCATTTGACTCCGCCCCGTTCAAAGGTGCGCTCGGAGATCGTGCGCTCGTCCCGTTGAATGATACGGAGTACCGAGCGATGATCAAGGCGCGGGGCGTGGCAGTAACCAGCCGTGGTGATTTCGCTTCGTTTCAAAAGGCAGTGCGGTTCATTGACCCATCGGCTGAAATCACAGATAACCGAAACATGACGATCACCATTGGCACCAACAGGAAACCGGCTTTGCGCTTGGCGGATGATTTCGGCGCATTGCCTCGCGCTTTTGGCGTCAAGGTGTTCTATACCGACCCGAAAGGATTCGGTCTTGATAAAGCGGGGAGCCCGCTTGATATAGCATCCTTCGAGGACAATACATAATGGACACGCAAGCGAAAAAGATCATCGGGAATGTTTGGGCGATCAATGCTCCTGCGGAAAGGCAGCAGCCGGAAGAGGTTGGAATCAATCGATCAGAAGGCTGGGATTTGAACTACGAGCAGGCGGGCACTTTCAAGTTCCCAGAACGGAAAGTGGTGAATCAGTTGTTCTGCGAAATATCATCTGCTCTCGCTGATAAGATGGTATACGGGCTTTGCCGTTGGGATGTGGATGTAAACTGGCAGCAGTACGATTTCATCACGCATGACGGGCGGATGTATGTTGCCCTGCAAGCGAGCGGGCCGAATAACGGGGGCGCGGAGGAACCGGGCACCGGCACAAAGTGGAGGCTGTACTAATGGCTCTCGATGCAGAAACGAAGAAACTTTTCGCTGGCGATCAGTGGGCGATTGACGGCGATCGTCTGAATGTAGAATCGTCTGACGGCGCACCGGTTATCGACCGGAGCATCGGATTTCAGAGTGAGTTCAGCACCACAAAGACGATCAATCGCGAGAAGTTGAACCAGATTATTTGCGAGTTGTCTGGCGCGGCGAAAGCGGTGCGTGAAGGGATTCCTGCGTATGATGCCACTATATCATACCCTCCCGCGTCCGTGGTGAAGGTGAATGGGGAGTTGTACTATCAAAGTTTGGACGTCAACTCGACTGGTGTTCATCCCACAACTGCCGGTAATACTACATGGGCTTTGGCGGCTGGTGTAAGCCAAGCCGAAAGGGTTCGCCCTCCTGCATTATCAACGAACGATATTATTATCGATGGTGATCGCGCTGACCGATTCAATGTTAGATTGGTTATCGATAATACTGGTGGGTATCCTATTGACCAAGTGAATCTTCAATATTCAAAAGATTCGAACTTCTCATCTGGCGTGTCGGACGATGATAATTACACGCAAGGCGCAGACAAGATTATCTCTGGGGGAGATTCTGATTTGTACTATGTGCGTATAAGACTGCACAATGATTTGGGTTGGGGTGGGTGGAGTAATGCAAAAGATGTAGGGTCGCCTATATCGCCTATTGGCCCGTCCTCCGCATCGGCAGAACCAGGATCGTCAAGTGGTAGCGTGGTTGTTAGTTGGGGTGGCGTATTGGATAATGGGCTAAGCATCACAAAGCACACTATCCAGTACAAAACATCCACGCAGGCATGGTCTAGTGCACTGGCTGTCGATGTATCTAACTCAAATGGATATGGACCAGGTTCTCATACCATCACTGGTCTAACCAATGGAACAGCGTATGACTTTCGAGTGAAGGCTACGAGCAATCGCATTACTGATGGTGGATGGGTGTACACCACTGCTACTCCTATCAATTATCCTCGTAAGCCTGACGCGCCTGTAGTTATCGCTGATGGCTTGTCCACTTCGTCCGTGGTAGCCTATATATCCGGCGACACCAATAACAATGGATCAAATATCACCGGATGGAAATGGCAGATACGCGTTGATGGTGGGTCTTTCGGCAGCGAAATAAGCACTAGCGCACCATATCATATTTTTACTGGGCTTTCCCCTGACACTGATTATGATGTGCAAGTGAAGGCTGTAAACTCACTCGGAACGAGCGCAGCGAGCACGATAAATAGCGCGTCCACCAATGAAGTAGGCAAGCCTACTACGCCGCTCGTGTATGCGTTTCGCACGGGGCGCACGCAGGCTTTCTATTACATGGCAGGCGACCTAACGGACAATGGAGGGGCTTCGGTTAGCAAATACAGGATGCAGTACAAGCAGACTGGTACCACACAATGGTCGAGCGTACAGGAAACCAACATAGCTGCTGGATTCATCACGAGCCTCGGATTGAAGACAACTTACGATGTGAGGTTCGCAGCATACAACGGAACCCAATGGAGTGATTGGGTGAGTGCATCGCTCGGTGGTTTTCAAGGCATCGCGCCGTCCAATGTATCAATATCTGCCGTAAGCGGTGGCGTGGGTAAAGTGGCGGTTAGTCTAGGTGCCACGATCGATGACGGAGGCGATCCCATCACCGGCTACACTTGGCAATATAAGAAAGCCAGCGCAAGTAATTGGACGACTTGGCGCACACGCACCATCCCCTACGATGTAATTGTCAATCTGGCGGAAAATGTCGATTACGATTTCAGGGTGCAGGCAACAAACAACTTTGGCACAACCACATCGGCTGATATAGAATTCACCGTAGAGACGGATAATGCTGCTCCAAATCTTTCTGGTGATATATCTAGGCGGGGAAATACGGATGAGTTGTATGCGCCAGTTTCTTTGAGGTCGGATGGAAACTATGTGTCTATGTACAGGTGGGAAATCAGGCGAAGAACAAGGTCTAACACATCAGACCCATGGAGTAGTTGGGAGAGTTGGATTCCTCTAACCACTTATCCGACAGGGACAACGATAGGAGTTGAGGCTTATGTAAGTGGTTCTCTAAGAATATCGATTCCGAACCCATATCGGCAATTTCAAGTGCGAGTGCAGGCTGTAAGTGCATCTGGAAATAGCGACTGGCTGGTAAAGGACTTCACATAATCATGAACACCGAGTTCAAGAAGTTGGCGAACAATCCGGTCTGGGCGAGCAACGCATCATCCAGCGACAGGCACGAAATATCGTCCGCATCACCGGCGATTACGCGCACCGATGGGTTTGGCAAGTTCTACTCTCTGCCGAAAGGACAGCAAGTCGAGTATCAGACCATGAACCAGTTGCTGCGCGAGTTGTCCGCAGCAGCGAAAGAGGTGGTGAACGGCGTGCCTCAATGGGACAGCCAAGTCCCGTACAAGATTGGCTCAACCACATTTTATAACGGCAACTTCTACATCGCGATCGCCGACAGCACTAACCGGATACCATCCAGTTATCCATCGTCTTGGAAACGGGTGGACGAATTGTACAGCCTGCCAGACCCCGTGAGAGATGTGGAGTTTGATGTCTCCGATCCGGCGAAGATAAAGATCAAGTGGGCGCAAGGGAAAGACAACGGCTCGCGTGTGTCTTATTCGTACTCTTGGCGGTTCGCATCTGGCTCTGGCAATGCAAACGCATCCACCACCTACTCCAATATATCGATCAACACGAACGCGTACAACATACCGGACGGCGATGTGCTGATCATATCAATCATACCGCACAACTCGACTGGCGGCACGCCTGTGAACTTAGTGGAAGAGTACCGGTCGCCTAAGATCGTGTTCACTGCGCCAGCAGGCGGGCGACACCTTCCTCTCGCTGCTGCGCGCGGCAACGGACGCGCTCTCCTGTCGTGGGTTGCGCCTACCAATACCGGCGGTCGCCCGATCCTCGGCTACACCATCCAATGGAAGACGGAAGGAC
>MEIF01000217.1 GCA_001750645.1 Gammaproteobacteria bacterium AqS3
TTCATCTTTCGACCGAATGTACTGGTGCAAAGACTCCATCTGTTCCTTCGTGTCCATGTGACATTCTCCAGTTTGTGGATGATACGCACGCTGCGCAGGAATAAAATCGATTGTCAATTCTTCATGCCCAGCATGATACCGGTATTCCGTGAATTGTCAAATTGCCAAGGATCGGCGATCATCTCCGCTCATTCTTGAGGGGATGGATGCGCATCCACAACTTCGCAATCCGGTGAGATGACACGGAACTCCCATGCCGGACGGGATTGCTGGGCGCGTTTCCCTGCTTGGTGTGCATCTTCGATTGTTTCGTAAGCACCCAAAAACGACCACGTTCGCAGATGGCGCAACATGTAGTGTCGGACTTGGAGATGATATGCGATTGTATCCGGGATCATGATGGCATCTCCTGTGTTCCTACGGTGCATCCGATCAAGAAGTCCACATCCTGGTTATTTGAGTTCTTCATAAACAACTTGCATTTCCTGATTGCCTCATCTTCGGAATTGTATATGTTCGATATCCGCCATTGTTTATCAATGACGATATGCCTGCGCTCTACAGTGAAGTCATCTTTTAACATTGATCTTCTCCTAGATGATGATATGGCGGTCCATCGATGATTATCCCTTACCCAGCCGGGATCCCTCCACTATACATAAAACGCGTATCAGTGTCAATCCCTTTTATTTGCGTTTTATGAGGATCCGTGAATATTTCTTCGCACCCTTCACGATCCCTTCCGTTATCTTTCCTTGCCATCCTTTTTTGATGTAGAGGCTCCACGGGAGGTTCCCCCACAATACATCCCTGTCCGCACCGAGAATTTCGAACTGATCGGGATCGTAGTAAGTCAGGAATGTCAAAGGCACGCCCATCGTTCCTTTGTAATCGAAAGGGATGTCCAGCACATTGTCTACATTGATCGCATTGTAGTTATCATACTCAGGATAATCATCTTTGTTTGCATAATACGATTTCGTCAACACGAGATGTCGATTGCGCTTGCTGTGCGAAAGGTTTGTAAACCAAAATGTATTGCCGAGTTTTTTGTAGTTAATGCCATCCTTTGTGAAATGCACTTTGCCTTCGTAGTCATCCGGCACTTGGTAATACTTGGTGCCATTGCAGCATCCAAACCAAACGATCCCTTTCTGGATGAGCGGCCAGATTTCTTTGTACCTCACTGCATTCAAATTTCCCAATATCAAAAACTTTTTGTCATAAACCATCATCTGCCCTATGAATTGTCTGAACAAACTGAACGGGGGGTTTGTGATCACGATGTCGGATTCCAAGAGTATTTCCGTGGAGAGATGCGATCGGAAATCCTCTGAAGAGTGATTGTAGCATCTCAATCCGAGACTGTCATAACGACCGGTAAAGTATCTGACAAACGAAGATGACTCCGTGTCGCAGTTGCTGAACACGCGCGCGCCTTTGAGATGGTGCGTGTAATGCTGCATCTCATCTTCCACGTCTTCGATGAGCGTATAGAACTCATCTTGTTTCGAGGATTTGGCGTTTGTGAGATTGGTATTTGTTTTGCCGGATGGCACCGTTATTTCCTTTGGATGAGGATACGCGCATATTTGCGTTGTCCTTGGATGTATCCCCTGTCCCACTTCACACTTCCCTTCGTTTTGAGATGCGGAAGTCTTGGCATGTCGAACATGTCGAGTCCCAAGATGGTGAATTGATCGGGATTGTAATGCTCCAGAAATGTTATCGGAACTCCCATCACTCCTTTGTAGTCGCAAGGGATGTTTTTCACTTTGTTCACTTCGATCGCTTTGATGTTGTCGTAGAAGGGATAGGCATCTTCGTTTCCCTTGTAACGTTGTGGCATGATCATTTCGACCGAGCGTTTTTTGTGGTTGAGGTTCGTATACCAATATGTGTTTCCCATCTTGGCGAATTTCACGCCGTCTTTCAAGATGATATTGCTGCCTTCGTAGTCATCCGGCACACGAAAAAGGCTGGCACGGTTTTCGCATCCAAGCCATAGGCGACCATCGCGGATAAACGCCCAAATATCCCTGTATGAGATGGCATTGAGGCTTCCGATCACGATAAACTTCTTATTGCACTCCATGAGTTGCGAGATGTAGGGCCTGAACAGACTGAACGGGGGGTTTGTAATCACGATGTCTGATTGTCGCAGCAAATCCATCGCTTCGGATGACCTGAAATCGCCATCTCCGTTGAATTCATTGATGCCGATGTCATCGATAGACGGCATTTGATCTCCATGTTTCGAGCCATCGTAGGATAGCCAGATGGCTTTTTCGGAATCATGGCGTGAAAAAAGATCGCGGGATGTATTGCGATAACACGAAGCGATAAGTCGTTTGAGTCCGAGATGGTGAAACTTCATAAAAAAGTATTTGAAAAATGCGCTTTCCCTTGGATCATCGCAGTTGCAATAGATGACTTTCCCTTTGAAATGATTCCGATAGTGCATCATCTCATTCTCCACGTCAGAGAGCTGCGTGTAGAACTCATCTTTCTTTGCGATGCGCGCCGCGTTGAGGTTCATCTGCTTGCTGGTGATGTTTTTCATAGGATCATCTCCTGTATCATGGGATGGGAACAATCGACTGATTTTGCACCAGTCAGAAGGTGCGATCCTACATAAAACGCGTATGAAGTCAAATCAAAGGGATTTTTCCCGTTTCCAATGCCCACCAAACAATCATCATCCAAACAAACAGATTTTGCGCATAGTTGCCATCAATCATCTGCACTCTTGTCGCGCCGAGGATTGAGAGTTTGAATTTGACAGCAGAGATGTTGACTTTGACTGTCATTTTTGGTTCAGATGGGAAGATCATGGGGATTTCCTTTTCGCTGGATCGATTTGCTCGCCGGATCGATTCATTCGGTGGATCGATTTGCAGTCCCGATCGATTTATCTGTCCCGATGTGTCAAATGTCTGGCCGCTTTCAACGCATCTTCCGTAAATTTCTCTTGCACTTGGATATTTGATCCAAGAGGATATTTGTACCAATGCCACCGATCGACGCCCTTCTCCCGAATCGCATTTTCCAAGCGTTGGATACGCTCATTCAATATACATCCCAACACGACATTTTGCAATCCGATCGATGGGCGATTCACTTTCACATAATCGCGATAAGCATCTTTGCATATTTTGTCTTCAATCTCCTTTACATCAAGGCATCGAAATGGACTATCATCATAATCACCCTCGTCATCGCAATAAGAAATAATTCCTATCGCAGGGGTTCCAAACGCAGGACGCACGAAAAGATTCAAAACCAAAACCAACCCCAAAACATACAACACCGCCATACCGAATTGATGCAAAACCCAAAAACAGCGTTTCTTGCTCATTGATTGTTCCTCATTTGTGACTCACCCATTACACACAAAGCATTTTGTGACTCACAAATCGCTAAATGTGAGTCACAAAATGCTGGATCGATTTGCTCAGGATCGACTTGTCGGATCAGTTGAATTCTCCTTCATCGACACTGGCGCGCCCTATCCACGGTTCCTCCCACCCCTTCGAGAAATCAAAACTGCCGTGTTTGATGTCATCATCGGCCTTAGGTATATTGATCACGAACTTTGCCCTTTCGCCGCTCACATTTTCGATTTCGAGTTTGAGTGCGATCGGACCGCCTTTCGATCCGTACCACCACGCATAATGCAACGATTCAATGCGTGGGGACAACAGAAATTTCACTTGACGCACCACTTTGTCCAAATCGTACTCCTGTCCATCCAAATCCGATGTATCCATTTCAATTCTCCTTGTTGAAAACGATGGTCAATTTACCGTGGTTGGCGCGATCGGTGTTCCATGTGATATGCGCCCTCCCCACACGAAAGCCCTGCTCCCATTCATCGATCAGTTCGCCGATCTTTTGATACCTCACACCCCGCTTGACCGGGGTCGGCAAAACACGCCACCTCAATCGATAACAAAGCGTGTAGGTATCATCTTCGTACTCTATGGATTCGAACACATAGATCAACAAATCATCGTTGTCTTGTGCCAAATCATCGAACATTTCGAGCAGTGCATCTGCATACTGTTCGCAATCATGGTACGACTTTTTATGTCTTGGCGTTGTGGTCATTGAATTCTCCTTTCACGTAGGGATGATCGACAAAAAAATGAATCGCTTCCCAATAGGAATGCGAATGAGGTCCAAAAAAACTTCGCGCCGCCGACAAACTTAACTGTGCACGGCGATGCAAACGAAGACCTTTGGGCAGTGTATCGCCTGTCTCCGGATGCACCAAGTCGAGGAACACGCAATCGAAGTTGCGCATGCGTTCTTCCCAATCGGGATAGTCTTCCATTGTATCCGAAAGTTTCATAGTTTGCACAACCATTGTTTCACTTGGCGTTGAACCCCCACGCCTTGCGCGAGGAGTTCGCGAGGAGTGTAACGCGATGGGCGGTTCAATTCGACTTGCCCCTCTTGCTGGGGAATTTCGTTGCCCTCTTCGTCCCTTTTCACAGCGGATTCGTCAAGTGGCGTATTGTACCATACCGGGGCAGGCTTCGTAAAAAATCCCAACAAATGGAGCATATCCCTTCTTTCCCGCGTCAAATCGGATCCTTGCACATATCTGCCGTCTTTCTTGGCCTTGATCAACCACACATCGAGATTGTCGGTATTGAGCGCAACACCATCCTTGCCTTTCGGTATTACTTCCTTGTCGAACCGATACGCATTGTATCTCCTTTCGTTGGATCTGCAACTTTCGCATTTCTGCACGCCTTCGACCGCCGATTTCGATTCGCATATCACGCACACGCCATTGGCGAGATTGAATCCCTTTCGAAAACGCCGTTGGCAGCTTTCCGAACAGAAAACCCTCCATGTGCCTTCGCGCCTTTTGTTGACCGGAGATGGGTTGTCGCACATCAGGCATTTTTTTTCGAGCGAGTACGTAAACTTCGGGGGTTTTCTGTCCGGTGTTTTGTAGAACTTGCCATCGAATTTAGCGGCCAAGCACGCATCGCATTTCTCATGATGACGCCATCGCTTTTGAAACGCATTGTGACACACCTTGCATTGCCCCACTCCGTATCTGCATTCCGAAGAGCAATATCTGGATTGATTGCTGGTGATCAGGAATCGCTTTTTGCATCTGAGGCAATTCCTGTATTCCGTGAATGTCTTGGGTGGCATGATGGCGTCTCCTTGTGTCATCGAAAAATGGGTTGCGGTCCTGCGGTCCTGCGGTCCCAGTCGGTTTTC
>MEIF01000218.1 GCA_001750645.1 Gammaproteobacteria bacterium AqS3
GCGAGACCCGCTCCCGCCTGGCCGTCGAGCTGCAGAAGCGCTACTGATCGCTATACGTTTGGGCGGGGCTGAGACTCGCCTGATGCATCTCTCTCCGGCGACACGCCGCTGTCAATCAGTGCATGACTGGGACGGGCTGTTGACGCGGTATGACTGGAGTCGGGACATTAAACCGCAATTAAAACGAGTCACAGCCCGTGCTTATATATCTATATTCCACCGGCGCCGCTTCGGGTTCGCCTTGCACCGTCATGCTCGATTGCCACGCCCAAGCCGACGGCGGGAGTTTGGAGGGAGCCATTCCCGAAGCCATCCCCGCCCCGGGGGGCGGCGACCTTGGCGGCCGGGGATATCGAGCGTCACACCGGCGCTTCGTGGGCGGGCAGGGGGCGATTGGGTTGCACCTTGTGCAGCCGGGAAAATATCAGCGCGCAAGTGTGGACCCGTTCGAGCGACGGGGTGCTGGTCAACAACGGCGCAGCGGGGGCGAGGTGGGCAGGCGAGGCTGCAAAGGGCAATGGAGGAGGCCATTCCCTCTGTCGCTCCCACAGGCTGGCAAGCCGAAGCAGTCGATGCCTTCGAAGGCGCCTTTGGCGCGGGTCTGCGCACCGCCGAACGAGGCACGAGCATCGAAGCGTCGGTCCGCCAAAGGGTAAAAAGCGATTCCAAGACCGATCCTGCACGAGCCTTGATATATGATTATCGGCTTGGACAGGTCGTTATTTCAGGCTTGATCCGAACCGCCGAGGGAAAATCCCCCTCGATCCTGCCTTGATGAATAGATAAAGGACAGACCGATGAAATTTACCCCCCCCGAGAAATTAATAAATGAGCGAAAACATCGTCTTTCCAATCCATCGTTCCTTGATGCTCTGGTAAAAAACAGCCGGGCCCTTGTTCATCGAATCTATTTGATATTTGCATCCACATCCGGCAAAAAGCCTGATGGTTTCTCCATCGACAAGAAGAGTCTGTTTATTTATACGCTGCTCTTTTTCTCAGGGGTGATTTCGATATTCGATAATCCCGCCTTTGCCCAGACGAGAATGATTCATGTCAATCCGACGGGAACGCTGACCATCGAGGAGGGCGATTCGACAGGCGGCACCCTTTCGATCACCGTCTCCGGATTCCCAGTCAATGCAGTGAGAGTTTCTTTGTCGAGCACCAATCCGGATGTGATCGTCTCTCCGACTTTCGTGCAATTTGAATCTCAGGACCACAATGTCGCCCGAACGGTGACCGTCACCGCAAGAGATGATAACGATACCGTCGACGATACCGACACGATTACCTTCTCCGCTGCGGGGGGCGCCACCGCCACGAAGAGCGTCTCCATCACCGATGACGACAACTGGTCCTCGGGCACGATCAATCTTAGCCCGGTGGGAACACTGGTCATCGACGAGGGCGATGGCTCAGGGGGCACATTCCAAGTCAGCCTCAGTGCAGCCCCGGATCCGAATGTGACCGTCACCCTTGCAAAGACCAATGCGAACGTGACCCTCTCCCCGACTTCCCTGATCTTCACCCCTTCGAATTATTCCAAGCCCCAAACGGTCACCGTCACCGCAGCTGACGACAGCGATACAAGATACGATCTCGACACGATCACGCTTTCGGTCTCGGACGGCATCGCCGCCCCAAACGTCACGAAGCGGGTCCGCATCAGGGACGATGAGAGCTCTGCGGGCATTGACTTCACCCCGACTTCCCTGACCCTGGCCGAAGGCGGACAGGCCACCTTCCAAGTACGCCTCAAGACACAGCCCTCGACACTTGCCGGAGTGGCATTTGGTATTCGAAAACTCAATCAAGCCTCGAATACGCTCACGCTCAGCACATCGATAACGGTTTTCGAGCACACCGGTCAGACAAATCTTTGGAGTGAATACCAAACGTTCACCGTCTCCGCCGGGCAAGACGGCGATATGAACGATGAATCGTTTGAAATTAGTTTGTGTGGGAGCAATGCGCCAGAATATGGAAGCGTTTGTGAGACGCTGCCGGTCACCGTCACCGACGACGACAAGCCCCAGGGCAATATCGAGGTCACCCCGGCGGGGACGCTGACGATAGCCGAGGGCGGCTCGGGCACCCTGATGGTCAAGCTCAGCGCCATGCCGAGTGCGGACGTGAAGGTCACGCTTTCAAAGACCAACGACGACGTGACCCTCTCCGGCGCCACCCTGTCGAGCTACGCACTGACCTTCACCAGGGCGAATTACTCCACCGAACAGACGGTCACCGTCAACGCAGCCGAGGACAACGCCGATTACGCCGACGACACCGACACGATCACCTTCACGGCCACCGGCGGCATCACCGCCTCGACCGTCACGAAGGATGTGACCATCACCGACAACGACATCGGGTTTGACCTGTCGGCGACGTCGCTGACCGTGGTCGAGGGCCGCAGCGGCAGCTTCACGGTCAAGCTGAAGTCCCAGCCCTCGGCGAATGTCACGGTGGCGCTGGTGCAGCCGAGCAACACCGATGTCACGATAAACAAAACCTCGCTGGACTTCACGACGACCAACTGGGGTGACATCCAGACCGTGACGGTGAATGCCGCCGAGGACGACGATGCCGTCGCCGACAGCGCGACCATCAACCTGACGGCCTCGGGGGGCAACTACGGCAGCGTCAAGGGCAGCGTGGATGTGACCGTGACCGAGAACGACACGGCCGGCTTTGAGCTTTCCGAGGCCGACGGCGAGCTGGACGTCGACGAGGAGAGCACCGCGAGCTTCACGGTCAAGCTGGATACTCAGCCCTCGGCGAATGTCATGGTGACGCTGGTGCAGCCGAGCGCCACCGCCAACGACGACGTGACGCTGGACAAAACCTCGCTGGACTTCACGACGGCCGACTGGAACGTCCCCCAGACCGTGACGGTCAGAGCCGCCAATGACGACGATGCCGACGACGACAGCGCCACCATCAACCTGACGGCCGCCGGCGGCGACTACGGCAGCGTCATGGGCAGCCTGACCGTCGAGGTCGACGATGACGATGAGATCAAGCTGGTCCTGTCCGAGACGACCCTGGCCGTGACCGAGGGCGCCGATGCAACCTTCAAGGTCAAGCTGGACTCCATCCCGAGCGCCAGCGTCACGGTGACGCTGACCCAGCCCCGCAACACCGACGTGACGGTCGACGACACCTCGCTGACCTTCACCACCACCAACTGGAAGGACACCCAGACCGTGACAGTCAGCGCCGACGAGGATGATGCCGACTTCGAAGACGAAACCGCGACCATCAGCCTGAGCGCTGCGAACGGCGGCTACGACGGTGTCACCGGCACCGTGACGGTGAATGTGACCGACAACGACATCGGGTTTGACCTGTCGGTGGCCTCGCTGACCGTGGCCGAGGGCCGCAGCGGCAGCTTCACGGTCAAGCTGAAGTCCCAGCCCTCGGCGAATGTCACGGTGGCGCTGGTGCAGCCGAGCAACACCGATGTCACGATCAACAAAACCTCGCTGGACTTCACGACGACCAACTGGGGCGACATCCAGACCGTGACGGTGAATGCCGCCGAGGATGCCGATGCCGTCGCCGACAGCGCGACCATCAACCTGACGGCCTCGGGCGGCGACTACGGCAGCGTCAAGGGCAGCGTGGATGTGACCGTGACCGAGAACGACACGGCGGGCTTTGAGTTCTCCGAGAGAGACGGCGAGCTGGACGTGACCGAGGGCGAAAGCGAGACCTTCACCGTCAAGCTGACCAGCGAACCCTCGGATGATGTCACGGTGACGCTGATGCAGCCGAGCAACACCGAGGTGACGCTGGACACCGACACCGGCACGGCCAGCAACCAGAACGAGCTGACCTTCACGGCCTCGAACTGGAACACCGCCCAGACCGTCACGGTCAGCGCCGCCAATGACGACGATGCCGCCGATGACAGCGCCACCATCAACCTGACGGCCGCCGGCGGCGACTACGGCAGCGTCATGGGCCGCCTGACCGTCGAGGTCGACGATGACGATGAGATCAAGCTGGTCTTTTCACAGTCCAAAGTGATCGTGGAAGAGGGCTCCAGCGTCACCTTCACGGTCAGGCTCGACTCCAGACCGAGCGACGATGTCACGGTGAGGATGACCCAGCCGACCAACACCGAAGTCACGTTCCGCGGGGGAGGCGAGCTGGTGTTCACAACGACCAACTGGTACATCCCCTTGAGCGTCGTGGTGGACGCAGCCGAGGACACCGATTCAGTCAACGACACCGCGACCCTCAACTTCACGGCGGAGGACGGCGGCTACGACGGTGTCACCGGCAGCGTGACGATCAATGTGACCGACAACGACATCGGGCTGGATCTGTCGGCGACGTCGCTGACCGTGGCCGAGGGCCGCAGCGGCAGCTTCACGGTCAAGCTGAAGGCTGAGCCCACGGCGAATGTCACGGTGACGCTGGTGCAGCCGAGCAACACCGATGTCACGATCAACAAAACCTCGCTGGAATTCACGACGACCAACTGGGGCGACATCCAGACCGTGACGGTGAATGTCGCCGAGGACGCCGATGCCGTCGCCTACAGTGCGACCATCAAGCTGAACGCCTTGGGCGGCGACTATGACGATGTCGAAGGCAGTGTCACGGTGAACGTGACCGAGAACGACAGGGCGAGCCTGATGATCTCCAAGACCCGCCTGGATGTCGACGAGGAGCGGACCGCGAGCTTCACGGTCAGGCTGACCAGCGAGCCCACGGCGAATGTCACGGTGGCGCTGGCGCAGCCGACCGCCAGTGCCAACATCGAAGTGACGCTGGACAAAGCCTCGCTGGACTTCACGACGACCGACTGGAACGTCGCCCAGACCGTCACGGTCAGAGCCGCCAATGACGACGATGCCGACGACGACAGCGCCACCATCAACCTGACGGCTGCGGGCGGCGACTATGCGGGCAAGGCCGCCAGCCTGACGGTGATGGTGGACGACAACGACATGCTGGGGCTGGTGCTCACGCCGGCGTCGCTGACCGTCAACGAGGGCGGCAGCAACACCTTCACCGTGCGGCTGGAGGCGCTGCCCAGTGGGGATGTCATGGTGGCGCTGGCTCAGAGCGGAACGGCCAATGCCGATGTGAGCATCACTCCGGCATCGCTGGACTTCACGACGACCAACTGGAACGCGGCGCAGACCGTCACGGTCAGCGCGGAGCAGGACACCGATTCCGACGCCGACATGGCGACCATCGCCCTGAGCGCCTCGGGCGGCGGCTACGCCGGCATCACCGGCAGCCTGGTGGTCACGGTGGCCGACGATGAGGACATCGCACTGACGCTGTCGGCGACCGCGCTGACCCTCGACGAGGGCGGCACCGCGACCTTCACGGTCAAGCTGGCGTCCAATTCCGGCGGCGCCCGCACGGTGAAGATGGCCTCGGACAACGCCGAGGTCACCCTCAGCCCGGCCGAGCTGATGTTCACCGCCGCCAACTGGAGCCAATATCAGACCGTCACGGTCACTGCGAGGCAGGAGACGGAAGTGGACCGGGATGACGACACCGCCAACATCAGCTTCACGGGCGTCGGCATCACGGCCGGCTCCAAGCTGACCGTGACGGTCACCGACGACGACAAGGGCGCCCCGCCGGAGGAGGAGGAGGAGAGCGTCACGCTGCAGCTGGCGACCATTGCCGCCAACCTGATGCCGGCGATCAGCGGCACCATCGGCCAGCGCTTTGACGCCCCGCGCGGAGTGCGCACGGCGACCGTGGCCGGTCGGCAGGTGGCGCTGGACCGCTCGCTGCTCCAGGATCTGGCCGCCGGCTTTGCCGGTCGTGCTGGCGCCCAGGGCGGCGGTCAGGATCGCTACGCCGAGGACCGCTTTGGCGCCGAGCGCCACAGCGGCGACTGGCTCGGCGGGGTGCGGCTCGAGGACGGCCGCCCGCTGCGCACCGGCGCCGGGGGCTCATCGTCCTCGTCCTCGGGCCGGAATGCCCTGCTGAGCAGCTTCAGCTACGCCCTGGGCGCCGATGCGACGGACTCGGCCGGCTGGTCGGTCTGGGGTCGGGCGGACACCGGCGAGTTCTCGGGCACCAGCGACGGCCTTGAGTTCGACGGCTCGCAGAGCAGCACTTGGTTCGGCTTTGACCGACGCACCGACAGCGGGATTCTGTCCGGGGTGGCGTATTCGTCGAGCAGCAGCGACTCCGACTACACGCTGGGGCGGTTCGGCGCCAGCATCGAGACTGACATGACGATCGTGATGCCCTACATGGAGCTTGAGGGAGTCGACGGCAGCAGCGGCCACATCATGCTGGGGCTGGTCGACGGCGACGCCACCCTGAACCAGACCAACAGGCTGGAGGGCAGCGCCGATCTGTCG
>MEIF01000219.1 GCA_001750645.1 Gammaproteobacteria bacterium AqS3
CGGCATATTCAGACTCGCTTCAATCGGAATGTCTGCAAGCGCTGACAGGTGCGCTTCAGGCTGGGGGAGTGTTTTTGCGCGTTGCTGACGTTCCATCGTTGCTTGACAAAGTCCGACAAAACACCCCCGTAATTCGGCCCGATCTTGGCTGAGATGCTTGAATGGCGGGGGATCAAATCGTCACGAATACTCTTCGATCTGGATTTTCTCGCAATCGCCACGATTTCTTCCCTGGGCTTGGGGACCTCATCGGGCAGCTGCGGCACTGATCGGATATCGACCGAGAAATAGTCGGCGAAGTTCTCCCTGTCGGCCATGATCCAAGACTCTATTTCCATCACAGCAAATCGGTAGAGCAGGTTGGGGGACAGCGGAGCGCCCAGGTCTTCAATGGCTCCAGCGGGGCAGTGGTCCGATGCACTCTGATTGGCCACCACCAAGTACAGCCGGTTTCCTTTTAGCGTCCGATTTAAATCCGCAGTCTTGCTGTGAGTGCTGTATTTGCTCAAATAAGTAAATCCGACAACCGAATAATTTCGATCCGTCTGCTGCAGAATCTTTTCAATGACAATCCGAGTCAGTGCATCCTCGACAAACAGGCGGACATGGGTTTCCATCAGGATTAATCCTTAAATTCAGCGGCAATGTGCAGGCTGTTTTTGGGTGCAGTGGCCTGGGTGGCAATTGAGCCGACGTGCTCGCCTATTTTCAGCAGAACCTCAATATCCCGCAGGTCAACAAGTGGACAAACTTTTGTCCCCCCGCCTGAATCCTCCGGAGGGGTTAACAGCAAAATTTCCACCGCATCAACTCCCCCATCTGACAAGAATTTTGGACTGTGCGTGCTGGAAAAAATCTGCTTCCGCTTCCGCTTTTTCTGCCAAATCAAAGCCTTATTTAAAAGCCAAGTCAAGACCGAAACCACTTCGGAGTGCAGCGATTCTTCAGGCTCCTCAAGCAGCAGCACCGAACTGTTTTCCAGCAGAGCCCACGACAGCCCGATCAGCCGCAGCGTCCCGTCCGACATCTGTCCCTGGCCGATCCTGATATTTTTTTTGGATCCTCCGTTATCGCAGCTGGCGGTGATGTGATACCCGCCGCAGCCATCCGGCTCGGGCCGGATGTCATCCAGACCGGGCGAGACGATTCGGACCACGCCGCTGATTTTTCTCAGGCGGGTTTCCAAGGTTTTTTTATGGGTTTTCTGCATGCGCTGTGCCAGATTCTGGCCAAAGGGATCATCATCGACCACCTTTCCCTGAATTTCCGCCGAGTGGCGCAGCAGCTGCGGAAGCAGGTTCATGTATGAAATCTCGCTGAAAAATTTCGAGATCTCCCTGAATTTTTCGTTGCAGCCGACCTGCTCCATATAAGTCTGCTTCAGGCGCTCCGGATCTTTTTCGTCCTGCCTGTCCGGGCGCCGCAGTATTTTCCTGCCGTTTCTGTAGACCGCCTCATGCGAGACCACCACAGCGCCCGACCGGGGTCTTTCCGTCCTGATGCCGATTTCATAGCCCCACTCAGGCGGTTTGTCCCCGCCCTTTTTCGACCACTCCCGATCAAAGTCGGACAGGTCAATGCGGATGAACACCTCCGCCGATTTATTGCGCGCGTGGAAGCTGCGTATTTTCGACAGCCCTCCGCGTTTATCGACCGCGCTCTGAAGCCCGCCGCCTTTGGGCTTGGCGATGTCGTGAAGAAAACGAAATACATCGAGAAAATTGGACTTGCCCGAGGCATTGGGGCCGACCAGAAACTGGCGCTGGTGCAGCGGCACATCGACCTCGACAAAATTGCGCCAGTTCTTGAGCTGCACCCTGCTGATGTACATGTCTACCCCTGAGAAGGCTCGAGGATTCTGAGGCTTTCGATGCCCCGGTCGTCCACGATTTTAACAGCAATGCGCTGATGCTCCCCCAGGGAAAAAGGCAGTGATACGGCGCCCCGAAAGCGCTCGATTTGTTCCAGATCGATCTCGGCCCGAAGCGCCTTCGCCAGCTTCGCCCAGCCGTCCTTTTGACCCGCCATCGGGAAGAACACCTGGCGCGGGTAGAGGCAGCGCCCGTCGTAGTCGGTGTCCAGCATCCACACGGCAATCCGGTCGGCGCCGCCCGAGCGCAGCTGCTCTTTCTGGATGTCAAAGTAGTCAAAGCCGCGCACTTCGACCTGCCACAAGTCGCCGCCGGAATCGGCCGGTGTGACAGCGACGTCGGGCTGGCCGATCAGCCAGAAGCTCTCGTTGCTGGCGCGCTTTTTCCTGAGGTCGCGGGTGTGCAGGTCGCCGTTGATTTCGGCCTTGAGAATGGTCACGCCGGGCCAGTCCTTCTCGTCAATGTCCTTGGCGGCTTCGGGGTCGAATTTGAATGCGGCGAAGATGATGAGATCCGGCCTGGGGTGAATGCGCTCGGCCTCGCGCAGCGCCTCCTCGACCTGGTGCATGTTCAGCGGGGCGTGCTCGGGGCCGAAGGAGAGCAAAACCCGGTGCGATTTGTTGTCGCCGTTGGCGACCGTTTCCGCCTCGGCGTGCAGGTGCCTGTAGGTGCGCACGGGTTCCATTTCGACGCGGGCGAATGCGATGTGCCCGCCGTCCTTGCCGCGAATGCCGGTCTTGTGCAATTCCTCGCACCACTCGTGCAGGCGGCGGGTCTCGCCGCTGCGGACGTCGGAGACGTCGGGCTCAGACGGCTCGCCGTCGGCGCCCTCGGCCAGGGTGTCGTCAATGGGCTGGACGGTCGGGGCGGGGACGGCCTCGACGGTGAAGGGGCCGGTGACCCTGGCCTTCCCGCTGTCCCTCTGCGGCTGGTCGTAGAGTTTGGTCGGGGCGGGCTGCTCGTCGTAGGCCAGCGTTGCGGCGCTGACGTAGGGGACTTCCCTATAGATGAACCCGCCGGAGACACCCTGGTCGGGGTGCGCCAGTTTGTAGTAGTCGTAGACCGCCGTCATCAGGCGCTGGCGGGCGACGGCCAGAGCGACGCGCGAGGTGTCGCAGGTGATCCAGCGCCGGCCCCACTGCTCGGCGACGTGCGCCGTGGTGCCGCTGCCGCAGGTCGGGTCCAGCACCAGATCGCCCGGGTCGGTGGTCATCAGAATGCAGCGCTGCACCGTGCTGTTGGCGGTCTGGACGATGTAGCGTTTGTCGGAGGCCGCCATTTGCTGGCGCCAGATGTTATTCAGACGCCGACCGGGTACCTCATCCTCGTAGCGCTTCCAGCCCAACACAGCATTTTCCTGCTCCGCCGCATCTAGCCGACCCATTTCGGCTAGGCGATCCAATCCCTCTTTTGATACGCGCCACATACTATGAGAGGGGCAGGAGAACTTTCTACCATTCCAGGTATAAGGTTCTGACCGTCCCGTAGTGGAGTATCCAAGAGATTGCAAACGCATACGCCGATAAAGTCGAGCTTTTTTGGGAAGGTGTTTTTCTGGGTCAAGTTTTTCGTCTTTGCTCAACGCTCTGCACTCGCCATTTTCCAATTCGACCATGACATCCCAATTAAACAAATCAACAATTTCACGGCGATTCAAAGGCGCATAAAGCTGCCTGAATTTAACTTTCTCCCTGTCCTTGGCATACCACAACAAATAATTCGAAACATCAGATAGTGTCTTGGAAGAACTGCTACCTGTAGACGCATAAGTAATCGTGGTCACCCGATTTTCAGCCCCAAAGATCTCATCCATGACCACACCGACCCGATGCACATTTTCATCGCCGATCTGGACAAATACGCTGCCGCTGTCATTCAGCAATTCCCGCACCAATAACAGGCGGTCGCGCATGTAGGTCAAATAGGAGTGAATGCCCAGCTCCCAGGTGTCGCGGAAGGCCTTGAGCATTTCGGGCTCGTGCGGGATGTCCTCGGCCCTGCCGTCCTTGACCTCTTTTTTGCTGACGAAGGCCTGGAAGTTGCTGCCGAATTTCACGCCATAGGGCGGGTCCATGTAGACGCACTGAACCCGGCCCGACATGCTTTCCTTGTGCAGCAGGGAGTTCATCACCTGCAGGCTGTCGCCGGCGATCAGGCGGTTGCTCCAGTTGTCCCGGTGCCGGTAGAACTCGACGGCCTGTCTGAGCGGGGTGCTGCGCTCGCTGTCAAACAGGCTTAACTGTTCAGAATCTGCGGATACCCCCCCCTCAGTTTTTTCCGGACTGCTCCCAGTATCGACCGAGAATCAATCCGCTCGTGGCGGTGCAGCGACACCAGCGGCACCTCAAAGCTGGTGCGCTCGGCCTTGCCGGCCCAGTTCAGATAGGAGTCATACAGACCGGGCAGTTCCTGGACGGCCTTTTGAACCTTCTCCAGCGAGTCGGAGTTCCTGATCTCCTCGACCAGCGCATCGACCTTCCTGCGCAGCGCCCCGTCATCCCAGGCGAGCTCGGGGTCGATGTGCGGGTCGTAGTGGTAAACAGTCTTATCTCCCCGGTCGGGATCGGTGTCGGGGTTGACCAGCCCGGCATCGGGGTTTCTGATGCGCTGCTCATCGGGGTGGTCGTAGGAGTCGATTTCCCTGGTTCTTCTCGGCATCCCAATCCACCCAATCATCCCCCCCCTCGAAAAAAGAAAGGGGGAGCTTGCAGCGGACGCATTCTATTGACGACCCCAAATATTGCAAGTCAGCCGCCGATCCACCCCGCCCGCAGCACCCCGACTGCACCGGCGCCCACATCAACCGACCAAGCCCTCCCAGCCCCAAAAAACCCATCTCTGGTAAAACTCGCCGAAATGTCTTGCATTTGCGGTTAAGTTTCACCCATAATCCCCGACAGCCCGCAAGCAGGGATCGCCGAAGTTGGCGGAACTTGCGCGCATGTCAATTTGCCGTAATTGCCCATGTCCACGAATAGCCCGCTCAATCCCCCTGCGACCATCCACGTGATTCACGGGCCGAATCTCAATCTGCTTGGGCAGCGGGAGCCGGAAATCTACGGCAGCGAAACGCTCGACGACATCACCAAACAACTTGAGAGGCAGGCCCGACCGCTCGGCATTGCACTGCAGCACTTCCAGTCCAACAGCGAGGGGGCGCTGATCGACTACCTGCAGCAGCTCGACCCCGCAACCGTCAGCTTCATCCTGATCAACGCCGCCGCCTACACCCACACCAGCGTGGCGCTCCGGGACGCCCTGCTGATCTGCGACATACCTTTTATAGAGGTCCACCTGTCAAACGTCTATGCGCGCGAGTCATTCCGCCACGACTCCCTCCTGAGCGACATCGCCGAGGGGGTGATCAGCGGCTTCGGGGCGCACAGCTACGCGCTCGGACTGCGGGCGGTGCACCACAGACTCGCCGGCGAGCGTCCCGCTCACGGCAGACCCAACTAGCGGACTAGCGAGGAGGAATCAGCCATGGATCTGCGCAAAATCAAGACTCTGATTTCGCTGTTCGAGGAATCAAACCTCGACGAGATGGAGGTCACCGCCGAGGAGGAGAGCATTCGCCTGGTGCGCAACCGCCCGCCCGCATCGGCGCCGCCGGCGGTCTATTACGGCTCCCCCGGCAACGCCACCCACAGGCCCGGCGCCGCACCCGCCGGTCCGGCGCCCGACCCGGCGACCCCGGCACCGAGCGGATCGGGCGAGGGCTCCGCCGAGGCCGTCCCGGCGGAGGATCAGGCCCCCGCCAACGCCGTGCCCTCGCCGCTGGTCGGGACCTTCTACCGCAAGCCCTCGCCCGACGCCGAGGCCTTTGTCAAGATCGGCGACAAGGTCAAGCAGGGCGACACGCTCTGCATCATCGAGGCGATGAAGGTCATGAACCAGATCAAGGCCCCGCACGCCGGGCGCGTCGTCAACATCCTGGTCGACGACGGGGCTCCGGTGGAATACGGCCAGCCCCTCGTGGTCCTGGAGTAGCCCGGCGCCATGAAAGTCCTGATAGCCAACCGCGGAGAAATTGCCCTGCGCATCCTGCGCGCCTGCCGCGAGCTGGGGCATTCGGTGGTGGCGGTCTACTCCTCGGCGGATCGCGACCTGATGCACGTCCGGCTCGCCGATGAGTCGGTCTGCATCGGCCCGCAGCAGGTCGAGAAGAGCTACCTGCACATCCCGGCGCTGCTGAGCGCCGCAGCGGTCTGCAACGCCGATGCGATTCACCCGGGCTACGGGTTCCTGTCCGAGAACGCCAAGTTCGCCCGCGAGGTCGAGAACGCCGACATGACCTTCATCGGCCCGAACGCCGATGTGATCGCGCAGATGGGCAACAAGATCGCCGCCAAGCAGGCCATGCTGGCGGCGGGCGTCCCGACCGTCCCCGGCTCGGACGGGGCCGTCAACGAAATCGTCGAGGCGCGGCGGCTGGCCGATGAGTTCGGCTATCCGGTGATGCTGAAGGCGGCGTCCGGCGGCGGCGGGCGCGGCATGTCGGTGGTGACGACCCGGGACGAGATGGACCAGGCCTTCCAGGTGACCAGCAGCGAGGCCCGGATCGCCTTCGGCGACGGCACGCTCTACCTCGAAAAGTTTCTCGAGCGGCCCCGCCACGTCGAGGTGCAGGTCATCGCCGACGGCGCCGGCAACGCCATTCACCTCGGGACGCGCGACTGCTCCATGCAGCGCCGCCACCAGAAGGTCATCGAGGAGGGGCCGGCTCCCGACGTCGACCCCGCCGCCCTTGAGCAGGTGCAGGAGTCCTGCGTGCGCGCCTGCAGGCAGCTCAACTACCGGGGCGCCGGAACCTTTGAGTTTCTCTATCAGGACGAGGCGTTCTACTTCATCGAGATGAATACGCGCGTGCAGGTCGAGCACCCGGTCTCCGAGCTGATCACGTCCATCGACATCGTCCAGGAGCAGCTGCGCATCGCCGACGGCAGGGGGCTGTCGGTGCACCAGGAAGACGTGCAGATCAAGGGCTGTGCGATCGAGTGCCGCATCAACGCCGAGGATCCGGAGACCATGCTGCCCTCGCCGGGCAAGGTCGAGCTGTTCCACCCGCCGGGCGGCTTCGGGGTGCGCACCGACTCGCACCTCTACACCGGCTATACGGTGCCGCCCTACTACGACTCGCTGATCGCCAAGCTGATCACCTGGGGCGAGACCCGTGAGCTGGCCATCAACCGCATGCAGAACGCCCTTGAGGAGACCATCATCAGCGGCATCAAGACCAACATCCCGATGCAGCAGTGGCTGCTGAACGACATCGACTTCCGCAGCGCCAACCTGAACATCCACCACCTGGAGCGACTTCTCAAAGCGGGCCGGGGCTGATGGCGCACCGGCGCATCCGGCTGCAGTGCGACCGCGATCACGTCCCCCCGCTGGAGGCGCTGCTCGAGGGCGCCGGCTGCGTGGGGCTGTCGATGTCGGCGGCAGCGGGCGAGCCGCCGGCGCTTGAGGCCGGAGGAGCCGGGCGCCGCACCGCCGCACCGGACTGGCACCGGGTCGAGCTCAGCGCGCTGTTTTCCGCCGACACCGAGATCGACCCCGTCATGGCGCTGCTGCACGAGACCGGATTGGCGCAGCGCTGCCGCAGCGACGTGCTCACCGACGCCGACTGGCAGGGCGCCGTGCGGGAGCGCACCCGGGCGCTCAGCATCGCCGGACGACTCTGGATCGTGCCCGGCAACTGCCGCCCCCCCGCCGGGGCGAGCGGGGAGAACATGCTGCGGCTGGATCCCGGGCTGGCCTTTGGCAGCGGCGAGCACCCGACCACGCAGCTGTGCCTGGAGTGGCTCGTCGGGCTGGGACAGCCGCCGGGGTGCCTGGTCGACTACGGCTGCGGCAGCGGCGTGCTGGCGCTCACCGCCGCCCGGCTGGGCAGTGCGCGCGTCATCGCCGTGGACAGCGACCCGTTTGCGCTCGACGCCAGCCGCGAAAACGCCCTGGCCAATGCACTGCCGATTGAGATCGAGTGCCGCAGCCCGCAGGAGGCGCCGAGCGGCGCCGTCGCCGACGCCGTCATCGCCAACATCCTGCCCGGGGCGCTGATCGAGCTGCGAGCCGTTCTGCTGGATCTGCTGAAACCGGGCGGGCGCCTGGCGCTGAGCGGAATCCTCGCCGGCCAGGCGGATCGACTCCTCTCGGCCTACGGCGATGCGGTCGACTTTGCCGCCCCCATCGAGCGCGACGGCTGGCTCCTGCTGCACGGCTCAAAACGCTGATTTTTTGCCGCCTTAGAGCCGGCTTGTAACTCGGCTACAAGGGCTGGAACTTCCTCCAAAAAGCCGGCTCTCAGTGGGTGTCACCGGGCCGCACCAGGCCCCATCGATCAAACATTTTTTTAGGAGGAACTCAATTGACTTGGAGTACTGTTGGCGCCGCTTTGGGACTGCTCGGGATCGTGGTTTTCGTCATTTTTGACGTCTGCTGCACTTTCGGCATTTGGAGCATCTGGGGCGGCTGCATCTGCGGGGGGTGACGGCCTCCCCTTAGGGTCTCCCGAAGTCTCACCGCCCGCAGCCGCAGCCCCCTCTGCCGCAGCCTTGGGTTTTTCGCGCGGCTTCAGCGCCTCCTCGGCCAGTGCGCGCAGCTGCCCGATGCGCTCGCCGTAGTTGTCGACCGAAAATATCGAGGTGCCGGCGACAAACGTGTCGGCGCCGGCGGCGGCGACATCGGCGATGTTGTTCAGATCGATGCCGCCGTCGACCTGCAGCCGCACCGGGGCGTCGAATTGATCGAGAAACTCGCGCACGCGGCGGATCTTGTTCAGCGAGGCGGGAATGAATTTCTGCCCGCCGAAGCCCGGGTTGACCGACATGATCAGCACCAGGTCGATCTCGGGGATCAGCTCCTCCAGCGCGCCCAGCGGCGCCCCCGGGTTGAATGCCAGACCGCTGCGACAGCCCAGATCGCGGATGCGCCTCAGGGCGCGGTGCGGGTGCGGCGTGGCATCGGGGTGAATGGTGATCCCGCGAACCCCAACATCGGCGAAGCGCTCGATCAGCTCATCGACCGGGGTCACCATCAGGTGCGCATCGATATGCACTCGGGTATCGCTTTTGATCAGCGCCCCGCAGACCTCCGGCCCCATCGTCAGGTTGGGGACGTAGTGGTTGTCCATGACATCGAAGTGAATCCACTCGGCGCCGCCGTCGAGGACGCGCGAGACTTCGCTGCCCAGCTCGACCATGTTGGCCGCGAGCAGTGAGGGGGCAATGACGCAGGGCTGTTTCACGGCGCGGATTATAGGCGCCTGACCGAGGCCGCCGAGGCTGTCGGAAGCGGGCACAGCCGCCGCAAATCGCCACCCTCCTGCGACGGGAAAATCAGCACGGTGCGGACCGCGAAATCAGCGCCATCAGCCCCATCAGCGCCGCCAGCGCATGATGCGCTCGGCCCAGGTGAGCGTGCGCTCGCTGGTCTGCCCGCGCCGCCACTGCCCCGCCGCCAGCTTGACCGCCTCGTTGCCGGTCGGATAAGGCAGCACCGTCGAGAGTATCTTGCTCAATCCCAGCTTGTGCCGCATCGCCAGGGCAAACAGCCCGAGCAGCTCGCCGGCGTGCGCCCCGACGATGGTGACGCCGAGAATGCGGTCGCCGCCCTTGGCGGTGACGATGCGCAGGTAGCCCGTGTTGATGTTCTCGGCGACGTAGCGGTCCAGACCCTCCAGCGAGTAGCGGGTGACGTCGCAGCGCTCCGGATCGGCCGCATCCGGCGAGAGGCCGAGGCTGGCGACTTCGGGGTCGGTGTAGACGCAGCGCGGAATCAGGGAGTGGTCGACCTTGAAGGCGACCGGGTCGAACAGCGCATTGACCGAGGCGTGCCAAGCCTGGTGGCTGGCGGCGTGGGTGAAGCGGTGCGGGCCGACGGCGTCGCCGCAGGCGTAGACGGTCGGGCAGCTGGTGCGCAGATGGGCGTCGACCGAGAGGCTGCCGTCGGCCTCGGTCTCCAGATTCAGGGCGTCGAGCCCGTCCAGCACGGCGCTGCGCCCTGCGGCCAGCAGCAGCAGGTCAAAACCCTGCTCGCGCACCGCAGACCCGTCCAGCGATGCGATTTCGGCCACGCCGCCCTCGGCCGTGCTGCGCAGGCGGGTGACCTCGGCGCCCAGGGTCAGCGAGACCCCGTCGGCCTCCAGCCCCTGGTGCAGGTGCGCGGCGGCCTCCTCCTCGAGCTCGGCAACCAGGCGCTCGCCCCGACCGACGACGTGCACCTCGGACCCCAGCCGGGCGCAGGCTTGGGCCAGCTCGCAGCCGATCGGCCCGGCGCCCAGCACCAGCAGCCGCGCGGGCAGCTCCCGCAGCGACCAGAACGTATCCGAGGTGACGTGCGGGACCTCGTCCAGACCGGCAATGTCGGGGACGTTGGGCGCCCCGCCGGTGGCGACGATGATCCGCCTGGCGCTGAACACCTGATCGCCGATGCGCACCTCCCAGGGCGAGATCACCTCGGCGCTGCCGCTGCGGCAGTCCACCCCCAGCTCGGTGAAGCGCTCGGGCGAATCGTGCGGGGCGATGTGTTCGATGGCTGCCCGGACGCGCGCCATGACCTCGTCGAAGCGCACCTCGGGCGCCCCGGCGTGGACGCCGAAATCGCGGGCACGATGCACCGTGTGCGCCACGGCGGCGGCGGCCAGAATCGACTTGCTGGGCACGCAGCCTGTCCACAGGCAGTCGCCGCCCATGCGGTTGCGCTCGACGAGCAATACCTTGGCGCGCACCGCCGCCCCGACCAGCGCCGAGACCAGCCCGGCCGAGCCGGCGCCGATGACGACCAGGTTGTAGTCGAACCGGCGGGGACGGCGAGCGCCCCGCAGCGCCCGGCGGGTGCGCAGGGCGCCCAGGGCGCGCCGAATGACAAACGGAAACACCGCCAGCAGCGCCAGCGAGGCGATGATCTCCCAGCTCAGCACGCCGGCCGCATCGAACTGCTCGATCTGGGCGACCTGCGCGGCGGCGTTGATGTAGACCGCAGTCACCGGCAGCATGCCGAGCTGGCTCACCCAGTAGAACCGCAGCGCCGGAAAGCGCGTCAGCCCGAACACCAGATTGATCGCGAACAGCGGAAAGAGCGGCACCAGCCGCAGGCTGAACAGGTAGAGCGCCCCCTCGCGCTCAAGCCCGCGGTTGATCGGTCCGATCACATCGGCGAAGCGCCTCTGCACCCAGTCGCGCAGCAGCGTCCGGGCAAACAGCATGGCCAGCAGCGAGCCGATAGAGCTGGCAAACGAGACCAGCAGCAGCGCCGGCCAGAAGCCGAACAGCACACCGCCGGCGACGGTCAGCACCAGGGCGCCGGGCAGCGAGGGAATCAGCACCAGAATGTAGACGACGAAGTAGACGCCCGCCGCCAGGGCGAAGTTGCGGTCAATCAGCGCGCGCAGGGTCTCAAGGTGTTCAGCCAGCGCGCCCAGGCTGGCGTAGCGCCCCAGATCCAGATACCACCAAAGCCCCGCGAGCAGCGCCAGAAATGCCAGCAGGAGCAGCCTTTTGCGCATCCGTGACCCCCCAATTGCCCTGCGGCGACGCCGTCGCAACGCCTATATAATCCGCCGGCCGCGCAATTATAGGAAGCCGAGCACCTTGCCCAGACTGCTGCCGCTCTGCACCGCCGCCCTGATATTTCTCAGCGCTCTCGCCCCCGCCGATGGCAAGACGAGACAGGAGCGGATCGCCGAAAACCTCGCTCCGTACTGGAGCAATTGCCTGACCGGAGAGGCCTGCGCCGCCCCGGTTGTGGCGGCGCGCGACGGCCCCGCCCGCAGCGGGGAGGCCATCTACGGCGCCCACTGCACCACCTGCCACGCCACCGGCGTCGCCGGGGCGCCGATGCTCGGCGATGTCGCCGCCTGGGCGCCGCGCGCCGCAACCGGAATGGGCGAGCTGCTGCGCATCTCGATCAGCGGCATCGGCGGAATGCCGCCCAAGGGCACCTGCATGGACTGCTCGGACGATGAAATGCGCAGCGCCATCCGCTACATGCTCGACCGCAGCCGTTGAAACCAAAATCCCGACCGTCTCCCCGGCATTTGGCCTGCGCGGTTCTGATCGGCGCACTGGTCTTTCTGGGCGGCTGCGGCGAGACCCAGAGCGCCGCAGCGATCGATCCGGTCAAGGAATTTCCGCGCGGGGCCGAGGTCTACAACCAGTACTGCATCTCCTGCCACGCCGCCGGCATCGCCGGCTCGCCCAGCATCGGCGACACCGAGCGCTGGCGCGCCGAGCTGGACATGGAGGGCTTTGATGAAATCGTCCGCGAGGCCATCGTCGGCATGGGAGCCATGCCCGCGCGCGGGCTGTGCAATGAGTGCAGCGACGATGAGGTTCGCCAGGCCGTGCAGTACATGCTGGCGGCATCCGGAATCATGCCCTCGGACTACTAAACTCCCCCTCCCAACTGATGCGACCTGAGGTCGCACGAACCCAGGCCCGACCGAATGAGTTCGCCCCCGCAATCCGAATCCGCCCACATCTTCGCCGTCGGCAGCGGCCTGACCGACATCGAATTTCGCGTCGAGGACGGGGTGCTCGAGCGGCTGGGGCTTGAGAAGGGCGCGATGTCGGTTGCCGATGCCGACCAGCAGAGGCGGCGGCTCAACCAGCTGAGCTCATTCAAACTCCGCCCGCAGATCCACTGCGGGGGCTCGGCGGTCAACTCGCTCTACGCGGCGCGCGCAATGGGGGCGGGGACGACGCTGGCGACCAGGCTGGGGAGCGACACCCACGGGCGCAACTTCCTGAGGGACCTGCGGCACTGCGGCATCGCCTGCGACGCCCGGCTGCAGCGGGGCGCCGTCAGCGGCACCTGCCTGGCGCTGATCACCCCCGACGCCGAGCGCACCATGAGCACGCACCTGGGGGTCAACACCGAGATCAATGCCGACGACCTCAGATCGCCGGCGCTCAACAGCACCTGGCTGGTCTACATCGAGGGCTATCTGGTGTTCATCGATGCCATGGTCGAGGCGCTCTGCGGGATGCGGCTGCGCCCCGACCAGCGGTTCATCCTGTCGCTCTCGGATCCCGGCGTCGTCACCGGCGGGGGCGCCGGACTGCGGTGCATCCTCGACGCCAACCGACCCGATCTCCTGTTCGGCAACGAGCAGGAATTCCAGCTGCTGACCGGGGAGCAGTCCATCCAAAACATCGCAGGCGCACTCGCCGGACGCAACTGGGCCGGGCAGTTCGTGATGACGCGCGGGTCGCTGGGCGCCGTGATCGGCGAGCGGGGCGCCGCCGATGCACCCTTCCAGATCACCGAAGTCCCGACCAGCCGCTCGGTCAAAGCCATCGACACGCTCGGCGCCGGGGACAGCTTCGCCGGAGCGTTCATGTACGCCATGGTCTGCGGTCGCCCCCTGGTGCAGTGTGCGCAGTTCGCCAACGGCATCGCCGGCGAGCTGGTGCGGCACTTCGGCCCCAGGCTGGACGCCAAGATCTACTGGTCGCTCGCCGACCGCCTGCTGACCCCGCCGCCGGTCAAGGTCGGCTCAAAAAAAAAGACCCGCCGGGCCGCTGAGCCCGACCGGGCATCCGGCAGCACGGGCTACCGGGGGCGCTTTGCCCCCTCGCCCTCCGGCCCGCTGCACCTGGGCTCGCTGGTCTCGGCGCTGGCCAGCTTCCTGCACGCCCGCGCCCGGGACGGCGAGTGGTGCGTGCGCATCGAGGACATCGATGTCGAGCGCAGCATTCCGGGGGCCGACACCGAGATTTTGGGCGCCCTTGAAGTCCACGGCCTGCACTGGGACGGAAAGGTGCGAACCCAGAGCGACGGACTCAGGCGCTTTGCCGAGGCCGAACGTCGGCTGCTCAAGGCCGGCCTGCTCTACCGCTGCAGCTGCTCGCGCGCCCAGCGCGTGACCCAGGCCTCCTGCAAGTGCCGGACAGATCCGCCCGATGACGACCGCCCCACCTCGCTGCGTCTCAGGTTTGACCGGCTGTGCACCGAGTTCGGCAGCGACGGCGCCGAGCCCGTGTTCGAGGACGACTTCTGCGGGCCGCAGTACGCAGAGCCGCTCAGCGATGACCCGATCATCCGCCGGCGGGACGGGGGCTCGTCCTACCTGCTCGCCAATGCCGTCGACGACGCCCTGGACGACATCACCTGGGTGGTCAGAGGCGAGGACCTGCTGTCGACCACGCCCGCCCAGGTGATGCTGCTGCGCGCCCTCGACCACTCTGTGCCCCGCTACGCCCACCACTCCCTGGCCGTCGACAAGAGCGGGCGCAAGCTGAGCAAGCAGAACCAGGCGCGCCCGCTCGACCTCGACCGGCCCGCCCTCAACCTGCGCCGCGCCCTGGGGGTGCTGGGGCTGCACCCGCCCAATAACATCAACTCGCACGAGGCACTGATCAGCTGGGGACTCGATCAGTTCGCCGCCTCCAGGTGAGCCGGGGCGGTGCAGAAAATGCCCGCGCACGACTGTCTCCGCCTGCTTCTGCGTCTGCGGGACATCCGGCAAAGCCCTGTACAATCCCGCCCGGCTGACGGCAGGAAGCTCAGATGAATAGACGGCAATTTCTCTCCCTGACCGGCGCCGGACTCGGCTCTGCGGCCTTCCTGCCCATCGGCTGCGGACCCTCCACCCCCCAGCCCGACGGCCTCACCCTCGATGAATACCTCCGCAGCGACGCCACCGATCTGGCGCAGATGATCCACTCCGGGCGCATCTCTCCGGTCGAGGCCGTGCAGCTGGCCATCACCCAGATCGAGAAACACAACGGCGCCGTCAATGCGGTGGTCGACTTCCACCCCGAGGCGGCGCTTGAGCGGGCCGCCGGCATGAAGCCCGAGATGGCCGCCCTCTGGGGCGTCCCGACCCTGCTGAAGGACCTGGTCAGCTACCCCGGCATGAAGTTCACCCGCGGCTCCCGGCTGTTCGCCGACGCCATGGGCAATGAGGAGATGAACCCCTACGTCCAGCGCATCCACGAGTCCGGGCTGATCGTCCTGGGCAAGACCAACACGCCGGAATTCGGCCTGCTGGGCACCGGCGAGTCACTTCAGCTGGGCCCCTGCCGCAACCCCTGGAACCTTGAGCGCACCGCCGGCGGGTCGTCGAGCGGCGCCGGCGCCGCTCTGGCCTCCCGCATGGTGCCGCTGGCCCAGGGCAGCGACGGCGGCGGGTCGATCCGCATCCCGGCTGCGATGTGCGGCGTCTTCGGCCTGAAGCCCACGCGCGGCCGCTTCCCCGACCAGGAGACCCCGCAGCGCGGCCTCGACATCTCGATCCGCGGCTTTCTCTCGCGCAGCGTGCGCGACACCGCCATCACGCTGGCGGCGACCGAGCGCCGCGGCATCAACGACGGCGCCCGGTATCCCACCGTCGGCATGGTCCAGCCCGACCCCAACAAGATGCGGGAAAAGGGCGAGAACGGCAAGCTGAAGATCGCCCTCAGCTTCGGCGGCAGCCGCAACCACCAGCCCAGCGACGCGGTGCGCGCCGGCGTCATCAAGGTCGCCGACACCCTGATCGAGCTGGGGCACACCGTGCTCGAGGTGCCCTTCGAGGACACCCCGTACAGCATTCCGATGCTTGATGAGTTTCTCATTCTGTGGGCCTCGGGAGCCTCGGGCGTCGTCGATCTGACCCGCGAGATGCACGGCGACAAGGCCGCGCTCGAGGACTATCTCGAGCCGTGGACGCTGCAGCTCGACGAGCTGTTCCGCAGCTACGACAACCCCGGCAAGCAGCTTGAGGACGTCATCAAAAGCCTGCGCAAGTCCGGCAACGCCACCTCGCTGTGGATGGAGGACTGGGACGCCTGGCTGACCCCGGTGTGCAGCGACATCGCCCCGCCGATCGGCTACATGGCGCCGACGCTGGACTACGACACCCAGTTCGAGCGCACCACGATGTTCGCCGCCTTCACCCCCATCCACAATGTCGCGGGCACCCCGGCGATGTCGATTCCGGCGGGCTTCCACGAGGGGCTGCCGCAGGCCGCGCAGCTCTCGGCCGGCCTCGGCAAGGAGGACACGCTGCTGCTGCTGGCCTACCAGCTGGAGGATGCGCTCAACTGGAACGAGCCGCTGCCCGACCTGATCAAACCCCCGACAGCTGCGTAGGGATCCGTCTTCGGTTTGAGTGCCCCTGAAACGTCAAAGCCACTGATTCCGGTCGTGCTCGCCGGCGGCGGCGGGCAGAGGCTTTGGCCGCTGAGCCGCGCCCAGATGCCCAAGCCGCTGCTGAAGCTGGACGGGCCGGAGCAGCCCTGCATGCTGGAGAACACCCTGGCACGAGCGCGGGCGCTGACCGATGACGGCGGGTCTGGGAGGGGGTCGGGGGGCAGATCGGGTTTTCGCGCCGTATTGGTCTGCAACCAGGAGCACGCCTCGACGATACTGGGGCTGAACTGCGACTGGGACGGCGTGCATCTGCTGCTAGCCCCCGCCGTGCGCAACACCGCCGCCGCAGTCGCATCCGCCGCGCTCTACATCGAGCGCACCTGGGGGGACGACAACCACATCGTTCTGCTGCCGGCCGACCACCACATCCAGCCGGTCGGGCAGCTGGCCGAGGCGGTCCGGCAGGCCGGCCTGCGCACCGCCGAGCGGGGCGAGCTGGTCTGCATCGGCATCGCCCCGGAGCGACCCCACACCGGCTACGGATACGTCGGCCGCAGCGGCACCTCGGCCGAGGGCGAGTTCATTGAAAAACCCGAACTCGCCCGCGCCGAGGCGCTGCTCGCCGGCGGGGAGCACCTGTGGAACACCGGCATGTACTGCAGCGCGGTCCGGCCGCTGCTGGACGCCTTTGCGCACTGTGCGCCCGAGGTGCTCAAGATCGTCCGCAGCAGCCTCGACGACGCCGAACACCGCAGCGCCGCGATCGCACCCTCGGTGTATCTGAGCGAGCGCTACATCGAGGCGCCCGAGATCAGCTTTGACCGAGCCGTCGCCGAGCGCGTCCCGGTGCAGGCGGTTGCGGGCGACTTCGAGTGGCGGGACCTGGGCGACTGGGCCTCCGTCCAGGCGCACCGGTCTGGATCATCCGAGGCGGGCGGCGGCGATGGCGGCGATGGCGGCGATGGCGGCGATGGCGGCGGCGATGGCGATGGTGGCGGCGCACGGCGCATCCTGCTGCGCCAGTCCGAAAACGTCCACGTCCACGCCCAGGGCAGGCGGCTGATCGCCGTGCTGGGGCTCAGCGATGCCGTCGTCGTCGACACCCCCGACGCCCTGCT
>MEIF01000022.1 GCA_001750645.1 Gammaproteobacteria bacterium AqS3
TTATCAGGGTTTTCTGGAATACGGCTCACGGTAGTTTCCTCCAAATGGCTCGCCGACTCAGGCGGCAATTTAACACAGCTGCACCCGCGACATTCGCTGCCGCGATATTGAGAGTGGCCGGCTTAAACAAGCCCGCTCGCCGAGTGGCTCTTGGCTTAATTGCTGAATTGAACGACCGGTTCGGTCACGGCGCTGTGCCGCTCGACCTGATCTCGTCCAAGAATTTTCCGGCGCTATTTGGTCGTCGACTGTGAGACTTTTCGGGCTCTGAAAGCCTGTCGATAAATGTGGTTAATTACCGCCCATTTGAGCCTATCTCCTAACTAATAGATCTTATCTTCTCGCCATTGGTTTTGATTTTCTCACCAATGGCTTCAGGCTTCGTTTCAATGGCAGTCAACTAAGTCAGCAGAACCCAAGCAGTGAGCACCGCAACCAAAACCAAAACCAGAAACACGGGTGTTAGCATCACCGGCTTATAAGTTCGGTCTGATATCCCCGCCGATCTCTCAACCTGATCACGCGGGACATACTCTATTTGAATGACCAGTACCACTTTCTCGCGGGGCTGGCGCTCGGGGTCTGACGGCTGCGGGGCCGCAGCGTCCTTGGTTTTTTTTTGAAATCTGGCTCACGGCCTGTTCTCACAATTGAAATCAGGCGAGCAATTTATTGTCGAGCCGGGGCTCTCACCGATTTCAGGATCCTCGCCAGATCCGCAACGAGGCTGATCGGTCAGTCGGATTGAGCCGGAGCCTCGGCCGGCTTGACTCCATCCAAGAACCTCTCGATGCGCTCCAGCCGCTGGCCGTGCGCTTCCTTAAGTTCCGAAACCTTCGCTTCCAGCCTGGCCAGCTGCGCACTCAGAACCCAAGCTGAACCGATCACCGACATCACGATGGCCATGCCGGATATCAAAATGTTCCAATCGACAATCATTTTCGGCCTCCCGCACTGCACGGCAGAACGAATTCTAACCGGGCTTTGATGTTGTGCAATCGCATCGCTGCTGAACTGTCCGGGCGGTTTTTTTGGCCGCTTCAGCCCGGGCGATTACAGGCCTGCAGGCCAGCCCCCCCCCTAGAACGGCTGGGCAGTCGGCTTGACGACAAGCTGCGAGACCGAGACTTCGTCGGGTGCGCCGATGACGTAGGCAACCGCCTCGGCGACTCCGTCCGGGTCGGGGATTTCAAAGCCGCCAAAGCGGGCGCGCAGTGCCTCCAGCGTGGCCTCGTCCTTGATGGTGCCCGGCAGCTCGGAGTTGAACGCCCCCGGGTAGATCGTGGTGACGCGCAGGTTGTCGCCGACGTGCTCCTGGCGCAGTCCGTCGCTGATGGCGCGCACGGCGAATTTGGTCGCCGAGTAGACCGATCCGGCAGGGCTGACCCGCAGCCCCGCCATCGAGGAGATGTTGATGATGTGCCCCCGCTTGCGCTCGACCAGATGCCCCAGCACGGCGTGTATGCCGTAGAGCACGCCCTTGATGTTGACGTCGATCATCTGGCTCCACTCCTCGGTGCGCCCGCTCGCCAGCGGCGACAGCGGCATGATGCCGGCGTTGTTGACCAGGGCGTCAATGTGTCCGTGACGCTCAATGCCCGAGGCGACGGCGGCCTTGAGCGCGTCGATGTCGCAGACGTCGGCGACGCTGTAGCTGGCGGCATCGCCCAGCTTTTCGGCGAGCTCCCGCAGGCGATCCTCGCGCCGGGCCACCAGCAGGACCTTGGCGCCGGCGTCGATGAGCACCTCGGCGGTGCGCGCCCCGATGCCGCTGCTGGCGCCGGTGATCATCACGATCTTTCCTGAAATGTTGTTTTCCTGACTCATGTCAATTCTCCTCAGTGGATTGAAGGGTTGATGGGGTTGATGGGGTTGATGGCTGCGGCTGCAACTGCCGCGTGAGACATTCCTGGACGGCGGAGGCGACCAGCACCCCGTCCCGGTTGAAGAAGCGCCCCCGCACCAGCCCGCGCGCACCCTGCGCCGATACCGACTCCTTTTCAAACAGCAGCCATTCATCGACGCGGAACGGCCGGTGGAACCAGAGCGAGTGGTCGAGGCTATACCACTGCCGCTCGACATCGGGGTCGCCAAAGCCGCCGCCATAGCCCGGGGTGTCGCGGATGTCCTCTTCCATGATCAAGTCCAGAAACTCCATGTCGGACAGGTAGGCCAGCAGGATGGCGTGCAGGGCGCGGTTGTCGGGCAGCGCCTCGTTGACCCGCACCCAGTGCGCCCCGCACCAGTTGCCCGCCTCGGTCTGCCAGCTCTTGACGTGGCGCGTGTCAAAGGCCTCGAAGCGGTAGAGATAGCCGAGCTCGCCGCGGCTTTCGGCCTCCCTCAGCATGGCCTCGCTGGGATAGCGGGGCAGGGTCTCGGGGCGGGGGACGTCGGGCGGGGTGTCGGCGTGCTCGAGGCCGGGCTCGTCGATGTGGAAGGAGCAGGCCAGGTTGAGAATCGCCTCGCCCTGCTGGATCGCCTTGACGCGGCGGGTGATGAAGCTGCGGCCGTTGCGGATGCGGTCGACGTCAAACACCACCGGGCGGGTGTGGTCGCCGAGGCGCAGGAAGTAGCCGTGCATCGAGTGCAGGTGGTAGCCCTCCCCGACCGTGTGCGCCGCCGAGACCAGCCCCTGCCCCAGCGATTCGCCGCCGAAGACGTGGGTGCCGAGGCCGTGGTCGCCGCGGTAGAGGTTGCTCTCGAGTCTCTCGAGGTCGAGGACTTTCAGCATGCCGCGCAGCACCTCGCCCTCGACTTCGGCGCTTAGGGCATCGCCGAGGATGTCGCGCTCGGCCGGGGCGGGCTTAGCCACCGGGTCGGGCGCCCTCGGCCTGCTTCCAGACCGAGTCTTCGGCCGCGGTGTTTTTTTCGTCGGCGTTTTCGTTGGCGGCGGCGGTGTCGCCGGCGCTGGCGTCGCCCTGCCCTGCACCGCCCTGCTCGGCGACCTGGCGACCCAGGGCGACCATCGTCGGGATGTCCTCGTCGGCGAGCTGCGGGATGGGTTGGCGCCGGGACATTGCGGCGTCGAGATGCGGCGCCAGCGCCTCGAGCTTGCGCGCCTCCCGCTCGGCCTCGCCCGCCTGGAACTCGCCCATGACCTCGGCGGCAAACAGCTCCAGCGCCTCGCAGATGTGCTCGTGGCGGTTGTTGCCGGCCTGCTGCAGCAGGATGACCTGATCGACCCCGGCGTCCTGCATCTCGCGCAGATGCCGGCGCACCTGCTCGGGGGTGCCGATGGCGCGGCGGCTGCCCGGCTGGTTGGCGAGGTCGGCCTCGACCTGCTTGAAGGCGCTCCAGATATCGGTGCGGCCGGGGACGTGCTCGCCGAATATGTAGTGGTGCCCGAGGGCGTAGCCGAAGAACAGAAAGCCCGGGAGGAAGCGGCGCAGCGCCTCCTCGGCGTCGGCGTGGACGCCAAAGCCGCTGACCATGGCGATGTTGGGGTTGATGGCGTGGCCGATCGGGACGCACTCCTCGCGCAGGATGCGGTAGTAGTCGTCGACCCACTGCCTGGCCTCGGCCGGCTCGACGAACGAAAACGTCAGCGCGCCAATCCCCAGCCTGGCCGCCAGTTTTATGGTCTCGCGGTTCGAGCAGGCCACCCACAGCGGCGGGTGCGGGCGCTGCACCGGCTTCGGCAGCACGTTGCGCGCCGGCATGCTGAAGGCCTCGCCCTCGTGGCCGGGATAGGGGTCGAGGGCGAGCATGTGGCAGCACTGCTCGAGCGCCTCCCGCCACTGCTCGCGCTTGGCCGAGACCTCGACGCCAAAGCCGCCCAGCTCGGCCAGCGAGGACGACTCGCCGGTGCCGAATTCCACCCGCCCGCCCGAGACCAGATCGAGCGTGGCAATGCCCTCGGCAACCCGCGCCGGGTGGTTGTAGCCCGGCGGCATCAGGCGGATGCCGTGGCCGAGGCGGATGTTGCGGGTGCGCTGGCTGGCCGCAGCCAGAAAGACCTCGGGCGCCGAGGAGTGCGAGTACTCATCGAGGAAGTGGTGCTCGACCTCCCAGACGCAGTCAAAGCCCAGGCGGTCGGCCAGCTCGACCTGGGTCAGGGCGTCCTGAAACAGCTTGAGTTCGGCGCCCTCGCCCCAGGGACGCGGCAGCTGGTGCTCGTAGAAGATGCCGAACTTCATCAGCGGCTCCGGCTGGAGGCGGCGATCGCCGGGCGATCGCCGACCAAGCTGCGCCAGCGGAGGATGTTGGCGTGCGGCTTGAGGTCGAATTTGCCGACGGCGGAGAAGAAGTCAAGCGTGCAGACCAGGGTGATGTCGGCCATGGAGTAGCTGTCGCCGGCGACGTATTGGGTCTCGCCGAGGTCTCTGTCGAGGACTTTCAGGCGCTTCTCGACCGCCTCGCGGCTGATCTGCCCGTATTCGGGCACCTGCCGCTCGAGCTGCGCCATGCCCGGATGCGTGTGGCGGAAGGCGGCGGCCATCGGCATCATCAGCTCCAGCTCGATGCGGCGCGACCACATGTCGATGAAGCTGGCCTCGGTGGTGTCGCGCCCCAGCAGCGGCGGTTCGGGGTGGAGGGATTCGATGTAGCAGCAGATCGAGGGGCTTTCCAGCAGCACCCGCCCGTCGTCCAGCTCGAGCGCCGGCAGGCGGGCGTTGGGGGCGATCTTTCGGTACTCGGGCTTCTTGTGCTCGCCGTCGGCGATCGAGACCTCGACCTGCGGCAGCTCAAGGCCCTTCTCGGCCAGGAAGATCGCCACGCGGCGGGGGTTGGGGGCGGTGGAACAGGTGTAGAGCTTCATGATGAGGCCTCCCTTGTTGTGCGACCTGGATGTGCCTGGATGCCCATCCGCAGCGGGGGCATTCTAACGGGGTTGGGGCGGGGGCGGGTGGCGAGCCATTTTTCGGGTGGGGCTGGCCGTTCTCATTCCGCTTTTTGGCGGGCTCGCTTTGCTGCGGCCTTGCGTCTTTTTTTGCGTCTTTTTTTTTGTTTCTTATTATCGAAAAATCCGGTGATGTCCAGAAAGGCGTAGTAGAAGAACAGCGCGGCCAGAATCAACAGTGAGAGGGCACCGAGAACATCCTCTTGCACCGCCGCCTCTTGCATCGCCGCTATCACGAGCAGGATTGCAACCATTAAAAACAAGAAAAGTCTCATGCTGGGTCCCTATTAGACAAAGCCCCGGGAACCAACACTTTTTCAAAATTATTATTCTGCTGTCCGCAGGGTGCGCGCGCGCTCCTGAAAGCGGGGCATTCTAACCGGCGCCGGCGGCGGATGTTTTAGAGCTAATTAATGTCGATCCAATCGTCGTGGTAATCGATGGCGTCCAATACGGTCGACGGTTTGATCGGCGGGATGCGCCGGCTGATGCGAAAGTGTACGGCCGAGCCGGCTGTTCCATATCGACAAAACCGCCCCGCCGGTTTTCTGAAAATCGGCGTGGGCGTTCTCGATGCCGTGGAAAAAATCCGGCGAATTGCGCCCCGATATCAGCCTGACTTTATTCTTTTTATGAGGGGTTTTGTCCTTGACGGTTTTGACCGACCAGACCGTTTTGTCGACGGTGGCATCGCCCAGCCCCAGCGGGCTTCTGTAGTGCGCCCCGCCTATCGCCTCGGAAAAAATATCGCCGAATTCATCGCCGCTGATGTCTTCACGCCCGATGGCGAGGCGATGCACAAGCTGCCTGCCGATCGCACGGATGACCGCCTGCGGAATCTGGCCGATTGGCCACGGCCCTGACTGCCTGCCGCTGCCGCCCCTCAGCCTGGGTTGTTCCGGCATGGGCGAGGCTTCGGATCGCCGCCTCGATCATCGGCACCGGAACGGAATTGCCGGCCTGCTTGCGGCACTGCGAGTCTTTTTCATGCAGCTTGAAAGTGTCGGGGAAGCCCTGCAGCCGGAACATTTCCCTGGGGGTCAGGCGGCGCTTGCCGTCCACCAGCAGATAGTTGTAGCTGGCGCCGGCGCGCAGGGCGCACGAAAAGGAGTGGCTGGCGATGTTGCCGCCCTTGTTCTCGTGCCAGATCGTCGGGCTGATATCGGTTTGGTGGGCGTCCCGCCGGGCGCGGGCAATGCGCTCGCTGACGAAGTGGCGCTTGTCAGGGTTTTTCTCAAGCAGCTGCTTCAGGGTTTTGCGTCTTTTTACCGGTTCCGGCCAGTCGAACCCGTCCATCGTGTCCAGCCGGCCGACGATGAGCACGCGCTCCCGCTTCTGCGGCAGCCCGTAATCGAGGGCGTTGAGGATGCGGTATTCGACCTGATAGCCCAGCTCCTCGAGGGTCTCCAGGATGCGCCGCATGATGACCCCGCCGCCGGCCGTGACCAGCTGGCGGACGTTCTCTAGGATGAAGGCCGTCGGGCGCTTCTCGGCCAGGATGCGGGCGATGTCGAAGAACAGCGTCCCGCGCGTGTCCTCAAAGCCGCCGCGGCTGCCGATGATGCTGAAGGGCTGGCAGGGAAACCCCGCACAGAGCAGGTCGTGATCGGGAATGTCCCTGGCGTTGATCGCCGTGATGTCGCCGGCCGGGGCGAGGCCGAAATTGGCGGCGTAGACCTCGCCGGCGGCCTGGTCTATCTCGGAGGCGAACACGCACTCCAGCCCCTGACGGGATGCGGCCAGGTGAAACCCGCCGACCCCGGCGAACAAGTCGATGAAGGTCTTTAGCTGCTTTGGGGGGTGGGGGGTGGTTGTTTGTGGCGCTGCCGGCGGTGCCACCAGCGGCGGCTTGACCCGCAGAGGAGACAGACAGTCAAACTTGCCGTATAGCGTCAGCTGCTTGGGCTTGCGGTGCTGCCGGCTCATGCCGCCTGACCGTGCTGGCGGGGGGCGGGGTTGGTGAGGATGGCGAGGGAGCTAAGCATCGGCCGGGGGTTCTTATGCTCAGTCGGGCATTTTATACGGGATGCAGACTGGCTGAAGACCTCATCCTGCGCTCCATAATCTTGGGACAAGAGGAAAAACGCCTTCTTTACGGAACCGCCATTCCCTGCCTTGCGTTACTCTTGGCCTTCAAGGAGCAAGGCTCTTGGAGTCATATTTATACAGATAGCTATTGATGCGAGGGATGAACGACATGGCTGGAAACGAGAAAGGATACAAGTTAAATTTTTTTGCGCTGGAAATTCTCAGTCACTTGGGTAAACAGCTATACCGCAACTTTTCGACAGTTGTTTCAGAAGCCGTGTCGAACAGTTGGGACGCTGGCGCCACTGAAGTGCGAATTTACATTGATCCTCAAAAAAAATATATGACCATTACAGATAACGGGGTTGGAATGGACAGCGAAGATTTTCAAGATAGATTTCTTACGATCGGCTATTCAAAAAGAAGTGATGGCGACACCTCCATGCTCAATCGACGAAGGCCACATGGAAGAAAAGGCATTGGAAAATTGGCGTTACTCTCAGTATCTGAAAAATTAACAATTGTTACGCGAAAAAAAGGAGGGGAGGAAGTCAGGGGCACCATAGACAACAATAAGTTAGATCAGCTTGCTGATGAAAAAGAAACAGAATATAGACTAGAGTTCAACCGAAATTCGCTTGTTTCCATAGAAAATCATGGAACAATCTTGGAGTTTGAAAACATCAAACCCAGATTTAATTCATCCGAAAAAATCCGGAGTTATATGGCACTGGCGTTCAGCTTTGCCCATTGCAGCAAAGATCCTGAAGATAGATTTGATATTTATGTCAATAACCAGCTGGTTGAAAGAAAACGTGACCTAAAAGATTTAGACAGTAATACAGAAATGCTATGGACTTTCAATCAAAATTTTGACATGTCGTCAACATTCAGCGACGATTTGAAGGATAATTTTTTGGAACATTTCAACCTGCAAAATGAGCTGAGAGCTTTTGAATTTGAAAATCAAGAAGGGCAATCCTTCACTGCTGAAATAGGCGGTTATATCGGCTCAGTAAAGAAACCGCGACAACTTCGAGTCCATGGTACTGGAACAGCCGCTGATGATGAACAATTTAAGGCAGGGGTTCACCTGTATACCAACGGACGCCTTCGTCAGTTTAATATTTTTGAAATAGTCGAATCATCTAGCGTTGTTCCCAGCTACTTATACGGCGAAATTCACGTTGACGCTTTTGATGCTGGCAACCATACGGACAATGACATGTTTACATCAAGCCGGGAAGGAATTTTAGAAGACGACCCAAGATTTCAATCATTCAAAGCCAAGTTAAAACAAATCTTGCTTCAAATAGTCAATGATTGGAGTCAACATAGAAGGCGTGATCGCACAAAGTCCGTCGGTAACAGCCTTTCCGCAATGAAACCTCGTTTTCGCAATGTTATAGATGATTACCTAAAGACAGATGATCCGGAAGACAGGGATAGCAAGGCCAATAAAGTAATTTTGGAACTTAGAAATGTCTCAGGCGAAAATAAGCGGGAGGATTTAGCCAGGAAAAAAAGTGTTCTCATTTGTCACAGTTCCAAAGACAAGCTTCGTGCAGATTTTGTATTTCAACTGTTGTTTCATTTCGGAGTGACCGCAGATGAAGTCATATATAGTTCAGCGTCAGATACTGATGACGAACGAGCGGCCAGACTTCCTGTAGAAGGGTTTATGGAGTATTTAAAATCCTTCTTTAATCAACACATATACGAAGCACCCACTATCGTTCTAATACATAGCTCTCACCTTAAGACTTGGCATCCAACCATTGAAGTAGGCGCTTCATGGATAGCTGGTGCCGGTCAACGTATTATTCAAGTTGTAAGCCGAGATGAAAGAGGTCAAACCATCGAGTCTGAGACGATAGATTCTCCACTGACTCAAGGCGACCTATATCTAGAACTAGAGGAAGGTGAGCAGAAAAAATTTGCATTCACTAACAATGACACAGCAAGCCAATGGTTTCGAGATTTAGTCAATTTTTGTCGCAAAAGAAAAGGGCAAAAAGATACTTTATGGAGTAACCAGGAATTTCAAGCGGCTTGTGATGCTGTCAATGAAAAAATGCGGGAGAAAGGCAACAGCTATTAGGCTTTAATTGATTTGAGTTTAGTATGGCCTCGGGCGGCGGCGGCGACAGCACCCCTCCGACACTCGAAACCCGCATCAACCGACAGCAGAGCGGCCAGGAATTCTCTGGCGGGAGGTCTAAGCATTGGCAGGGCTCGCGTCTGCTTAGTGGGGCATTTTATACGGGTGGGGTCTCCTGCTCTCGCCGCCTTCTGCTAATAGACCTCTGAATTGCCTTTGCAGAGACAGGGTGTGACCTCGATCCGGTTTGCCCCGCCTATTTCTGATATAAAGCCCAGAATTTTGCGTGTCGTCTCACGCTATGGGCTCGCGGAAATTGAAAATTTCAGCTGTTGATCTGTTCTGCGGGGTCGGGGGGCTGACCTACGGCTTGAAGCAGGCGGGCATCGATGTCGTCGCCGGCATTGACAATGATGGGAGCTGCCGCTACGCCTACGAGAAGAACTGCGGGGCAGAGTTTATTGAGGCTGACATCCGAGAGGTCGAGGCTTCTGACATCGCCGCTTTGCTGGACGACGACAGCGACCTCACCATGCTGGCCGGATGCGCACCGTGCCAGCCGTTTTCCGACCTCACAAAAAAGCACAAGCCCAGCCAGCAAACTGACAGCAGATGGCCCCTGCTCGATGAATTCGCCAGATTGGCGGAGGAAATCCAGCCGGACATTGTGTCGATGGAGAATGTTCCGCAGCTGGCCAGCACCAAAATCTATGAGAAATTTCATGCCGCGTTGGAAAGAAATAAATATGTCGTCCATAGCAAGATAGTGCAATGTGCAGATTACGGAATTCCTCAGTCCCGTCGCCGGCTGGTGCTCATAGCCACACGCGACCCCAGCCTAAAACTGAACATCAGCTTTAATCTGAGCGCCAACTTTGATGCTTATAGGAAACCAGCCAAATCCGTCAGAGACGCCATAGGAAAACTTCCTCCCATTAAAGCCGGGGAAATCAACCACAAAGATCCTCTGCACTCATCATCCAAGTTATCCAGCCTGAACAAAAAAAGAATAGCGGCATCCAAACAAAAAGGCGCCTGGCATGACTGGCCAAAGGAATTACTCCCCGACTGTTTTAAGCGACCATCCGGAGCCTCCTACACAGCCGTCTACGGAAGGATGAGCTGGGATGACCCCTCACCCACCATCACAACGCAATTCGACAATTACGGTTCCGGAAGGTTTGGACACCCCGAACAAAACCGGGCGCTGAGTCTGAGAGAGGGCGCGCTGCTGCAGACTTTTCCGAAAGGTTTTGATTTTCAAAACCCGCAAACTTCCATGTCAAGGCGAAAGATCGCAACGCATATCGGAAATGCAGTCCCGCCAGAACTCGGCGAAATAATCGGGGAATCGATATTTGAATCTACTATTCATTGGCAGAAATTCTTCGCTGAAAAACCTTACAAAACATTGCAGAGGCTACCTCTGCATAAGGTTCAAGCTCCTGTCGTTCATCGAGCCCTTCACTTTTAGTCTGGGGTGAAAGTAAATCAGCTCGTTCTTGCTTTTTCTGGATGTGCCATAGGTCATATTGCGGATGGCGCTCTTTCTGCAGGTGCGGTAAAGTTTTTCGATTAGGGGGTCTTGATCATAGGAGAGTATCCAAAAGAAATCGCACTTTTTGGTCAGTATTTTAGAAATTGCCTTGTGGTCATCCTCAGAGTAAGTGTTCATATACAACCTTTGGCTCTTCTTAACATACGGAGGATCGAGGTATACGACCTTGTCGGACAAGCCTTCATCCAGCAAGTCGACGGCATTTTCATTGGAAACTTTGATGCGGCGGGCGTACTTTCCGATGGCCTCAAGCCGGGACAGCAGCTCCGGCTTGTTGAACCTGGCATCGATTTTGTACTTGCCGCTCTGCTCAAAGCCGCCAATCACCCCGCCTGTCAGGATGCCGGAGACGTTGGTTCGATTGAGAAAAAAAGTTGAAACGCCAAGCTCAAATAAATTCGCATTCTTTTTATTGTTCTGAACTTCTTTTTGAGCGTGCCAGGTTTTCATGGTGACCGGAATGTTTTCTATCTCCCGCATAAAGCGCTCATTTTTATGAACCGCGCTGTGCCAGAGGGCATAAATGGAACGATCCAAATCGTTGATCTGAATTCTGGACACGTATTCCTCGAGCAATAGAGACAGCGCCACCCCCGCCCCGCCTGCATACAGCTCGACATAATCCCCTCCCACAAGGTTATTCTCATAAACAAGGCTCTTAACCAGCGGGGCAAGAGCCGTCTTGCCACCGGGATAGCGGAGCGGTGAGTAGAACTTATTCGGCATGTTCGTTAGCCCATATCTTCAACAATTGACCTAGAATCAAAGAGATTGCTACAGCTTTCCCCATATTCTTTGAAGCCGTGTAATCATGAGCTCCTGTATTAAGAGTTTCAATTAGCTTGCGCGCACCACTTACATTATTATCACTCAATGTATTTTTTTGGTCATTCGTAAGTTTATTTTTAGCATCTTGAAAATGCGTCTTAATATATGTCTCCCAATTATTATCCGGAACATTATGGCTGTTGTCCCATGCCGTTTCGCATAACAATCTCATTCCCGCCCTAATAAACACTGCGGGATGTTGATATTTGGCAGATTTATTAAAATGGTCATATAAATCGATAATATCTCTGTAGAGATCATTTGCATCCCCTGGCGGCAAAGCCAGCTTTTCTCCAAAAAGCTTGGGCTTTTTAGCTCTTGATCGAGGTGTTAATCTTGCGGATACTTTATCTTCATCTTTGTCCAACTTCAAAGGACGCGAGTTTCCTATATTGGCCTTTGTGTTTTCTAATATTGCTTTAATCCCTGCCTTACCTTCCAAGACATCTATAATTTTTCCTCGGCTCACACGAGTAGTAACTTCCTTACCTCTTATAATTTTTATTATAGATTCCAGGATTTTTATTGCATCTTCACTATTAACATGCCAGTGATAAAGTTCTTCCTCTCTTATAGAAAAGCCTAATTTATGTAAATTATCTCTAGTAAATATCTCATCTCTAACAAACAACTGATTTAGTTCTCTATGCTGAGAAATAATACCTGTAGCATCATCAATGATGAGAAAATCTGATTTTTCATCCTCCATGTGCACATGCTTAAATATGTCCCTTTGTAATGTCCTCCAAGTTCGATTATCAGCGTGCATTCTATTGACGATGTCTAATGCGGTTTGCTTATCGCATACATTACAATCGAGTTCAAGCGGAAAGAGCATATTTTCAAAAGTCTCTCGCTCTGCATCAAAACCCATAACTACCCTATGAATAAGCATGCCAATTAGCACTCGGCGGTTTCCGTCGTACACTACAGGATTATCGTCAAGGTAACTCACAGTAGGAATTTCATTCAAATGAAATTCCTTTCCTTTCGACATTTGCTTACAAAAACTTTTCATATTCCAGTCGCTATCTTTCTGAAAAGCTTTATCTGCTATGCGTTGATTAATTTTCTCTTTGGTTTGGCTATCTGTAGGAAGTTCGACGGGATCCCTCGGATTCTCACTCCACAGCACCAACTCACTTAAAGGAATCTTCCTAATTTCCTGAGCCATTTTCCACTCCCTCCTGTTTGTATTGACCTAAGACTAAAGCCCGGCCTCGGCCAGCCAGTGCGCTTCGGTGACGATGGATAAGGGATCCCCTCGATCTCGGTACTGCATGGCTTTTTCAATCTTGCGGCCGAAGGTTTCATGCACCCAGCTGGGTGTCACATAATCCCCCAAGACCAGATAATCCAGCGAGTGCGAAATTCCGGAAGCATTGATCCCGCCCCGCCCATCGATTTCTGCCTGACACTGCTTTCTGGTGCCGAAGGCAAAGGTGCCTGTGAGTGCAAACTTGCTGCCCGCAAACTTGATTTTTGGAGCGGGCGAGCAAACCGGCAACTGGGTCGTCCTGGGCGCCTCGTCCAATTCAAACTCGCCACCGGAGAATTTCTTCAACAGGTCCAATAATTCTGCGGCCTCTTCATCATCAAGCACCCCATCCTCCAGCATCGGTGCGACCTTGCTCATCAGATTGAGAACGATCGGATTGTCGGAGGCTTGGTTCTTAACCAGCCAAGCATGCAGAAATTCAGCCTCGGCCTGATTGATCTGATCATCGGCGATGAACCCCTGAGCCAGGCCGATTAATGTGTCAATCTGCCGGTCTTGCAGGCTTTTTCTGTTGAATTTCGTGTACTGATCAAGGTTCATTTCCCTCTCCCGCCGTCCCAACAACATCCCCAGCCGGCTAACTATAATCCCCCGCTTCTCACGGCCAGCAATCGGAGAAACCCAAATGAGCGAGGCACAGCAGGACGTTATTTTTTCACTGGATCAGGGCGTCGGCCTGATCACCCTCAACCGCCCCGACAGCCTGAACGCGCTGTCGGGTGAGATGCAGACCCTCACAATCGAACAGCTCCAAGCCTGGGCGCACGACCCCGAGGTGGGCTGCATTGCGATCACCGGCGCCGGGCGGGGGTTCTGCTCGGGCGGCGATGTCAGCGGCATGGCCGCAGGCGGCGGCGGCGGAGGCAAAAGCGACAGCGCCCCTCCGACACTCGAAACCCGCATCAACCGCCAGCGGAGCGGCCAGGAATTCTCGCGCCTGCTGCGCAGCATCCCCAAGGTCACGCTGGCGCTGGTCAACGGCGCTGCGGCGGGCGCCGGTCTGGGCATCGCCCTGGCCTGCGACATGCGCCTGGCCTCGAGCAAGGCCAAGTTCACCACTGCCTTTGCAAAGGTCGGCTTCGGCGGCGACTATGGCATCACCTGGGGTCTGGTGCACACGGTCGGCCCGGCCAGGGCGCGCGAGCTGCTGTTCCTGTCGGATGTCTACACCGCCGATCAAGCCCTTGAGCTCGGCTTGGTCAACCGCATCTACGAGGCCGAGACCTTTATGGACGAGGCGCTCACCCTGGCACGGCAGATCGCCGCCGGCCCGCAGATCAGCTACCGCTGGATGAAGGAGAACGTCGACATGGCGCTGCAGAGCGGCTACCACGAGATGCTCGACCGCGAGTCCTTCACCCACCTGCGCTGCGGCGAGACCGAAGACCACCGGGAGGGCGTCGCCGCCTTCCTCGAAAAACGCGCCCCCGAGTTCAAGGGGCGCTGACACATCACGCACATCACACCGAAAAACGGGGAGGTTTCACTGTGGAAAGATTGACGGGCAAGGTCGCACTCATCACGGGGGCGGCGCGCGGGCTGGGCGCGGCGATGGCCAGGCGCTTTCGGGACGAGGGCGCCACGGTGGTGGTCAACGACCTCAACCAGGAGGCGGCCGAGGCGGTGGCGCAGTCGGTGCAGGGTCTGGGGCTGGCGGCGGACGTCTCCGACAGCAAGGGTGTCGATGCGATGTTCGAGCAGGTCGTCGAGCGCTACGGGCGGCTCGATGTGCTGGTCAACAACGCCGGCATTTCGGGGATGGAGGATGTCCCCGCGGACGAGATCAAGGAGCGCATGGATCGCAACATTCAGCGCGCCATGGAGCTGGCAACAACCGGCGAAACCGAGATTTACTCGGAGCCGACGCTGGAGACCACCGACGATGAATGGCACCGCATGCTGGGCATTCACCTGGGCGGGACGTTCTTCTGCACGCGGGCGGCGTTTCGGATCATGAACCCGCAGGGTTCGGGCAGCGTGGTCAACCTGAGCTCGATCATGGGGACTTCGGGCGGGATGGCGCCGGCCTATTGCGCGGCCAAGGCCGGCATCCTCGGCCTGACCAGAGCCCACGCCAACGAGGGCGCCCAGCGGAGCATTCGCGTCAACGCCATCGCCCCAGGCTGGATCGACACCGACATGACCGCCCCGCTGGGGCCGATGCGCGACATGATCAAAATGCAGACCCCGCTGCGCACTTTTGGCGAGCCCGATGACATCGCCTGGGCGGCGGTGTATCTGGCAAGCGACGAGGCCAAGTTCATCACCGGCCAGGTCATCTCGCCCAACGGCGGGTGGTATATGAGTCAGTAACATTTAATTCTCAAAAACGATTTTCTTGATCAAGAATCAAAGGAGGTTTTCATGGCACATTTAGTCGAGACGATGGCTTACGCAGGAGAAGTTCCCTGGCATGGACTTGGAGTAAGAGTCCCGCATGATCTGAGCCCGTATGAAATGCAGGTCGCTGCCGGACTGGATTGGACTGTTGAGAAACAATCTATGAGCACATCTGAAGGAATTGTTATTCCTAATAAAAAGGCTTTGGTCAGATCGTCTGATCGCTCTGTTCTGAGTATCGTTAGTGCAACTTGGGAGCCCTGCCAAAATGAAACCGCCTTCCAGTTCTTTGATGAGTTTTGCAGGGCTGGCGATATGCAGATGCATACAGCAGGCTCATTGAAAAACGGCAGAATCGTATGGGTTCTCGCCAAAGTGGACGAATCGTTTGAACTTTTTGGTGGTGATAGAGTTGATTCATACCTGCTTTTTTCCAATCCCCACGAATTCGGTCATTCAATCGATATTAGATTCACTCCCATCAGGGTGGTCTGCAATAACACGCTGACTCTTTCCCTAAGATCTGTCTCAAACAATTCTGTAAAGTTCAGTCACCATAAGCAGAATTTTGAAATAACTCTGAAATCTGCAAAGAAGATGCTTGGACTCGCACAAGAACAGTTTTATTCATACAGACAGACAGCTGAATCACTGGGTGAAAAAAGATACAGAGATGAAACAGCGATTGAATATCTTGATAACCTGTTTCCGAACTTTTCTGAGAAAAAAAGAGGCGAATATCTTCACTGGGATGAACTATCTAAAACATCAAAAAAAATATATCAGCTCATAGAAACTCAACCGGGTCATCAATTCAGGCCAGGCAGTTGGTGGAACGTTTTCAACGCTGTGACTTATTTCACAGATCATGAGAGAGGAGACTCAGCCGATGCCAGACTCGCCTCAGCTTGGTTTGGCAAATCTAGAGTGCTGAAGGTCAAGGCATTGGAAAAAGCTATTGAGTATTCCAAGGCAGCCTAGCCCGGTTTTACTCGCTCATGGTCAGAGTTCTTTGCTTTCATCTGTGTCTCGCTGTCTGCCCCGCCTGTCCAATTCTGCCTGCAATTCCTCCTCGCTGAGATGCTTTAGTTTTTCGCGTTGGATATTCTGCTCTCTTGCTTGTTGGTTTTCAAACACAAATGTTTCACTTGCAACTTATTCCATCATGCCTTTTATAGCTTTGATTGATTTCACCAAGAATCAAATCAGACAGACTGCAGATAAGAAAATCATGCTTCTCAACCGGAGGATTCAATAATGAACAAGATATGCTGGAAGAAACACTCAGAAGATCTTACATTCGGTTGCCTTTTTATTACGAAGGAATCTAAGGCGGAATACCGATACGATATCAGCACCATTCCTGAAAAAGGATTTTGTGTGTCCATGCCAATGCCCTATTCTGTCAGAGAGACGCAATGTACTAGGCGCGTCATAGATCCCCAAAATATGCCTGATAATGAAAATCTTGATGAGAGCACTTTTCTGGGAAGGTATCTAAAAGATGCAAAAGAAGGTGAAGTGATGATTATCGAGAGACATTTTTTTGATGGCGACATAACATTTACTCCTGACCCAGACAATCCTTTTAGGAAATTTATTTCAGCACAGAAATACTTTTTCAGGCAAACTGTGAAATGTAAATTTTCAGGCAATGACAGGATTTTTCGCAGCATTGCCGAAGCAAAATCATGGTGTCAAAGACATGCAGATCAAACAGGCGGGGAGGAATTGACGCAGTTTGAAGAGAATTTAATTGCGCGTTACAGAGACGAGCAAATATCCAAGAATAGACAGGAACGGTGGTATAAATTCGCAATGCGGTGTCAACCTGCCCTTGTGGTTTTACTTGCGCTGGTCGCATTATTTAAGTAAGGATTCAGGAAATAAGTTGACAAATGAGCAGTTGAACTCTTCCACTTTTATAGGATTGAGGATCCAATTTCATTGGCTTCTTCATAGGCTGCAACAATTGCATCGATCACACTGGCGCGCTCCGGCTGGCAGTCTTGATCCAACTTCTCATCACTCCCCTCGTTGTCGGCATATTTGTATATCGTCATAGGCCAGCTGCGTCCGTATTGCGGCCACGCCTCACCTGCAATCCTATCCTCCACATCATCCCAAACCGCGATGCGCGTTTTGCTCTCGTGTGAAACTCTGTATCTATCCATTACTTAGACCTCATCTTTTTCTCAAACTTTTCATTTCAACCCCTGCTTGTGATCGCATTAAATGCAAGCCGGAACCAACCAAAAGCTGTGGAAACCTGGGTGGAAAACTGAGCGGAAAAACTGCCCCTACTCGCGATCGGAGTTTTGTGTTTTGCCGTCGGCACGTCGGTCCAGCTCGGCCTGCAATTCCTCCTCGCTGAGATGCTTTAGTTTTTCGCGGTTGGTGTCCTGCTGCTGCTGCTTCTTTCGCTCGGCCTGATCGCCCGCCCTTTTAATCCTGAAAACCAACCCCGCCGCTCTCAGCAGCGCCTGCCCCAGCTGAACCTTGCGCCGCCAGAATGCAACGAGGCCGAGGATCAATAGCAAAATGCCCAATACGACTAAAAATCCCATTGCTCAGAGGGCAATCCGCCTTTGAAATTGATCGCCCTCAATGCGAGCGTGAAAACCCTGCTGCAAATTGCCGACCCCGGCCTCCTGCAGTTTTTCCAGAAAATCAATCGCCTTTTGTGCATCGGCAAACGCCTTGATCATGGACTGCCTGTTCTTCCTGATGGCCTGAATCCAGTGGTTTAGATAGTGCGCATGGTCGGGGCGGACTGTCTTTTCGATCTGCAGTTCATTGCAGAGCATGGCCGAGCCGATTTCTGCGACCAGTTCTTCCTTGGCGTAGTCTTCCTGTTCCATCGAAAAATGACGTTTGCACCGGCTCGCATGACCGGTCCAGTGCGTCAGCTCATGCAGCAGGGTCGAGTAATAGGCGACGTCGGAGATGAAGTTCTCCTTCAAGGGCATGGTGATGCGATCAAGGATGGGTCTGTAAAAGGCCGCATCGCCCTTATGCGTGATGCGCGCCCCGGTATTGGCAATCCAGCAATCAATCGCAAAAACCTCGCCCTCGGTCAGTTCGGTTTTGATTTGATGTTCCGAAGGCGGCGGCGCCCTGTAGCCGTCAACCTGGGCGGCGTTGTATACGGGAAAACCCTTGAACATGCCCCGCTCAAACCAATTGAGCCCGTCCTCGCGCGGCGGTCGCCTGCCCTCCTCCTGCGCATTTTCTTTTTTCTCAAGCGGAATCCAGACATAAATCCTCGCGCTTTTTTTGACCTGATCGGCCTTGACGCTGCAGCCCCGCCGCCTCCACTGTTTGACAGTTCCCCACTCGTGGAATTCATAGCCCTTCACTGCGAGCGAGAAATTGTTCAAGCCCCGGTACGGCTTTTTGCTGACGCAGTTGATCGGTCGCTTGGCCTCAACCCAGGGTCTGGTCCAGTTGGCGCCTTCTGTCTCCATCAGGCTGAGTATCTTCTGCTGCACCGCCTCGAAATTCTTGGTTTCCATGTCTCTGCCGTCCGCTTATTTGTTCACGGCCTAGCTTCCGGATTTTTTCGCCTTGGATTTGGCTGATGATTTTTTCTTGGCGGCGGGCTTTTTGTCCTGCTTTTTCGCGGACTTTTTCGCGGGCTTTTTGCCGGCCTTGTCAGCTTTCTTCCCCGACCTCTCGCCGCTGTCAAACTTGCCGCCGGACTCGATCGCCTGCAGTGCGGCATTGCCGGATTCCTCGCCAAACTTGGCGGCGTTGGCGCCGGCCCATGCATAAGAGGCCTCGCGGTTGCGGTTGGCGCCGTTGAAGTGCGGGGCGACGTGGCGCATGAACAGCTCGTAGGATTTTTTGGTGCGATCCCAGTCGGCCCAGTTGTGCGCCAGCTGCAGGAAGCAGCCGAACTCGCCCTGCTTGGCGTAGAGGCGCTCGAGCTGGGCAATGGCGGCATCGGGCGTGCCGATCACGGCAATGCCCTGGTCCACCATGTGCTGCAGCGGGTCGGCACCGGGCGGCACCGGCGCCGCCAGCGGGCTGATGTTCTGGAAATACTCGAGCCACTTGTGAATGCCGAAGGCGACGTTCTCGCGCGCCTGGGCTTCGGTCTCGGCGATGTGCATGGGTCCGACCAGGCGCAGCCTCGAGCGATCCATTGCGCGCCCGTGCTCGGCGGCGACTTCGTTGGCGAGTTTCCAGTTGATGCCGAGGGCGTCGTAGCCGCCGTCCTGGGTCGCAGCGACGCAGAGCATGCCCAGGTCGTGGGTGCCGGCGAGCCGCCCGCCCGAGGGGGTCACCGAGCTGGCGACGGCGATTTCGGGGTGCGGGTGCGTGTAGGGCAGCAGGTGCAGGTTGGCGTTGACCAGATCGAACCAGTCGGATTTCTGCGTCACGGTTTCGCCGGCGAAGAGTCTCAGGATGACCTCGAGCCCCTCGACCATGCGCGGGCGCTGGCGCGCGATCTCAATGCCGAACATCTTGGCGTCGGCGGGCAGCAGGCCGGGGCCGACGCCGAACATCACCCGCCCGCGGGTCTGGTGGTCGAGCTGGACGATGCGGTTGGCAGTGGTCAGCGGGTTGTGATAAGGCAGCGAGACCACACCCGTCCCCAGGCGGATGCGCCGGGTGCGCTCGGCGGCGGCGGCGATGAACACCTCGGGCGAGGCGATGATCTCAAAGCCGGAGGAGTGGTGTTCGCCGATCCAGGCCTCGGCATAGCCCAGCCGGTCGAGCCATTCGACCAGCTCAAGGTCGCGCTGGATCGCCAGCGTCGGGTCTTCTTCCAGGGAATGAAAGGGCGCCAGAAAAATGCCGTGGCGCAGCGGAATCTCGGGGGTCTGCATGCGGGCTCTCCCTGCTGTTTTTGCAGCGGCGGCAATGTTATCACGCAGTGCTAAACTCGCCGCGGCTCAGCCACGAGGTCCGCCAGATGAAAGCCGCCATCGCCCGCAACGGGACAATCCACGTCGAAGACATTCCTCCCCCCGAGCCGGGTTCGGGTCAGGTGCTGGTGCGCACGCGGCACTGCGGCATCTGCGGCTCGGACCTGCACGCCCTGACGCACGGGGCGGCGATGATGGAGGAGCCGCTCAGCCCGCTGATGGCGCCGACCGACTTCTCCTCCGGCGTGGTCATGGGGCATGAGTTCTGCGCCGAGATCGTCGACTTCGGGCCGGACACCGAGCGCGCCCTCAAGCCCGGGGCGCTGGTGTGCTCGATGCCGATGGCGCTGCACAACGGCCAGGTTCACACGGTCGGCTACTCCAACGAGCTGCCCGGCGGCTACGCCGAGTTCATGGTGCTCAACGAGATGCTGCTGCTGCCGGTGCCGTCGGGGCTGGATGCCCGCACCGCGGCGCTGACCGAGCCGATGGCGGTCGGCACCCACGCCGTCGAGCGCGCCAACCTGGGCGGTGGCGAGGTGCTGCTGGTGATCGGCTGCGGGCCGGTCGGGCTGGCGGTGATCAGTGCGCTCAAGGTGCGGGAGTGCGGGCCGGTGGTGGCCGCCGATTTCTCGCCGCTGCGCCGGCAGATGGCCGAGCGCTGCGGGGCCGATGTCGTCGTCGACCCGGCCGAGGCCAGCCCCTATCAGACCTGGGTCGAACTGTCGCAGCCTGCGGGCTATGACCCGGCCGCCCTGGAAAACCTGTTCGCCGGCGAGAACTCGCCGCTGCGCCCGACCGTGGCCTTCGAGTGCGTCGGCGTCCCCGGCGTGCTGGCGACGATGATGCAGGCCTGCCCGAGGGACTCGCGCATCGTCGTGGTCGGGGTCTGCATGGAGGAGGACCGCATCCGCCCGCTGCAGGCCATCGCCCGCGAACTCAACCTGCAGTTCGTGCTTGGCTACAGCCCCGAGGAATTCGCCGCCACGCTGGCGCAGATCGAATCCGGCGCCCTGGACATCGGGCACTGGATCACCGGCGAGGTCGGCATCGACGGCATCGCCGGCGCCTTTGCGGAGCTGGCCAGCCCGAACGCCCACGCCAAAATCCTGGTCACCCCGTCGTGAGCCTGACCAGCGGCGCCCTGCCACACGGCGTACGCGCGCTGATGCAGTTCTGGTTCGGCGAGATCAGCGGCGGCTTCAGCCCCGATGCGCAGAGCGCGCTCTGGTACGCCGGCACCCCGGAGACCGACGAGGCCATCCGCCAGCGCTTCGGCTTTGCGGTGGAGGCGGCGCTCGACGGCGGCTACGGCGACTGGGTGCGCAGTCCCGAGGGGCGGCTGGGGCTGATCCTGCTGCTCGATCAATTCCCCCGCAACCTCTACCGCGGCCAGGTGCGCGCCTTTGCCGGCGACGCCCGGGCGCTGGGGCTGGTGCTCGAGGGGCTGGATTCGGGCGTGGACGCGCTGCTGCAGCCGGTGCAGCGGCTGTTCTTCTACATGCCGCTGGAGCACTCCGAGGACATCGCCCAGCACCGCCGCCACATCGGGCTGCTCGAGCGCATGCGGGGGCGCCTGCCCGCCGAGCAGCGCCACCACGTCGACAACGCCCTGCAGTGGGCGCACCAGCACGCCGAGATCGTCGAGCGCTTCGGTCGCTACCCGCACCGCAACGCCGCCCTGGGGCGGGAGACGACCGCCGAGGAGGAGGGCTGGCTCGCCGAGGGCGGCGCCCGGTTCGGGCAGTAGTTCGGCGCGGGCAGAAGTTCGGCGCGGGCAGAAGTTCGGCGCGGGCAGTAGTTCGGCGCGGCGCGCGGCGCCACTACAATCGCCGCCTCCCAGCCCGCCCTGGAGATCCCCCTTGGATTTATTCGACGTCATCCAGCAGCGCCATTCCGTGCGCGCCTTCCTCCCCGAGCCGCTCGACCGCGGCGTGATTGAGCGGGCGCTCGAGGCCGCCAACGCCGCCCCGTCCAACTGCAACGTCCAGCCCTGGCGCATCCTGATTGCCTCGGGGGACGCCCTTGAGGCAATCCGCACCGAGCTGACCGATCGGGTGCGCAGGGACGTTGCCCCCCACCCTGATTTTCCGCCGGGCGACTACGCCCAAGTGCCCGAGTACCGGCGCCGCCAGATCGACTGCGCGGTGGCGATGTACAACAAGCTCGGCGTCGAGCGGGGCGACACCGAGGGACGCGCCCTCGCCAACCTTCGCAACTACCTGATGTTCGACGCCCCGCACGCGGCGTTCTTCTGCATGCACAAGATTTTCGGGGCGACCGTGGCGGTCGACGTCGGCATGGCGGCGCAGAACTTCATGCTGGCGCTGACCGCAATGGGCGTCGGCAGCTGCCCGCAGGGGACGCTGCGCTACTACCCCGACGTCGTGCGCAAGGCCTTTGGCGAGCCCGACGAAACCGTCGTGCTGTTCGGCGTCAGCTTCGGCATGGAGGATGCCGCAGCCCCGGTCAACGCCACCGACCCCGGCCGCAACGCAGTCGCGGAAAACTCCAGCTGGATTGGGTAGGGAGATTTCATAGAGCGACAGCAGATTGCCAGTCGCTCAAATTTCTCCATCCTGTTCGGGCGGTTCTGAATCGTCAATCTGTTTTCCCTGCCAGTCCTTGACTATTTTTTTCCAATCAATTGGTCGTTTTTCTTGTCCAGTCCAGACCTTCCAAAAATCTGGGTTGTCTGACTGCGGGCGCTCGCACTTCTTCAAGTCATTCATTCTGACCATCACCGGCAATTCCGAAGCCCAGCCAAGCAAAATCGCGTGCTGGGCTGGCAGTGACGGCAGCTCTCTCAATAACCCTCTAAGGTTGTCCGGCACAAGCCGACCGATGAGTTCCTGATCTCGGTCATTGCTGATGCGGTGCAGCAGAAAGCTATTGCACTGCGAAAGAACAGTTGGCGAGAGTTCAGAAGGTCTCTGGGAAGACAGTACAAGTCCGAGTCCAAATTTCCTGCCCTCTCTGGCGATTTTTTCAAAGACCTGACAACAGATAGATGAAGCACTCTGAACCTCTGAGTCTTCCTTGTATCGCTTAATAAATGTATGTGCCTCTTCCATCACTAATACGGTGGGCAAGGATTTTCCCTCAAGTTTTCTATACCTTTGCAAGGCTTCAAAAACCATTCTCGCCACCACTGCTGTAACTAAATGAACAATTTCAGTGGGAACCAAGGATAAATCTATGACAGTGACATAGCCGTTTTCCGCCTCATTCCCTCCAATATAGTCTTTCAGCCATTCATCAAGCTTAAGCTCTTCATCATCGCCAATGATTTCGTTCATTCGAGCATCTTCCAGCATTGTTCGAATGCGTGTTAGCAAATACTCCATATATTGCGAGCTGCTAGAACTTTTTGACAATAATTCAAAATAATTTAAAAAATCTTGTCCAGAAAATTTGATCGGAATATCTTCACTCATCGACAGGATTTCTTTTTCAACACCATTGAAAAAATAAAACGCTATTTCCATTTCATTGATTATTTTGTCAATTTCCTCATGCGAAGCTTGAATCCTTGGGTACGGATTTTTATCTGATTTTTCTCTTATATTCTTATAATTTTCTAACACAGAAATTAAAGAATTTAACCTTTCATTATCTTCGTATAGTTTTTGTTCAAGATGCCTGATATCACCAAGCCAGCCAGATATATCATCTAGAAAACGAATAGATTCCTTATATCCTGTCCAAAGCTTCCCGTTTTTCTTTTCTGTTCTTACTTTTTCTAAAACAGACCCTAGAAAATCTTTGATTTCTATACTGACATGTACTGTTGCTTGATAATCTCTGTTTCTCATTGATCGAAGGGCGCGCCTTAGTAATGGCGCTTGAGCACCCGAACTGGCTTTTGTAAAAGAAATCCATTCTGCACTGTTCCAGAACCACAAAGGAGCTTTCAAAGGCTGATTAGGTTTAGTTGAACCAACTTGAAAAACCCGTGCTGATTTTTTAAATACGCTTGAATATTCTCCATTTGGATCTAACACTATAAACCTTGCATTAGGCTTTAAATTTTTAGGTGCCTCTTTTTCAGCAACTTGCATTGACCATTGAATCAGCCCTGCAACTGAACATGATTTTCCACTCCCAGTATTCCCGAGAACAGCCAAGTGCTGGCCAAATAATTTGTCCGGATCAACTTTAACTTCAGCATTTGCCATCATAGGGCTGGTGCCAATTTTGACGTGTTTGTTCTCGCCAGTCTCAACGATAGCTTTAAGCTGCTCATCTGTTGGAATAAGAACAGGCTCTCCGACACTGGGGAACGCATGCACACCTCTCGCAAATGAAAAACTGTCGCCGTCCTGCTTAAGGATTCCGAGAGGGTTGACTCGCATTTTTCTGAGCGGAAACGGAAGGTCAATCAAGCCGTAATCCTGAAATCCCTTGCGCTTGGGAAATGAAGAATGCTCAACCGTTATCCATTCAACCTGAGAAACGATGTGGCCAGAGCCCGCAGCAATAAGAACATAGCCATTAACCTGTGGAAATGCTCTCGGAACACCTGCATTTGCCGCCACACCATCAGGGGTTTCCAAATCCAGTACAACATCGATCTGATCAGACGATACAAATTCAACCGACCCAATCCTTAAAGATGCAGAGTATTCTGTCGGGGAAATACTCATTCAGATTCTTCGTCAGCTATATCTGAAAATAAATCAAGAGTAACTTGTGGATTTTGAGCGGTGGTCTGACCACATTCAGGTTCCTGATCACATTTAGGTTTAGGCTGCACATCTAAGCCTCGTGCTTTTAATAGTTCTGCCATTCGAATTGTGGTGCGATCAATAGCCGGCTTCGGCAAGTAGTGGTCCACCAAATTTTCCAAACAACCAAAATGATTGCCGATAAGAAGCGAGATCTGAGCGGGACGATTAACCCGGTCGTAGAAACGTTTAATACGCCCATCAGCATGATCAAAACTCATAATGACCAAATGCGTTGAAGGGATGGTCAGCATGTCTTCAAGCACTCTGTTGATATGCTCATCCCCAAAACCATAGCCATAAACGAAAACAGTGGAGTTGGGCCGGCAGATTGACACGGCAAAGTCTCTGAACAGTTCCACATAGGGATGTCCTGCTGTTTCCCTGTCTTTGGCCGCATTGGGATAAATGAGAAGGTTTTCATGCCCTTCCTCTAGATACTTACCAATATCTTGAGCACCATAAGGAAGTGCATATCGGCGAACAATTCGGTCCCTAACGCTCCAGTCTAGAGAGCCGTGAAGTTTTGTGAAGTGGGCCACGCCCTCCAAGTATCGCGGCTCGCCGCGAATCCCCGGAGGGTTGTAGTGCATGTCCACTTCCATGCGCGAGGAACGAAAAATTGGATTGACGGAACCAACAAATCGGTCAATCAAACGGATGCCGGCAAGCTCGGAGCCAAACTCAATAATACGGTCATAGTTTGTCGTGAATATGTTCAGGCGCTCCCTGGTCGCCGACCGGCTGGCAAAGCTGATCAGAAAATTCATGAGATCCCCTGCCTTGCTTTCAGGGTTTGAACCTTGCCCGTAAATAATGCTGTGTTCATCTATCAGAATCTGGCGTATGAAATTTTTTAACCCTTGTGCAAATCCTTCATTAAGCTTTTTCAGTTGCTTCTGAATTTTTTTACCCCCATAAACCTTTTCTGAGATATAAATTTCTAACCCTCTAATCAGCTCGTTATAAGTTCTTATCTGATCTTCAATATTAGGCTCTTTACGCTCCGCACGCTCAGCACTTTTTTTGGCTTCATGTTCTATTTGCTTCTGAAATTCAGGCAGCGCCATTTCTGCCATTCTATTTTGGCCTTTTGCAGAACCTAAAAGAGATCTAGAGAGCCCACTGCCCACCAACAATGAAAGGTGCTCGCTTTGCACCAGCGCAGTTAACCAGGGCTCAATCTCAGAACGGAACTTTTTCTTTTTATCATCATCATCTAGTTCTTCAGACTTAACCAGAATCTCTTTTCTGTTATCTCTAACCTTGTATAAGTTACAGCCGCCCCAATTTTTAATACTGGTTTCGTCACCCATTTCTGAACCCTTCTTCAAGACCCATCAAAGCCAGCGGCCTTAAGTTCCCCCGATAAAAAAGCACACCTACCCCTCCAGCCCCAGGTCGATGACTTCGGAGAGGTCGGCTGAGAGGTCGTCGCCGCGGGTTTTGAGGTTCTGCAGCGCCCGGCGGCAGCCCTGCTGCAGCGCCGGGGCGAGTCTGCGGTAGCGCACCAGGGGCTGCGCCAGGCGCGCCGCCAGCTGGGGGTTGGCGCGGTCGAGTTCGCCGAGGAAGTCCGCCAGAAAGATGTAGCCGGCGCCGTCGCTGCGGTGGAAGTGATGCGGGTTCTGGGCAAAGCTGCCGATCAGAGCGCGCACGGCGTTGGGATTGCCGCCGGCGAGTCGCTCGTCGCCCTGCAGTCGGCGGATGTTGTCGAGGTCGCCGAGGTGCTCGCTGGCGGCCTGCCAGCGCAGCCAGGCGTCGAGCACGAGGGGTTCGTCGGCGCGGCTCCGGCGCAGTTCCTCAAGGTGCGAGCGGGCGCGCTCGGTGCCCGCCCGGCTGAGCAGCAGCGCCGTCATGCCGGCGGACAGGTCGGTCATGTTGGCGCCCTCGATAACCTGGCGCTCGGCCAGCTCGCACCAGTCGGCATTGCCGTCGAGACAGAGCAGCTCGAGGCAGCGGTTCGACAGCAGCCGCGCGGTCGCCTGGCGCCAATCGGGGCTGTAGGAGGCATCTTTCAAGACGCCACCCCGCAAATGCTCCCAGACTTCTGTCAACCTGCCCCGCAGGGCATCGGCCAGCCGCCCCAGCAGCCGGCTGCGCTCGAGGGCGATTTTCTGGGGCTCGGCGGCGTCGCTCAGCTCGATGAGCTGCGCCATGTCGGGGAAGGACAGCGCCTGGGCGCCGCGGGCGGGTTCCTGCGCGCTGCACTCGAGCGCGCTCGCCACGGCCTCGATCAGGGTGTCGGCGTGGGCGTCGGCGTCGGCGATGGCCAGAACGCCGAGCTGCTGCAGAGCGTCCCAGCGGTTGAAGGGGTCGGTGTCGATCTGCGCGCGCCGCTGCAGCTCGTCGGGCGCCGGCGTGTCAATGCGCCGCACCGGGGCCGAAAATCCGCGCAGCAGCGAGGCCATCGGGCGGCGATGAACGCCCTCAAAGCGCCAGCTCTGGCGCTCCCGATTGAACCTGAGCACGGTCTCGGTCGCCCCGCCCTGGCCATCTGCCCCGCCGCCCTCGCCGACCCCGCCGGCGATGTCATCGCTGTGCAGCGGCAGCGGCGCCCCGGCGCTGTCGCCCTCGGCATCCAGCAGCGCCATGCGCACCGGGATGAGCAGCGGTTCGGGGTGCTTCTGCAGCCGGGTCGGCGGGGTGTGCTGGTGCAGCGTCAGCGTGTAGACGCCCTGCTCGGCGTCGTAGTCCTCCTCGACGTCGATCTGCGGGGTGCCCGACTGGAAATACCAGCGCGCGAAGTGCTCGAAGTCGAGCTCCGGTGCGAAGGGCTGCATCGCCTCGAGAAAGTCCTCGATGCAGACGGCGCGTCCGTCGTGGGCGGCAAAGTAGGCGTCGCAGCCCCGCCGGAACGCCTCGGCGCCCATGAGGGTGCGCAGCATGCCGACCACTTCGGCGCCCTTTTCATACACCGTGGCGGTGTAGAAGTTCGAGATCTCGCGGTAGCTCTGCGGCTGCACCGGGTGGGCGGTGGGGCTGCCGTCCTCGGGGAACTGGATGCTGCGCAGCATGCGCACCACGGCGATGCGCTCGGTGTCGGCGTCGCGCGCGTCGGCGACGAAGTGGTTCTCGCGGAACACCGTAAAGCCCTCCTTGAGGCTCAGCTGGAACCAGTCGCGGCAGGTGACGCGGTTGCCCGACCAGTTGTGGAAGTACTCGTGGGCGACGATGGCCTCGACGTTGGCGAAGGCCTGGTCGGTCTGCACCGAGGCGTCGGCGACCAGGCAGGCGGTGTTGAAGATGTTGAGGCCCTTGTTCTCCATCGCCCCCATGTTGAAGTCGTCGACCGCGACCACGTTGAAGACGTCGAGGTCGTATTCGCGCCCGTAGTTCTGCTCGTCCCAGCGCATCGACCGCACCAGGGCGTCCATGGCGAAGTCGAGCCGCTCGAGATGCTGGGCGGCGGCGTAGATGCGCAGCTGCACAGGGCGCCCGGAGCAGGTCTCGAAGATGCGCTCGATCCAGGTGAGGTCGCCGCCGATCAGGGCGAACAGGTAGGACGGCTTGGGAAAGGGGTCGTCCCAGAGCGCCCAGTGGCGCTGGCCCTCCTCGCCGGTCTCGATGCCGGTCTCGACGCCGGTCTCGATGCAGTTGCCGTTGGCCAGCAGCACCGGGCACTCGGCCCTCGGCGCCGAGAGCCTGACCAGAAAGCGGCTCAGCACGTCGGGGCGGTCGGGATACCAGGTGATGCGGCGGAAGCCCTCGGCCTCGCACTGCGTGCAGAACAGCCCGCTGGTGCGGTAGAGCCCCTCGAGCCGGGTGTTGCCGTGCGGGTCGATGCGGACGTGCGTCTTCAGGGTGAAGGCCTCGGCCGGCGGCCGCAGCAGGTGCAGGCGGGCGCCGTCGATGCGGTAGTCGGCGCCCTCCTCGAGGGGGCTGCCGTCGCCCCAGAACAGCCCCAGGGTGTCGAGGTCTTCGCCGTCGAGGACGAGCTCGCCCGGCTCCCCGGCGGCAAAGTGCAGCCGGGTGCGCACCTCGGCCGGGGCGTCGAGGTGCAGGTCGATCTCAAGTTCGGTGCGCTCGAGGGTGCGCGGATACGGACGGTAGTCTTTGAGGTAGACGGTGGTGTCGGCGGCCTCAGCCACGGTGCATCAGCGCCTCGGGGTCAAACCCCTTTTCGGCGAGGAACTCGGGGTTGTAGAGCTTGCTCTGATAGCGCCCGCCGGCGTCGCACAGGATGGTCACGACGCTGGCGCCGGCGCCGAGCCTGCGCGCCAGGTGCATGGCCCCGGCGACGTTGATGCCCGATGAGCCGCCGAGAAACAGCCCGTCGCTGCGCACCAGGCTGAACAGCGTGCCCAGCATCTCCTCATCGCCGATGCGAAAGGCCGAGTCGACTTCGAGCCCCTCGAGGTTGGCGGTGATGCGCCCCTGGCCGATGCCCTCGGTCATCGAGGAGCCCTCGGCGGCGAGGGCGCCGCAGGCGTAGTGGCCGTAGAGCGCCGAGCCGTGCGGGTCGGCCAGGCCGATGTGAACCCCCGGGTCGGCCTCTCTCAGCGCCGCTGAGATGCCGGCCAGCGTCCCGCCGGTGCCGACCGCGCAGATGAAGCCGTCCGGGGCGCCGCCGAGCTGCTCGACGATCTCCGGGCCGGTGGTGGTGCGGTGGATGTCGCGGTTGGCGGTGTTGTCGAACTGGTTGGCCCAGAGCACCGGGCCGGATTCGGTCTCGGCGAGCTCCCGGGCGATCTGCTCGGAGCGGTGGACGTAGTTGCCGGGGTCGCGGTAGGGCACGGCGGGGACGAGGATCAGCTCGGCGCCGATGGCGCGCAGGGTGTCCTGCTTCTCCTTGGACTGGGTTTCGGGCATGACGATGACGCTGCGAATGCCCATGCTGGAGGCCAGCAGGGTCAGGCCGATTCCGGTGTTGCCCGCCGTCCCCTCGACGACGATCCCGCCCGGGGCGAGGCGGCCCTCGTCCAGCGCCCGCCGCAGAATCCCCAGGGCGGTGCGGTCCTTGACCGAGCCGCCGGGGTTGCTGAATTCGGCCTTGCCGTAGATGTCGCAGCCGGTCTGCTCGGAGGGGCCGGCGAGGCGGATCAGCTGGGTGCCGCCGACCGCCTCGATCAGGTTGCCGCAGACCTTCATCGGGGCGACACCGACGCCTGCTGGGCGATCCACCCCAGAGCCATCCCCGAAACGGCGCCGATCAGATGTGCGTGGTTGGCCACGGCCGCCCCCATCAACACGCTGAGCAAGCCAATATAACCCAGCACGAGGTTGATCAGCAGAACCAGGGTGATGCCCTGGTCGAGGCCGTAGGCCGGGCGCGCACGGGAGCGCATCCAGCGATAGCCCCAGAGGCCGTAGACCGCCCCCGAGAGCCCGCCGATCACCGAGGCGCCCGAGAGCCAGTGCTCGCCCAGCAGCCCGGCGATGCTGGTGCAGGCGATCAGCGCCAGCAGCGGGCCGGGGCCGTCGAGCCGCTCGACGTCCTCGGCCAGCAGGTAGACGAACACCCCGTTGAACAGCAGGTGCAGGATGCCGAAGTGCAGCAGCGTTGCGCTGATCAGCCGCCAGGGCTGCTGCCAGTCAAAGGCGCCGAAGAGCCCCAGGGCGGGGTCGGGCGGGGTCAGGTTGAGCCAGGCCAGGACTGCGGCGTCCTTGCCGAACTGCCCCAGCAGGCTGACGGCAACGGCGGCGGCGATGACGCCGCGGGTGGCCGTCATCCAGGCGGCGCTCACGTGCGCCAGCCGAGTTTTTTGCCGTAGACCTCGAAGGGGTCGTAGCCGAGTGCGTGCAGCAGCCTCAGCCCCTTGGGCAGCAGGTCGACGCGCACCTCGTCGCCGTCGCTGACGCTGACCTCCTCGCTGCTGTCGAGGGTCACAAAGCACTTGCCCTTCCTGCTGCGGACGCTGGCCAGCTTCAGCTCGGTGTCGCCGGAGAGCACCAGCGGGCGGCTCGACAGCGACTGCGACAGCATCGGCACCACCAGCACCGCCGAGGTGGCCGGCGAGATGATCGGCCCGCCCGCCGAGAGCGCATAGGCCGTCGAGCCGGTCGGCGAGGCCACGATGATGCCGTCGGCGCGCAGGTGCACCGGTGCATAGCGGTCGATCTGCAGGCTGTACTCGACCAGCTGGGCGACTTTCCCCGAGTGCAGCACGGCCTCGTTGAGCGCCACGCCGGTGAAGTCGCCGATGCGCACCCGCACCAGGCTGCGGTACTGCTCGCGGTAGGCGCCCTGCAGGATGGGCAGCAGGGTCTTGTCGAGCTGATCGGGGTTGACCTCGCTCAGAAACCCGACCCGGCCGAGGTTGACGCCGACGACGGGAATGTCGGAGTCGACCAGCACGCGCGCCGCCCCCAGCATGTTGCCGTCGCCGCCGACCACCACCACCAGATCGCAGGCGCCGGCCATCCTGGGCAGCGGGACGCCGGCGGCATCCACCTCCAGCCCCTTGGCCAGGTCCGGCTGCGGCGACACCGTGATCCCCTGCCCGACCAGCCAGTCGTAGACCGGGCGCACCTCGTCAGCCGCGCGTCGGCTGATCAGCCCGATGTTTGAAAAATTCAGGGTTTCGTCGGCCATCTGTCGATGTCCATGCCCGGCCGCTCCGAGCACCGGGTGTCGCTGCGGCTCTGCTTGCTGAAAAGCACCAAAAAAATCCCCCGGGAGCCATAAAAAAGGCCGGGATGCCTCGGGGGCACCCCGGCCTTGAAAAGCGCGCTCGGCTAGCCTCCGACGCGCGCCAGGCGACCCTGAATCTGGGTCATGTTCTGCTCCAGTGCATTGATGCGCACCGGAATCTGACCGACCTGCTGCTCGATCCCGCGCAGCCGGGCGTTGAGGCGCTCAAGGGCTCCGGTGTCAAAGCTGGTGACCAGCTTGCCGAAGCGGTCGATCTCCTTGCGCAGCCCGGCGACGCGCTTGCCGGTCTCGACGACTGCGGTCTGCATCTTGGCGTTGGCGACCTTGATCTCGGCGACCTGCTTGCCGATCTGGACGATGCGCTTGTCGACGCCGCCGCTGACCTTGCGCACCGAGGAGTTGACCTGGTCGATGCGCTTGCCGAGCTGGGTCTGCACGTTCTTGATGCCCTTGTTGGCGTTGCCGACGACCGACTTGATGCGACCCTCGAGCGACGGCAGGGCGTTGCGCACCTGTGCGGCCTCTGCACGGGCGGTCTGCACGGCGGTGGCCATTTTGTTGATTGCATTGGTGTTGGCGACGATGCCCTCGGAGTCGATCTGCGCCAGTTTTTCGCGGGCTTCCTCAAGCGCTCCCTGCATGTTGTCGCGCAGGGCGCCGAGCGATTCTTCTGAGATGCGGTTGACGATGGCCACGGCGTCGCTCAGTTCCTTGACCTCGGCGCTGAGTTTTTCGTTTTCCTCGATGGTCTGCTCGACGGCCTGGCCGGCGCGGATGAAGGCAAATCCCGCAGCGCCGACCGCACCCAGGGCAATGACCAGAGCCGCCAGACCGAGCGCATTGCTGCCGCCGCCACCGGAACTGGATTTGCCGCCGCCGCCACTGCCCCGGCGCCCTCCACCCAAACCGGCGCGAGCTGCGTTGCTCCTCTCCTTGGCTGCCTCTTCCTCTACTGCCTCGTTCCGCTTATCTTGATCTTCTGCCATTTTGGGCCTCCGAATAAATTAAAGGGTTGTTGTCAAAAATGGAGCTCGGAACGCAGCCGAGCGGCGGGATTTTACCCTAACTTTTGAGAATTTCAACATCACTGCCCCGCATCGCGTTTTTGCAGGCGCTTCAGGCAGTCGCGCAGCTCGTCCGGAAGCGGCGCTGAAAACTCGGTGCGCTCGCCGTCGACGGTCGCGGCAATGGACTCGGCGTGCAGGAACATCCGCCTGAGCCCGAGCGCCCTGCGGCTGCGCCGATTGAGCTCCGCATCGCCGTAGCGGGCGTCGCCGACGATGGGGCATCCGGCCGAGGTGGCGTGAACCCGCAGCTGGTGCGTGCGCCCAGTGCGGGGGCGCGCCAGCAGCTCGCTGTAGCCCGAGGCATAGCGGCTGATGAGCTCAAATTCGCTGACGGCGGGGGCGCCCGCCGGGCTGACCTGGACGTCGCCGCTGAGGTCGACGCCCCGCCGCAGCGGCTGCTCGACGCGCCGCCGGCTGTCGGGCCAGTCGCCGTGCACCAGCAGGCGGTAGGTCTTGCGCACCCGCCTGGAGCGCAGCAGATCGTGCCAGCGGCGCAGCGCGCTGTGGCGCCGGGCGATCAGCAGCACGCCGGAGGTGTCGCGGTCGAGGCGGTGCACCAGCTGCAGGGTGTCCTCGCCGAGTTCGGCGCGGAGCCGCTCGATCACCCCGCCCGCGCCCTGGTTGCTGCCGCCGTGCACCGCCAGCCCGGCGGGCTTGTCGAGCACGATCAGGCTGCGGTCCCGATGCAGGATGCGCCCGGAGAGCGCCTCGCTGCGGCGGGTCTGCGGCGCGCCCGGGGCATCGCCGCCGCCCAGCCGGACCGGCGGCAGGCGCAGCCGGTCGCCCTCGGCAACCCTGCTGTGCGCCCGGCAGCGGCGACCGTTGAGGCGCACCTCGCCGCGCCGGATCATGCTGTAGATGCGCCCGACCGGCAGCCCGGTGAGCAGCGAGCCGAGCAGGTTGTCAAGGCGCCGGCCCGAGTGTTCGGAGTCAACGGTGAGCGTGCGCACCGGACTGAAGTCCTCCCGACCGGTCACGGGCTAGGACGCCTCGGCGGCGGTGGCCTCTTCAAAGCCGACGCGCTTGACCTCGGCCTCGGCCAGGTCGTAGGTGCGCTCGATGGTGAGCTCCTCGGTCAGGTTCGAGACCAGGCTGTCGAGGGCGCCGCGGCTGTCCTCGGAGTCGGCGAAGTAGTACATGCGCAGCTGCTCGGGGTCGATCCCCATGTCGGCGGCGCGCCGCTCGATCTCGGCCTGAATGCGCTCGGCGTCGGGCTTGATCTCCTCGTCCTCGGCCAGCTTGGACAGCACCAGCGCCGAGCGCAGCTCGCCGGCGATGCGCTCCCTGTCCTTGGCGATCTCGCGCTTGCTGCGCTTCCTGCCCTTGTCTTTGCCCGCGCCATCGCCATCGCCCTTGTCTGCGCCGGCGCCGTCCAGCCCGAGCCGCTGCATGCGCGAGTCGATCATGGCCTCGGCGACCGGAAAGCTCGTGGCCGCGGCCAGGGCGTCGAGCAGCTCGCGCCGGCCGCGCTCGTGCAGCATGCGCCTGAGGGTCTGCCCCAGGTGATGGCGCAGCTTTTCGTGCATGACCTCGACGGTGTAGGGCTCCTCCTCGCCCTCCGGGGTGATCTTTTTGGCCAGCTCCTCGTCGGATTCCACCGGCGTCGGCTTCTCGACGCGCTTGATGCTGGCGGTGAATTCGACGTCTTTTCCGCGCAGGTCCTCGCTGGGGTGTGCCTCGGGGATGGTGCAGGTGAAGGTGTTCTGCTCGCCGGTGCGCAGCCCCTTGAGGTTGTCCTCAAAGCCTTCGATGGCCTCGCCCCGCCCGAGGATGAAGCTGTAGTCCTCGGCGGTGCTGCCGGCGAAGGGCTCGCCGTCGCAGGTGCCGGAGAAGTCGCAGGTCAGCCGGTCGCCGTCCTCGCCGCCCGCCTCGCTGTCGCTCCAGTCGGGGTTGTGCTCGCGCAGGCGCTGGATCGCGGCCTCGATGTCGGCGTCGGTGACGTCGGCCTCGTAGCGCGTGACCTTGAGCTTGTGGAAGGCGGTGAAGTCGGACTCGGGGAAGATCTCGAAGTTGACGTGGAAGCGCACCTCCTTCTCGCTCTGCCTGAGGTCATCGATCTTGGGGGTGTCCACGGGGTTGAGATCGTGCTGCTCGAGTCCGTCGATGACGGCCTGGCGGATCAGGCTCTCGACCGCCTCGTAGCGCGCCTGATCGCCGTAGCGCTGGCGGACGATCTCGGGGCTGACCTTGCCCTTGCGGAAGCCGGGCAGCTTGACCTTTCCGCGCATTTCCCTGAGGCGGGCCGAGATCTCGGCCTCGACCTGCTCGCCCGGGATGACGATCTCCAGCTGGCGCTGCAGTTTTTTGGATTTGCTGAGTTTGATTGTGGCAGTCAAGGCGGCTTCCTCTGCTGTCTCCTGCGGGCGATTCCTGGGAGCGGTGCTGTTTCGCTGCTGCCGTCCTCCCCCAATCGGGCGACGACCCGGCCCGCCTGAAGGCTGCCGAAAACAGCGCCGCATCAACCGGCCGGCGATTGTATCCCATCGGTTTGGGCGGACCGAATGCCGCATCGCCGCATACAACACATAACATATAAGAGATATACAATCGCCGCCGTCCGGATGCTGCCGACCCATTGAGCATCTTGTCGATTTCACCCGAAGACAGCAGCGAGAACGGCGCCGGACCCGTCTCATCGGCTCTGGCGCCCCGGCTCTGCACAGCCTCTGCACACCTTGTCCTGCTGCTCGCCTGCCTGGCCGCAGCCCTCGCCTTTGCCCAGCCGCAGCCCCCCGGAGGCGCTCCGCCGGGCAGTCCGGTCAACCCGGTCGACCCGACCGACACCGAGGTCGCCGAGCAGGAAATCGAGGAGATCATCGTCACCGACACCGCCGGCGGCGGGGATCCGACCGAGATGACCCCGAGGACGCAGCGGCTGCTCGACGTGGCCGGCGCCGCCAACGACCCGCTGCAGGCGATCTACGCCCTGCCCG
>MEIF01000220.1 GCA_001750645.1 Gammaproteobacteria bacterium AqS3
CGGGCGACCAGAACACCCTGACCTTCACCGCAACCAACTGGAACACCGCCCAGAACCTCACCGTCAGCACCTCTGAGGACGACGACAGCCAGGACGAAAGCGTCGCCATCTCGCTGACCGCCAGGGGCGGCGGCTACTTCGACGTCGGCGCCAGCCTGTCCCTCAGCATCACCGACAGCGACATCCTGGTTCTGTCGACCAGGACGCTGACCGTGGAAGAGGACGACGAGGCAACCTTCACCGTCAAGCTGGGCTCTGAGCCCACAGCGAATGTGGAAGTGATGCTCGCCCGGACCGACGCATCCAGCACCGACGTGACGCTCGACAAAACCTCGCTGACCTTCACCACCGGCAACTGGAACGTCGCCCAGACCGTCACGGTCAGCGCGGCTGATGATGCCGACGCCGAGGTCGACACGGCGATGATCAAGCTAACTGCGGCGGGCGGCGGCTATGACAACGTCGAGGGCAGAGTGTCGGTGACTGTGACGGAAAACGAGACCGCCAGTCTGGATATCTCCGAGAGCAGTCTCAACATCGACGAGGGCGGCAGCGACACCTTCACGGTCGTGCTGACCAGCGAGCCCTCAGACGACGTCACCGTGACGCTGGCTCAGCCGGACGACAGCACCAACGACGATGTGATGCTCGACAAAACCTCGCTGACCTTCACCACCGGCAACTGGAACACGGCACAGACCGTCACGGTCAGCGCGGACGGCGACGCCGACGACGGCACGGCAACCATCAACCTGGCGGCTGCGGGCGGCGGCTACGCCGGCGTCACCGGCAGGGTCACGATCACCGTTCGGGATATCGACGGGGGTGCGGCGAATTTCAATCCCTCGACACTGGCCGACATCATCGCCACCGAGGACTCGGTCGTGGCCCGCAGCATTGCCCTGTCCCGCCGCCCCGGCGCCAGCGTCACGGTCGCTCTCAGTTCGACCAACCCCGACATCACCTTTGCCTCAGATGCCGCCGGCAGCACCGCCATCACCTCGCTGAGCTTCACCCGCGCCAACTGGAGCACCGCCCAGACCTTCCACACCGTCCTCGGCGACGACACAGACACCGACAACGACACCGCCACCGTCACGCTGACGGCCTCGGGCGGCGACTTCGCCGGGGTCACCGCCGGCTACGGCGTCAGGGTCATCGACACCGGCAAGCCGAACATCGTCCCGTCCATCTCGCCCGTGGCGCTCGACGAGGACGGCGGGGCGGTGACGGTGGATGTGCGGCTGTCGGAGGCGGTAGCGTTCTCTGGCACTGCTACCAAGGTTAATTTTGAGGTCAGCTCATCCGACCCAAGC
>MEIF01000221.1 GCA_001750645.1 Gammaproteobacteria bacterium AqS3
ATGTGCCCCACAAGGACGTGTCGGTGACGGTGACCGACGGCGACCATGGCCTTGAGGTGACGAAGAGCTCCCTGACGATCATCGAGGGGCGCTCCAAGTCCTTCAAGGTCAGGCTGGCAGAAGATCCCGGAAGCGCCCAAACGGTCACTCTGACATCTGACAACCCTGATGTGGCAGTGGACACCGACCTAACAGTGCTCGGGTTCCAGAACACTCTAACTTTCGACTCATCCAAGAAGTGGGATCAGAACCAGACCGTAAGGGTCTATGCCATTCACGATACTGATGCTGACAAAGCTGACATCGCCGCGACGATTACTCTGGCCGACACCGGCGTTGTCACTGAAACTGTGAGCGTGACGGTTCTTGATGACGACATCAGACTGATCTCGTCGCCTTCATCGCTGACGATCCTGGAAGGGGGCTCCAAGACCTTTACGGTCAGGCCAGATTCAGATACTTATCCCGGAAACGAGCGGATTATTAATTTGACCCGCAGCACAGGTTCAAGCGATGTAACCTTTGACACCAACCCGGACAAGCCTGGAAATCAAACCCAGCTGACCTTCACCACCAACAACTGGACCACCGCCCAGGAAGTAACGGTTAGGGCGGCCACTGATGCTGACAAAATTGACGACAGCGCAACGATTAAGCTAAAAGGCGACGGTGTCAAAACGAGCTATGTGAGGGTCACAGTCCTTGATGACGATATCGGGCTGACCTTGGTTCCGACATCGCTGACGGTGGACGAGGGGGGCACCCATCAGACCTTTGAAGTCAAGCTGGATACCCAGCCCAGATACGACCGGACTATTAGTCTGACTCTGTCATCCGGCCTTTCTCTTGCTGGTGTGACGGTTGACACAAACACCGGTAAAACGGGCAACCAGACCACAATGACCTTCAAACTTGGGAAATGGGACACAAATCGTGTCGTGACAGTCAAAGCGGCTCATGACAGCAACAAGGTTGATGAGACGGGAACGATCACACTCTCCGGCGATGGCATCGACTCAGGCACTGTGACTGTGAATGTCAATGACGACGACAAGATTGGCCTGACCCTATCCAAAACATCGCTGACGATAGAAGAGGGCGGCTTCAGGACTTTCACTGTCCGGCCTGCCGCCCAACTTGACACCACTCGAACGGTCACCCTGTCGTCCACAAACTCCAAGGTGACGATTGACGACACAGATCCCGATACGGCAGGAAATCAAACCGCGCTGGAGTTCACAACTTCGAACTGGCGCACAGCTCAAACAGTGAAGATCTCTGCGGCTGTTGATGATTCCGACAAGACAGACGAAACGGCGACGATCAAACTAACCGGAGGTGGCTTCGTCGCGAAGTCTGTGGATGTTGAAGTCATTGATGACGATATCGGACTGACCCTGTCTCCGACATCGCTGACGGTGAATGAGGGCGGCAGTGCGACATTCACTGTCGCTCTGGCAGATCGGCCCACCAATGCCCGATCAGTGCATCTGTCGTCCGATAACGGTGTGACGGTGGATGTCGATCCCGACATGTCGGGCAACCAAGCTGCGCTGACCTTTGCACCTAACAAGTGGAGCAATGCCCGGACAGTAACCGTGAGGGCTGGCCACGACCTCGATGGCAGCAACGGCAGCGAAACGATCTCTCTGAGCGTTAAAAGAGGGGGAATGACACTGGCAACCGTTAGCCTGCCGGTGACGGTGAACGACGATGACAGGGGGCTGATCGTATCGTCCACAGACCTGACCGTCGCCGAGAACGGCAGCGGGACATTCACGGTGAAGCTGGCGGCGAAGCCCAAAAGCAA
>MEIF01000222.1 GCA_001750645.1 Gammaproteobacteria bacterium AqS3
ATTCTCGGATTGCTAACCCACCCTTCGCCCCGCTCGCCCCCGATGGCTTCGGTTATCGGGGGCTTTCTTTTGTTTGGATAGATCATCGCCCCGATTCGAGACCGAGCCGATGGGCGTTTGGATCGACATATATAGAGCGGGGCGATCGCTCGGTGGGATCGAGCGGGATCGCCCCCGAATTTTGAAGGATTGGCTGATGCCGAGCGAGAAATATTTCTCGAAAAATCATCTCGATCCCGCGGTGACCGTGCCCTCGATTTCCGCCGATTGGCTCCGAGCGCATCGGGATCGGCATAGATATCCTATAAATATAGGGGTCAATCGTTGCGGGATCGGGGGCGGGATCGAGCGGGATCGGGGGCGGGATCGGGGGGTCGGTGGGAAATCCTGCGGGCGATCGGGTATTTCGGGCTAATCACCGAATTCGGGCAAATCTCGAAATATGCTTATATAGTAGGGCCGGGCGCATTTCGAGCGGGTATCGAAGCGATGCCCGAAACGCCCCCCGAAAAAAATATTTGACTTTATTTTTTTATGCGATTATTATTCCTACATCGGGCAGCGCAGGGCATCCCGCCCCGCCCCAAGACGGAGCACTGAAATGAAGTTCACGACCCCCCTACCGAGGAAATACCGCCAAGCTTTCGTTGCGATGACCGAAGCCCACGCCGGCTCCACCCCGCTTGCCAATGGCGAGATCAACGAGCAGCCCGCATCGGCTTTCAATATCGAAGTAAAGGAAGGCGCCGGCAAGCGTTGGAATTCCATTCCCGACGAAGACCGCCCCTACCGCCCCGCCCGCTTCGCAACGCTTGCCGAAGCCAGCGAGCATTATCGCCAACTCGCCCCGCATTACACGGGGGCGGGTGAAGGGATCAGGATAACCCGCTTGATGGTTTATCCCGAAATCATCGACGCAGCCAATAGGCTCGGTATCACGCTGCGCTCTTTCGGGCACGCATATCGACGAAATGAGCGCCACCGCCATTATCCCCCCCGCTCGATAAGCGGGGGCTCATCCCCAACAGGAGAACTGAAATGAATAGATTACCCCCCGCATTCGACATGATGACATCGGGCAGGAAATACCGCGTCGAGATCAACTACGACAAGCCCGGCGACGTCACGCCGAGCCGATGCGATCAAGCTCGCCCGTAAATGCGCATCGCTCCCCGGCGCGTTCATCACGATCTGGGATCAGGACAGGGAAAACAAGCCCGGCAAGAGTTGGGTGGATTGGAAATAACCCGCCCCCAACCCCAACCGCCCATAGCCCCGCAACGGGGCTTTTGGCGGTGAAGGAACCCGATTTTTTTAGCCCCCCGGGGGCTCATCCAACTAGGAGACCTGCAATGCATCAGATCATCGAAGACGACCCCCAAGCGATTCACGGGGGGCTTTACATCGAAGTCGAAAGCCTTTACGCCCTCGGCTATCGGCTCGACCGCCCCGCTTTCGAAGCTGCGGGATGGCGGGGCATCGAAGAGAGCGAAGAGACGGGCGAGCCCGTCACCCTTTGGCCCGGCGCAGCCGAAGCCATCGAAGAGATCGGGGGCGATGATGAACGCCGGCGTTGGCTGGCCACCCGCTCGCTCGAAACGCTCGCCGGCTTGCTCGTTGCCGAGCGGTTGCGAGAGACCGAAGCGGTGCGGGAATGCTGCGAAGCCGAGTTTACCCCCGACGAAGAGCCCGACCTTGACTTCGCCATCCGTTGCAAGTTTCGGCTAAACCAACGCTCCCCCGGCATCGGGGGGGAGTTGGCCACCTGCGCTAATCAGCTACGGGCGCAGGGCTTCGATGTTGCGATGCTCGATAGCGAAGCCCGCCCGATGACGGTGCGGGGGGCGCCCGCTTTCCAAGCCATCCCCAACCCTCGCTGCGCTCTCGGTATCGGGGTGGAGTTGGATGAACGGTTGCGGGGGTTGGTTGGCGCCGGCTTCGATGTTCATAAGGCTTGGAATGATCAAGCGGGTGACCATTGGCTTATCGCAGCCAACCCCGCCTAATCCCCCACGCCCCGCTCGGCTTCGAGCGGGGCTCTTAGGAGACCCCCGATGAACAACTGGATAGTGGAATGGCGATGCAATGGCGAGTATGTCTTGGCTGTTGGCGAAGATATGCAGCCCGTCTTTTTCGAAAAGAAAGCCGAAGCCGAGCGGTTGGCGCGCCGGCTTCGTGCGGGCTTTCGGGATGTTGGCGAGCGCACCGAAGTGCGCACCCGCTATCAGGAAGCCTAGCCAACTGCCCCCCGCCCTCGCCGGCGGGGGGCTCAGGAGACCCCGATGATTTATCAGTTGGAGATGCAACACCGCCCGATGCAGCGCATCGCCCCGACCGCTTGGCGGTTGGGGTTTCGGATATGGTCACCGATCGTTGACTATCCAACCCGCAACGAAGCCGAAGCAGCAAAAGCCCGATTGATCGTTGGGGGCATCTCCCCCGCTCGGCTGCGTATCAGCCGGCGCAATGGCGACCGCCCCCTATCCCACCCCCCGATTTCGCAACGCCCCCTGCAAGCGCACGTGCGCCCGTAGGGGGCTCTTTCACAGGAGCCTATGCAATGCCCTATCGTATCGAAGTGAAATCCCGTAAACGCCC
>MEIF01000223.1 GCA_001750645.1 Gammaproteobacteria bacterium AqS3
CGCTTTGACGCCCCGCGCGGGGTGCGCACGGCGACCGTGGCCGGTCGGCAGATGGCGCTGGACCGCTCGCTGCTCCAGGATCTGGCCGCCGGCTTTGCCGGTCGTGCTGGCGCCCAGGGCGCCGGTCAGGAGCGCTTCGCCGAGGACCGCTTCGGCGCCGAGCGCCACAGCGGCGACTGGCTCGGCGGGGTCCGGCTCGAGGACGGTCGCCCGCTGCGCGCGGCCGGGCAGCGCCCATCGTCCGGCCGCGGCGCCCTGCTCGACGGCTTCAGCTACGCCCTAAGCCCTCTAAGCCCCGCCGCCGGCGGGGGCGGCTGGTCGATCTGGGGGCGCATCGACAGCGGCGAGTTCTCCGGCACCAGCGACGGCGTCGAGTTCGACGGCTCGAAGAGCAACGCCTGGCTCGGCTTTGACCGGCGCAGCGAGGCCGGCATCCTGTCGGGGATGGCGTTCTCATCGACCGGCGCCGACGCCGACTACACGCTGGGCAAGTTCGGCGCCGCCATCGAGACCAGCCTGTCGATCGTGCTGCCCTACGTCGAGATCAGCACCGACGACGGCGTCGCCGGCCACATCATGCTGGGCGTGGTCAGCGGCGACGCCACCCTGACCCAGACCGACCAGATGGAAGGAACCGCCGACCTATCGATGTACCTGATGTCGGCCGGCGGCAGCTGGCCCGCCGCCGAGTTCGGCAGCGCCACGCTGTCGTGGGCGGGCGACATCAGCTTCAGCACGCTGCAGACCTCGGGCTCGGAGCTGGCCGCACTGCGGGATCTGAGCGCCAGCAGCATGCAGATCCGGGGCGGCGCCGAGCTGGTGCACAGCGGCTTCGGCGAGGCAGTCACGGCAACCCCCCGCATCGCCCTGCAGCTGCGCCACGACGCCGGCGACGGCATCACCGGCACCGGCGTCGAGCTGAGCGCCGGGCTGCGGATGCTCTCGGCCTCGGAGCGCCTCAGCGTCGACCTCAGCGCGCGCAGCCTCACGACCCACAGCGCCGAGGATCTCAGCGACTGGGGCGCCGGCCTGCAGCTGCGGCTGCACCCGAAGGGCGGCGGCGAGGGGCTGGGCTTCGCCCTCGGCCCGACCTGGGGGAACGCCGAGGACGACGACCTGCTGGAGCGGGACGACGCCTTCGGGCTGGACGGCGCCGACCTGCGGCGGCGTCAGGTGCGGGCGCAGCACCGGGGCATGGCCGGCAACATCGGCTACGGGCTGAGGACCCTCGGCGGGCTGCTGACGCCCTACTCCGAGTACCGCTACACCGGCGGCGAATACGGCGGCGCCCGCCAGGTCGCCGGGGTCAAATTCGCCGACGGCGAGCGGCTGGATCTGCGGCTGTTCAGCGAGCGCCAGGTCTCGGGTCGGGGCGAGACCCGCTCGAGGCTGGCCGTCGAGCTGCAGCGGCGCTTCTGATTCCGGCGCCGCCCCAGGACGCGGCCTGCCGACCCGGTGCAGCCCGTAGAATGCCCGCCGCAGCGAGGTGCGCATCCGACGGCAGGGCGAGAAAAATGCAGAATGCCAGAGCGCGCATCGCAGCGACCAGCCCAGCCAACCGCCCAGCACCAGCCCGGCAATGCCCCGCACCCCCGCCCCTCGGGCGGCAGCCCCTGTTCAGGCCGTGACGCCGTCCCCCCCCGAACACACCGCCGGCCTGGGATGGCGCCTGCTGTCGGCGCCTGCGAGCCTTCTGCTGATCGCCCTGCTGCTGTCGGCGCCGGTGCGGGGCCAGAACCCCGACATCGTCCTGTCGACCTCCTCGCTGTCGATCAGCGAGGAGGGTTCGGGGCTGTTCTCGGTGCATCTGGACGAGCGCCCCGCCGCCGACGTGACGGTCACGCTGGCCTCGGACAACACCGATGTGACCCTCGACACCGACAGCGCCCAGACCGGCAACCAGACCACCCTGACCTTCACCGCAATCAGCTGGGCCATCCCGCAGACCGTCACCGTCAGCGCCGCAGCCGACACCGACAGCGCCGACGACACCGCCGTCATCACGGCCTCCTCCCCCGACATCTCCGAGTCCCAGACCCTCGCCGTCAAGGTCAACGACGCCAGGCGCATCATGGTCTCGCCCTCGGTCATCGAGATCCGGGAGGGCGATACATTCATCCGCAACAACCAGCTGAGCGCCCCCATCACCATCACGCTGTCGCACCAGCCGACCAGCCGGTTCAACGTGCTGCTCAGAGACCCCGCCGACACGCCCTACCTCCAGGTCGGCCCGGGCGGCGCCGGCATCAGCCAGGAGGTCTTCACCGGCAAGCTGCAGGGCAGCGACGACTACGGTGTCGTCATCCAGCTGACCACGCAGAGCTCGCTCTCGGCCAAGCAGGACGACAACGACATCCAGGACGACCTCTACACAGTGCTGATCACGGTCGAGGACACCGGGCTGGGGGACGGCGGCTACGGCGGCGTGACCGGCAGCCTGGCCATACGCGTGCTCGACGACGACCCCATCGAACCCGTGATCACGGTGCCCTCGCCGCCGATATCGGTGACCGAGAGCGGCGCCACGACCTTCCCGATCAAGCTGGCGGCCAACCCGCTGCGCGCCACCAGCGTCACCCTGTCGGCAAACAACCCCGACATCACGGTCAGCCCGAGCACGGTCAGCTTCACCGGCGGCAACTGGAACAGCGACCAGACCATCACCCTCAGCGCCGCCCAGGACGCCGACTCCCTCGATGAAACCGTGACGCTGACCCTCACCGGCGAGCGCGTCCGAACCCCCGTGACCCGCACCGTGGCGCTGATCGACGACGACATCGGCTACACGCTGGCGCCGACCTCGCTGGCGATCCAGGAGAACGGCAGCGGGACGTTCACGGTCGTCATGCAGTCTGCCCCGCCGCTCGCCAGGACGCTGACCCTGGCCTCCGACAACACCGACGTCAGCCTCGACAAGACCTCGCTGAGCTTCACCCCCGACAACTGGCAGACCGCCCAGACCGTTACGGTCAGCGCCGCCGAGGACCCCGACGGCGACGACGACACCGCAACCATCAGCCTCAGCAGCAACGGCGTCGGCGTCGCCTCGCTGCCGGTCACCGTGACCGACCAGGTCGAGTACAGCCTGATCGTCTCAGACCGAACCTGGCAGATGACCGAGCAGGACGCCATTGACACGGCCGGCGAGATCGACGCCACCGTCAGGCTGTCGCACCGGCCCTCGGACGACATCGGTCTGGTGTTCGTGAACCTGAGCAACGACCACGCCAACCTGTCGATCGGCTCGGGGGACGCGGGTTCGACGCTGTTCTTCACCGCAGACAACTGGGAAACCCCGCAGGCATTCCCCTGGAGCAGCACCCCCATGACCTACCCGGACGACGGCAACAGCGACGATGAGAGCATCACGCTGACGCTGAGCGCCAGCCTCGGCGGCTATGACGGCATCTCGACCACCGTGGCGCTGACGGTCTACGACGACGACGTCGCCAGGCCGACGCTGCCGGGCGCCCCGGTGCAGGTCGTCGAGGGCGCCTCGGCGACCTTCAGCATCGGGCTGAGCTCGGATCCCGGCGCCGGCGGCCAGGCCGTCACGCTGAGGCTGCCGACCGACGCCGGCATCACGCTCGACACCGATGCGAACACCGCCGGCAACCAGACCGTGCTGAACTTCACCGGCGGCGCCGGCGGCAGCTGGCAGAGGGCACAGACCGTGACGGTGACGGCGCCGCAGGACGCCGACACCTCGAATGAGACGGTGCGCATCGGCGTCAGCCCCAGGGCGCTCGGCGACGGCGGCGATGTCGTCATCGTTCAGGTCACCGACGATGACGAGGCGCTGCTGAGATTCGACCTGTCCCCCCGCTCGCTGACCCTGGACGAGGGCGCCTCGGCGACTTTCAGGGTCAGCCTGAGCGCCCAGCCGGTGCGCGACACCCGCGTCAGCCTGGCCTCGGACAACGCCGACGTCACGGTGGACGCCGATGCGAATACGGCCGGCGACCAGGCCGCACTGACCTTCACCACCGCCAACTGGCAGACCCCCCAGACCGTCACGGTGCGCGCCGGGCACGACACCGACGAGACCGATGACGCCGCCGCAGTCACCCTGAGCGCCGATGGGTTCGAGGACGCCAGCGTGGCGGTCGCCGTCACCGACGACGACGACGGCCGGCTGGAGCGGGAGCGGAAGACCGTCGAGCTGCTGCTGGCCGAGGCCATCGGCGGAATACTCTCCTCGACCCAGGAGGCCATCGGCCTGCGCTGGGACGCCGAGCGCTTAGGGCGCAGCGCCACCCTGGCCGGCCGGGCCGTCGCCCTGGACCGCTCGGCGCTGCAGGACCTCGCCGCCGGCTTTGCCAGTGCCGCCGGCAGCGGCAGCGCCCAGCAGGACCGCTTTGCCGGAGACCGCTTCGGCGCCGAGCGCCACAGCGCCGACTGGCTCGGCGGCGTGCCCCTCGATGCGGGCCGCCCG
>MEIF01000224.1 GCA_001750645.1 Gammaproteobacteria bacterium AqS3
CATGGACCGTGCTGACCTCGACGGTCTGGGCGGTGTTCCAGTTCGAGGTCGTGAAGGTCAGGGTGCTCTGGTCGCCGGTGGTGCTGTCGTCGGTGTCGAACGTCACGTCGGCGCTGGAAGCGCTGGTCTTTGCCAGCGTCACCCTGACGCTCGTCGTTGGCTGCGAATCCAGCTTGACTGTGAAGCTTGCATTGTCGCCCTCGTCCACGGTCAGCGATGTGCTGGAAAGCACCAGCGGCGGAAGATCGTCGTCCCTGATCTCGACGGGGATGGTGTCACTGAACCCAGAGTAATTAATGCCACTGTCAGTGCCGCTGGGGGCGGCAATGATTACTGTGGCGTTTTTGATGGCGCTGGTGAATGTGCTGTCATTGACCGGCGTGAGGGTCAGCGTCTGATTCATATCCCAGCTTTTCTGGTCGTCGTCAAATTGCACCTCGTCCGGACTGACTGTGAACGCGCTTGGGTCGGATGAGCTGACATCAAACGTAAGCTGGAAAGTTGAGCCTGAATACGTTACCGCCTCCGACAGCCGCACACCCACCGTCACCGGTCCGCCGTCCTCGTCCAGCACCACCGGCGAGCGGGACGGGATGACAGTCCGGTTGTCGTCGTCGATGACCCTGACGGCGTAGCTCGTCGAGACGTTGTCGAAGCCCCCGCCCGAGGCCGTCAGCGTGACCCTGGCGCTGTCGTTGTTGGTGTCTGCGTCGCTGCCCAGGACGGTGTAGAAGGTCTGGGCATCCTCCCAGTTGCTGGTCGTGAAGCTCAGCGAGGTGATGGCGGTGCTGCCGGCGGCGTCCGAGGCAAAGGTCACGTCGGAGTTGTCCGATGCCAGCGCCACCGTGACGTTGGCGCTGGGCTGCCGGGACAGGGCAATGCTGCGCGCCACCACCGAGCCCTCGACGCCCGAGATGCGGGTCAATGTGCTGGGGGTGAAGTTGGTGGGGGGGTTGGGTTCGGTGACGACGACGGTGAATTTTTTGGTGTGGTTGTGGTAGGGTTCAGCGCTCGGATTGCTGCCTGCTGTTGACGTAACCGTGATCGTTATTTCAACTTCTCGAGGATTGCTCGAGGAGACACCGTCATCCACCCCGGTAACGCTAAACGGATGGCTTCTCACCCAGCTGTGTCTTCCGGCAACGGCGTTAATGCTTAGGCGGGTTGAAGTGGCATTGCTATCAGTCCACCGAACAGCGGCTATATTGGAATCGGCGGAAGAAATATCCACATGTACAGCGACACCGTATTGAGCACCAGCCGGCTCCGATCCAAAGGTCATGAAATACGATGATGACGATCCTTCGGCAACCTCAATTCGATCAGAAGAGATGAGCAGCTCTACCGGGCCGCCATCGTCGTCCACAACCTTGAATCGCAGGTCGAATTCCTGCCTGACTGCCGACCCACCCGTTCCCGAGACAATGGTGAATTTGGCCCCGGCATCGTCAGTGTCATTGCTGTCGGAGTCGTCCTCGGCGGTGAACTTGATCAGGTAGTGATCGGGGAGATTGCCGCCGGCGCCGATGAGGGTCGGCAGGCTGGTGTTGGCGGCGGTGCCGCTCTGGCTGTCGGCGCTGGTATTGCCGGGGTTCGAGACTTCCCAGCCCACGCTGCCCTTGACATCGGTGATCGACAGAGCGGTCGGGGCGCTGGCAAAGGCACCCCAATAGGGATAGACGCGCACATGCAGCTCTTCTGAGGGTATAGTCCCACGATTAGTAGCGGTTTCCGTGCCCTCGCGCAGCGTCTGCCTGCTGTAGGTGACGTAGGGGCGGCGGGTGCCCGCATCGGGATCCCGCACGGTGAGCGGGATGCTGCCGGTGACGCGGGCATAGCTGTAGCCGCCCGAGCCGCCGCCCGAGGCCGACAGGCTGAGGGTCAGGTTGGAGTTGGCATAATCGCTATCCTTTGTTGTGCTGACGTATACCGTCTGTGCTGTGCCCCAGTTGGCGCCGGTGAAGGTCAGGGTGTTCTGGTTGCCGTTTGTGGTGTTGTCGGTGTCGATCCTCACCCCGGTGGACGTCGCCGGCTGGGCAATGGTCACCGTCACGTCGGTATTGCTGGTGCTGTCCTTGGGCTTGGGCGAGGTGGTCAGCCTGACGGTGAACTCACCGGAGGAGCCCTCATCCAGACTGAGCCTTGCGGGCAGACTCCTCAGGCTGGCGTCGAGCTTGTCTGCGAAAACCAGCGTCACCGCAGCATTATTTTGGTCAAGCGGATAGTTGGTGGCGACCGAGTTGTCGGGGCAGGCGGCGTAGCCGGAGTCCCGCTGCGTGTCTGCATCGTTGTACTCAACGCAGGCATTGACGTTGCTGGCTGTGACATCGAAGCTGTTGCCGCTGCGAGTTATCTGGCTTGGTTGATACTTCTGGTTAACGCCAGTGACAATTTCCCGTCCCACAAGACGGATCGGAAATGGGCAACTGGCGTTTGTCACACGACTGCCCGATATCGTGGCGCAATCGGCGGCTGGCGTGACCGTCTGGGCTGCTGCCGTCGGGGATTGCCCGGCGATGGCGATGACGGCGATGACGAGGAGGGCTGCGGCCACTGCCCGCCGGTGCATCGGCGCTGAAATATTGGAGAGGGGGGGGTTGATGTTGCGAGCAGTCGGCATTCGATGCCGCTCGAGTTCGTTGTTTAACGGACGAGGGTATTCACGGGAAGTTGGAATCATATTGACGGTCCTCTGATGGGCGAGCGCCCTGCTGTGGTCAGCGGGGTGGATTATAGGGGGGGAGTGGGGGTCTTGTTGTAGTCGCTCTGCCGGTTTCTGGCCGTGCTGAAACCGTCCCGGCTGCGAGCCTTGAGTCTCGGGGGGCGGCTGGTTCGGATCGGCCTGCCGGCGCTTCGCCCCTGTTCGAGAGCAGGGCGTACAGGCCGGAAAGCTGAGATTGCAGGGTGGAAAACGGCCTCTCCAGACTGGAAAACGGCCCCTTCAGACTGGAAAACGGCCCCTTCAGACCCGAAACATCGGTTCTGAGGCTCGAAACATCCGCCCTCAGATCGTCAAGGCGCTCATCGAGCCTGCCTGTGCTTCTCTGACATCGGCAAATTGACCGCCCAGCGCCCAGGTGACGCCGACTGCCGATGCCGAACTCCACCGCCGGCAGGGGATGTGCCGGCCTCGGCGGGGTGGCACTCGCTGAGCAGGCTGAACTCGAGGGCTTCGCTGTCAGAGAACCGCACCCCGGCGACCTGGCGGATCGAGCCGGCATTCCCGCTGGTGAAGCGGCGCTCGGTGTAGGGCGTCAGCATCCCGCCGAAGGCCCTCAGCCCGTAACCCAGGCTGCCCGCCAGACCCCGATCCCCACCCCGCATTTTGGGGCTCTGCCGGCGGCGCGCTTATCTCAGTATTGCAGATTAGATTAAATTGAACGAAAAAGAATGAACTTAATTGAAGTTAGACTATTTTGCTCGCTGTTCAGATCGTATCCGATAAAGCGAATACCGCAGCTGGCCAGCTGCTGCGGGCGGGTGTGCTTGCGGAAGCTCTTGGAAGCTGCGCCCTGATGCGGCTTCTGCAGCCCGTAGCCCGGGTCAGCCCGCCAGACCCCGATCCCGCTTCATCGCCGGCCTTTCGACCTGCCGAGTTGGGAAGGAATCTGAGGGGTTGTGTCTGGAGTTCATGGCGCCTCGATGTCCTGTGCGGGGGCGCTTGTCGGCTTCTGGCCGTCCTGAAACCGTTCCGGCTGCGAGCCCCGGGCGCAGCGGTCAGTCGGGCTGCGGAGCGCTTTTGGCCGGCGGCACCTGAACAGAATGCACTCGATTCGCCGCATCCGCCCGGCCTGCCGCTGCTGCTGTCTGCCCAGCTTCTGCTGCCGGCTGCCCTGGGGCTTTGCTCCTGTTCGAGAGCGGGGCGTACAGACCGAAAACCTGCCCCTTCAGACCCGAAACATCGGTTCAGAGGCTCGAAACATCCGCCCCCAGATCGTCAAGGCGCTCATCGAGCCTGCCCATGCCTCCTCTGACGCCGGTAAATTGACCGCCCAGCACCCAAGTGACGCCGACTGCCGATGCCGAACTCCATCGCCGGCCTTTCGACCTGCCGAGCCGGGGAGGAATCTGAGGGGTTGTGTCTGGAGTTCATGGCGCCTCGATGTCCGGTGCGGGGGCGCTTGTCGGACGGAACGCTCCCGCGAGATGAGACCTGAGTCACAGCCAAAAGTCGATGCTCATCACCCCGAGATGTGCCGCAGCGGAGGGGGAGCTCAGGCGGTTGTCAGCCCGCTGTCTGCTGCGACAGCGGGCTGCCCCGCCTGGAACCCTTCAGGGCCGACCCGGAACCGCTCCGTGCCGGCCTGGAGCCCCTCGGTGCCGACTTAGAACCGCTTCTGCAGCTCGACGGCGAGGCGGGAGCGGGCTTCGCCGAGGCGGGCGATGTGGCGCTCGCTGAACAGGC
>MEIF01000225.1 GCA_001750645.1 Gammaproteobacteria bacterium AqS3
TTGCTTTTGGGCTTCGCCGCCAGCTTCACCGTGAATGTCCCGCTGCCGTTCTCGGCGACGGTCAGGTCTGTGGACGATACGATCAGCCCCCTGTCGTCGTCGTTCACCGTCACCCCCACATTAACAATCTTGCCGCCGGTTTGATTCCCCCGTTTAACCCTCAGAGTGATTATTGCGCTGCCGTTGGCGCCATCGGGGTCCTGGCCAGCCTTCACGGTTACTGTCTGGTTTGTGTTCCACTTGTTAGGTGTAAAGGCCAGCGCGGCTTGGTTGCCCGGCGTCTCGGGATCGGTATCCACCACCCACACATTAGTGTTATTGGATGACAGTTCCACTGTTCGGGCTTTGGTGGGCTGATCTGCCAGTGCGACAGTGAATGTCGCGGTGCCGCCCTCATTGATCGTCAGTGATGTCGCAGACAGGGTCAGTCCGACATCGTCATCAATGACTTCGACACTCACAAAGTTCGCGACGAAGCCAACTCCGGTTAGTTTGATCGTCGCCGTGTCGTCTCTCTTGTCGGAATCATCAGCAGCCGCAGAGATCTTCACTGTTCGAGCTGTGCCCCAGTTCGAGGTTGTGAACTCCAGCGCGGTTTGATTTCCTGTCGTATCGAGATCTGTGTCAATCGTCACCTTAGAGTTTGTGGACGACAGGGTGACCGTTCGAGTGGTGTCAAGTTCAGCGGCCGGTCGGACAGTGAAAGTCCTGAAGCCTCCCTCTTTTATCGTCAGCGAGGTTTTGGATAGGGTCAGGCCAATCTTGTCGTCGTCATTGACATTCACAGTCACAGTGCCTGAGTCGATGCCATCGCCGGAGAGTGTGATCGTTCCGGTCTCATCAACCTTGTTGCTGTCATGAGCCGCTTTGACTGTCACGACACGCTTGTTGCTCCACTTCTCAGGTGTAAAGACCAGTGTGGTCTGGTTGCCCGTTTTACCGGTGTCTGTGTCAACCTTCACCTTGGAAAGGCCGGATGACAGAGTCAGACTAACAGTCCGATCATATCCGGGCTGGGTATCCAGCTTGACTTCAAAGGTCTGATGGGTGCCGCCCTCGTCCACCGTCAGCGATGTCAGAGACAAGACCAGCCCGAGATCCTCATCAAGGACTGTGACACGCACATAGCCCGCTCTGACACCGTCGCCATTCAGCTTAATCGTTGCGGTGTCGTCAGTTTTGTCAGCATCAGTGGCCGCCCTAACCGTTACTTCCTGGGCGGTGGTCCAGTTTGAAGCGGTAAAGGTCAGCGTGTTCTGTTTGCCGGCCAGGGTGGTATTCGTGTCAAAGGTTACATCGCTTGAACCTGTGCTGCGGGTCAAATTAATAATCCGCTCGTTTCCGGGATAAGTATCTGTATCTGGCCTGACCGTAAAGGTCTTGGAGCCCCCTTCCAGGATCGTCAGCGATGAAGGCGATAAGGTCAGCCTTATGTCGTCATCAAGGACCGTCACACTCACAGTCTCGGTGACAACGCCGTCGCCCTTCAGAGTGATCGTCACGACGGCGTCAGCTTTGTCATCATCATGATCGGTATAGACCCTTACGGTCTGGCGCTGATCCCAGTTGGATGAGTTGAAAGTTAGAGTGTTATTGCGCCCGGATTCTGGTGCCTGATTGGTGTCCACTGCCACATCAGGGTTGTCAGATGTCAGAGTGACCGTTTGGGCGCTTCCGGGATCTTCTGCCAGCCTGACC
>MEIF01000226.1 GCA_001750645.1 Gammaproteobacteria bacterium AqS3
ATCCCTTTGCGCCCGACCCTTCCGGGGCCGGGCTGCTTTGTCAGGAGACTGAAAGATGGGCGTTCCGATGACTTTATGGGTTATCGATCGAAGCGATGACAGGGGTAAGAATTGGCATCCTGTCAAGGAAATGCCGGCCGGCGATTCGGGCAAAGCGGCCGATGCCAAAGCCGAGACTTGGCGGCGGGTTGACGAAGCCAAGCGAGCGGGGCGGGCATGGTCTTATCGGCTCTCGGCTTATTCGACGGTGAGCGGCGATCGATCGAGCATCGAGTATCACCACACCCCGTATTTGACATCCATCGAGCGATTCGAGATTGACCGGTTTGCCCGTGAGCTGAAAGCGCAGGCAAAGCCGGGGGTGATGATTCAAGACCCCGACACGCTCGGCACTATCGAAGTGATGGGGCGTAGATACGCTGCTTTGATGTTCAAGTTTCCGAAGGGTAAAAAGCGAGCGGTGAAAGACGCTTATCTCGATTTGGTCGAGCGGCTAAGAGCCGGGATCGATCGCTCAATCATCCCGCAGTTTGACGTGATGGTTTCGGGGTTTCCGTTGCTTTTAGGTGTCGACGCGATCCCGCAAGGATTGATCGTGTTTTTCGTTGGCGCTCCCCCGCCCGCGCAAGGAGAGACGACATGAAGATGTTCAAGGTATGTCGAGCGGGGCATCGGGATGTGATCGCTCGGTATTTCGCAAGGGGCGAAGCCGAGCGAGCGGTGGACGCTTTTATGGAAGCGGGGCGAGTTCTCGGTGAAGAACGCCGCTATCAAATTTTCGAAGTCGAAGAGCGGGAGCGGGGTTATATCGTCGAGTTGATTTTGGTGCCGAGCAACGAAGCGTGGGATCCCGACGAAACCGAGCCGCTCGACCCTTCGCAATTTCCGACCGAAGATACCGCCAAGCGGTTTATCGAGTCGAAGAAAGCGAAGTATCCTGATCGGGTTTATGCCATCCGAGAGATGTAGAATTTCGGCTTGACATTGGTTGGATCTTTGTTCTAATGTCTGATCATTCACGGGGCGTCTCGCCCCACCACCGAGCCCAAGGGGGGCAAGGCAATGTTTGACTTGAACTGCGATGAGTACTCTGCTTACGGTCACGTGGATTCGAATTCTGGCTCCACGTCTCGCGGAGCACAAATCAAGTGGATGACGTTTCAGAATTCAAATCGTTACGCGATGCTCGGCAATCTGCGCCCACAAGCAGATAAAACCAGCAAACATCACTGCAGAGTGACATCGCTCTCGATGACCAGGCGGTTGCAATTGCTGGCAATGGATTGCTCGGCTTCGGGGCGCATGGCTGCGCAAATAGTGCGAAATTCCACGAAAGCCAATTTCAAAGGATTCGTGCACACCGATTCTGTCAAGATCGATCCGACGCAAATTTTGATCGAAACGATCAAACTGCCAAAAATCGAGATGGCTGCAATCGTAAAATTTTGCGACCGTGTGCGCCAAGCGATGGAAGGTTTGGGTGCGCCGGTGAGCGGCCGCATGGCTCAAACGCTGATCTTTCAGCAGGTCGTTGTCGACTTGGGTCGAGAAGCCCGCGCTGCCGCCCGATCTCGGTTGTCGAAGAACACCGCCCATCCACGCGAAGCCGCCAAGCCCGTCAAAGACGACGTTGACGCGGCTTTGGCTTTGGCGATGGAGGCTGAGCAAAAAGCGAAAAATGCCGACGATTTGGCGATTTCGCTGAAAGACCAAAACTCGGCGTTGGTGGCGGAAAACTCGGATTTGAAATCTGAGCGGGATCGGCTGCGGTCGGTTTTGGCGAAGATTGCCAAAGCCGCCGGCAATGCGCTGAAATGACAGCGCTCGCGCCTTTCGGATATTACGGCGGCAAGGGGCGCATGATTGAGTTTATTCACGCCCATCTCCCGTCGGGCAAATCGTTTATCGATTTGTTCGGCGGGAGCGCAGTCGTAACGATTTCGGTTATCGGGCAGTTTGATCACGTGGTGTATAATGACATCAATCAGCGACTGGTGCGGTTCTTTCGTACTTTACGGGATAGATCAGACGAGCTGATCGAGATATTGGATTTGACCCCGGCTGCTAGACAGGAGTTGGCTGAGTGCTGGGATGTGGCGGACGATCCTGTCGAAGATGCCAGACGGGTGTTCGTGCTGATCAATCAGTCGTTTATGAAAAAAGGGCTTTGGGTTCGATCTGCCGGTTGGTCAACGCCCGGCGCGCATTGCGGGGCTCGGCGGGCTCGCTCATTTCGAAGCGCGGTCGGCCGGTTGCCAAAGATCGCATATCTGCTGTCTTCGGTTGACATCGAGTGCCGTGACTTTCGAAAAGTGGCTGCGCTCGGCGATGAGAACTCGGTGATCTTCGCAGATCCCCCGTACGACATCACGGCCCGCAGCGGTGGGGGGCAGTACACCAACGAAATGAGCGAGCAAGATCATAGGGATTTGGCTTTGCTGCTTGACGCATCGCCTTCGGCTGCGCTGGTTTGCGGTTATCGGTCGGATCTTTATGATGCTCTTTACGCTCATTGGGATTTGAAAGAGACCGATATCAGTTGCTCGACAAGCACGGTCAGGGGGCTCGGTCACGGTCGACGGACCGAATGCCTGTGGATCAAGCCGCACAATGCGGTTCGACAATACTTGATTTAAGGGGGATCAATGGACATCAGCCAATATATCCATCGCGCCGCCGACTGGTCTCGGGGTGAAGGCTCAATCACCACTTTGATGGGGGATGCAGGAGTTGGGAAAACCACGATCGCTTG
>MEIF01000227.1 GCA_001750645.1 Gammaproteobacteria bacterium AqS3
CGCCCTGTCGTCCAGGGTGTCGTCGTCCCGGAGCGTGCCGACCGTCACAGTCTGCGCTTGATTCCAGTTGGCGGCTGTGAAGGTCAGCGTGCTCTGGTTGCCGGTCGTTGCGGTGTCCGTGTCCGCCGTCACATCGATGTTGCTCGGCTGGGTCAGCGTCACCGTGACGTTCTCGCTCGGCTTGCTCGCCAGCTGCACCGTGAATGAGCCTTCGTCCCCCTCCGGAATGGTCAGGCTGCCCGGCGACAGCGTCAGCCCCGCCTCGTCATCTTCGTTCACCGTCACCGCAACCCTGCGGGGGGACAGGTTGCCATAGCCCCCGCCCGAGGCCGCCAGCGAGATGGCCGCGCTGTCGTCGATGGCGTCATCGTCTTGGCCCGCGCTGACCCTAACCGTCTGGGGGGTGTTCCAGTTGTCGCTCGTGAAGGTCAGCGAGGACTCGTCTAGCGTCACATCAGCGTTGTCCGGGCTCTCCTGCACCAGCGTCACCGTCACATCCGCCGACGGCTGAGTCGTCAGAACCACACTAAAGTCGTTGCCGCCCCCCTCCGGAATGTTCAGGCTGGTGGTCGACAGCACCAGCCCAGCGGTGTCGTTGTCTGCGACAATCATGCCTAGTGTGGTGCTAACAGCATCTGTAAATGATAAGAGCTCGGTTTCGAAGAGCAGGTCGTCATCCTCGGCGGCGCTCACCGTCACCGTCTGGGGAATGTTCCAGTTTTCCGGTGTGAATCTCAGATTTCTCTGGTTGCCAGCTTTGTGGGGGTTTGTGTCAATGGTTACATCATTGTTTCTAAATCTCTTTGGGCGATACTTTTTTACTACTAACTTAAAGCTACTATTGATCGGCTGCGACATTCGAACCGTGAATGTGGCGCTGCCGCCCTCGGGTACGACCAAGGGGTCTGATGCCATCTCGATGATGGGATCATTGCTTTCGCCTAATATATTAACTCGCAATGTGGCTGTTTGACCCGCATAGTCGGTTTCATTCCCCAATACATTAAGAGAGACATCAACACCATCGATCCTTCCATCGTAGTCCTCGTCCTCGGCAGCCGTCACTATTACGGTCTGGGGGGTGCTCCAGCTTTCGGTTGTGAAGGTCAGCGAGTCTTGGTTGCCGGCCTTGTAAGGGTCGGTGTCCACCGTCAAGTCGGATTCGGGCGGGGGGAGGACATTGACCGTCACCGTTCCCGAGGGGCGGCTGTTCAAGCGCACCGTGAACATTACGGTTGCACCCTCGTCCACCCGAACCGAGGATGGCGAGACATTCAAACCCAGATCGTTGTCCCTGACAAGGTAACTCACGCGATACTCTACAAAAGCTTCATTTTCTGGCACTAAACTTCTGAAACCGATGAGATTTCTTTCATCGCTGCTGTCATCATCCCCAAGAGAGCTCACCGTCACCGTCTGGGGGGTGTTCCAATTTGATGGGGTGAAGGTAACTGAGCGTCTATCTAGGGAAATCCTTTTATATTCATACTCAATCAAGTCTCCCGCTGTCAGCGTTATCGCCGACGAGGGCGGGGATAGCATCCGGATTGTGAGGGGTTGAGAAGAACCCTCGTCCAATATCAGCATATTCGGCGACATATCAAAATGCGCTTTGTCGGTGTTTGCTTTGATTGGCACAACTACGAGGCTTTTATACCCGCCATTGGGCAACGTGATGTGGAGGAATCCCCAGTAACGGTCAGTATTAACAGTTTTAAAGGCACCGGCAGCGGCACTCACCCTCACCGTCTGCCATGCGTTCCAATTCGTCGGCGTGAAGGTCAGGGTGCGCTGATCGCCGGAGGTGTCTGCATCGGTATCAAAAGTCGCATTTATTTTGTTGAAAATTTCATCGGGACTCACTGTAATTGTCACATTTTCAGTGGGGGACCTCGACAGCCTGACTGAGAAAGTTATGCTGGAACCTTCGGGTAGGTTTAAGTGGAAGGGAGAGCTCAAAACAAGAAGATTATTTTCACGAATCGTGAATGCAAAGCTTTCGCTCACGCCGTCATAACCCCCGCCCGACGCAGTAATCGAGAGGATCACCTTGTCATCAATTAGATCGGCGGCGCCTCGCCATTTGCAAGAAACTCCTTGCCTAATTTTCCAATTGGATTGATCAAAGAGCAAAGTGCCGTCGATTATTCGAAGATCAGGGTGACTTGATGCCCCAGTGACCACAACAAGTCCGGTCGGCTTGGTTTTCAAACGAACTCCTAGACTACAACTGCTTTCGAAAGGCGACAATTCTTTCCATGTATCTAACAGCACCAGCCCTGGGCTTGTGTCTTCCCCGTGTGATGGGGCTGACAGGGCGAGTCCCAGAAGCAGCACGCTGGCCAGCAGAATCAGCCGCTGCCTTGAATAATAAATATGCTCCCCCCAGATATTCGACATCAGGGGTTGGGGAGCGGGATATAAGCGGATGAATTGGATGCCTTTGGATGCACACCGGAGTGAGAATCCATCAGAACCTTTGCATTGGCAAAGTCAGTAGTTTCGGAACGTTTCATGCCTTTTTCGGCGTATGCGACTGCAGCAGGCGGCTGCATATTGCCACAGGTTGACCGGCTTCTTGTAGTTTTTTGTCTGGCGGCAGTTGATCGACTCGATCTTGTTTTGCCCATTCCCGTCCTCAAGAATCCGCGCACGATGCCGTCAGATTGATCGCCGCTTCATCCATCCTCGGGAGCAAGCCCTCCCTCAGCCGCCGTAGCCCGGGGCGCCGGCTTCGACCTCGGCGTTCTTCTTCTCCAGCAGCTCGGATTCCTGGCCGATCTGGGTGTCGACGGTGGGGTCGACGGCGTATTCGGGAGTGATGGCCTCCAGCCCGCTGCCCGGCGGCAGCGGCGGGGTGTAGTAGCCGATGGTGTAGGCGCCCATGTCATAGCCCAGCAGCCGGCGCAGTGCGGGGTCGAAGTCCTTGGCGATTTCGGGCGGGCAGCACAGATACTGGTTCTCCTCCTGGCGCAGCCAGCCGAGGGCGCAGTCGAGCAGGACGCCGATGCGGACCTGGTCGGTGTTGTTGGCGCCGCCGGAGTGCAGCACCGATCCGCTGAACAGCAGCATCGAGCCGCGCGACATCGCCGCACAGGTCAGCTCGTCGGGCTCGGCGCGGCGGTCGGAGGGCCAGTCCATCGAGCCGGGCGCCACGCGGGTGGCGCCGTTGTCCTCGGTGAAGTCGGTGATCGCCCACATGCAGGAGAGCATCGGCTCGATGCCGTGCATGACCTGGTGCCAGGCCCACTTGTCCTTGTGCAGCGCCTGGTTGGTCTCGCCCGGGCCGATCTTGATCGCCTGGGTCAGATGCACCTGATAGCGCTGGCAGTAGGGCAGCAGCAGGGCGTCGCAGGCGCCGATGAAGGCGGGGTGCAGGGTCATCTGCCGGCACATTTCCGAGCGCGCCAGCAGCGCCCCGGTGCGCGTGGTGGCCGTGCCCTGAAAGTCGTCCATGCCCGGCGGGGTGGCGTCCCAGTAGGGACTCAGCTCGGCCTCGACCTGCCGCACCTGAGCCTCGCTCAGCACATCCCTGAGGATGACGGCGCCGTCCTGCTCCAAGACCCGCACGACATCCTTGATGTCGGCATCCGCATTGAGTGTGATCAGCTCTGCCATGTCTGCCTCCTGCCCCTGTCAGGGGCGCTGCCGCTAGCCGGGCGGCTCCCGAAACCCGACGACTTCAAGATTGTAGCCAGAGATGGAGCGGAACCGCACCGGGCTGCTGAGCAGCTCCATGCGCCGCACGCCGAGGCTGCGCAGCACCTGCGATCCGGCTCCGATGACGCGGTAGCTGACCGGCACCTCGTCATCGGAGCCCGCATCGGCCGCCGGCTCCGGCGCCGGCTCCGCCCCGCCCTCGCCGTCCAGACGCCGCAGTCCCCAGCGCACCTGATCGGGGGTCTCGGAGTGGCCGATCAGCACCAGCACACCCCGCCCGTGCTCGACGATGGCGCGCAGCGAGGCGCCCGCCGACCAGCGCCCGGCCTGCTCGATGTCGAGGATGTCGCCCAGGGTGTTGCGCTGCATGACCCGCACCAGCACCGGCTCGCCGGTGTCGATCTCGCCGTGCGCCATGGCCAGGTGCATCTCGCCGGTGATCTCATCCCGGAAGCTGCACAGCCGGAAGTCGCCGTGCGGGGTCGCCACCGGGCGCTCGCTCTCCATATAAACGGTGCGCTCGTTGACCAGGCGGTACTCGATCAGGTCGGCGATGGTTCCGAGACGCAGGCCGTGGTGCTGGGCGAACATCTCGAGGTCCGGCAGGCGCGCCATGGTGCCGTCCTCGTTCATGATCTCGGCGATGACGCCGGCGGGGGTGAGTCCGGCCATGCGCACCAGGTCGCAGCCGGCTTCGGTGTGCCCGGCGCGGTTGAGCACGCCGCCGGCCTGTGCCACCACCGGGAAGATGTGGCCCGGAGTGGCGATGTCCCCGGGGCCGGCGCCGTCCGCCACGGCAACCTGAATCGTGCGCGCCCGGTCGGCGGCTGAGATGCCGGTGGTGACCCCGCGCGCGGCCTCGATCGAGACGGTGAAGCGGGTGCCGTACTGGCTGGTGTTTTTGCGCTCCATCAGATCCAGCCCGAGCCGGCGGGCGTGCTCTTCGGTCAGCGTCAGGCAGATCAGCCCGCGGGCGTAGCGCGCCATGAAGTTGATGGCATCGGGAGTGATGTGCTGGGCGGCGATCAGCAGGTCGCCCTCGTTCTCGCGATCCTCGTCATCCATCAGGATGACCATATTTCCGCAGGCGAGTTCCTCGACCAACTCTGCGGTGCTGTGGATTCTCTGGTCCTTCACTGGGTGCGTCCCCGGCGCATCAGCAGCCTCGCATCGGCGCCGACCATCATAACGGACAGCAGCTGCCAGCGAGGCGCCTCGTCAAGCGTCTGCAGCCCGGGCAGATGGGCCAGCGGGGCGGCGTCCGAACCCAGCACGGTCGGGGCGGTGTAGTGGATCCACTCATCGACCCAGCCGCCGGCGAGCAGCGCGCCCGCCAGGGTTGCCCCGGCCTCGACGTGCACCTCGTTGCAGCCGCGCCGGGCCAGGTCGCGCAGCAGCCGCTCGAGGTCGATCCCGCCGCCGTCCCCCGCCGCCGCCGGATAAGCCGCCGCCTCGACGTGGTCGTCGAGTTCAAAGGCGGGCGGCTGTGCAGCCCCCTCTATATGCGCCAGCAGCACGCGCCCGGGAAGACCCAAAATCCGCGCCGCGGGCGGCGTGCGCCGCTGCGAGTCGAGGATCACGCGCAGCGGCTGCGGCGCCTCCTCGTCGCCGTAGTAATCGCCTCCGAGCCGGACATTCAGCTGCGGGTCGTCGGCCAGCACCGTGCCGATTCCGGTCAGCACCGCCGAGGAGCGCGCCCGCCAGAACTGCACGTCCTGGCGCGCCTCGGACCCGGTGATCCAGCGGCTCGACCCGTCTGCGAGTGCGGTGCGCCCGTCCAGACTGGCGGCGGTTTTCAGCCGCACCCAGGGCAGCCCCTCGGACCAGCGCCGAAAGTAGCCCGGATTGTGGACGGCTGAATTGAGCCCGAAGGCGTCGCGGCGAACCTGGATGCCGGCCTCCCGCAGCGCCTCGGCGCCGGCGCCCGAGACCTGCGGGTTGGGATCCTCAACCGCATAGACCACCTCGGCGACGCCGGCCTGGATCAGCGCCTCGGTGCACGCACCGGTGCGGCCGATGTGGGCGCAGGGCTCCAGCGTGACGTAGGCGGTCGCACCCCGCCCCGCCGACCCGGCCGCCTGGATCGCGCAGACCTCGGCGTGAACGCCGCCGGGGCGGTGCGTCCAGCCCTCGCCGACGATCTGCCCGTCCCGAACCAGCACGCAGCCGACGCGCGGGTTGGGATCGCTCAGCAGCAGCGCCCTGGCCGCCAGGGCGTGGGCGCGCGCCATCCACTCGACTTCGTCGTGCCCGGCCATCAATTAAACCCCCTGCTTCAGGCTGGCCTCGACAAAGGCGTCGAGGTCGCCGTCCAGCACCGCCTGGGTGTTGCCCACCTCCACGCCGGTGCGCAGGTCCTTGATGTAGGACTTGTCCAGCACGTAGGAGCGTATCTGCTGCCCCCAGCCGATCTCGGCCTGGTCGGCCTTGGCGGCCTCGGCCTCGGCCCGGCGGCGCTGCAGCTCCAGTTCGTAGAGCCTGCTGCGCAGCTGGCGCATCGCCGCCTCCCGGTTCTGGTGCTGCGAGCGCTCGTTCTGGCACTGCACCACGATGCCGCTGGGCTGGTGGGTGATGCGCACCGCAGAGTCGGTGGTGTTGACGTGCTGCCCGCCGGCGCCCTGGGCGCGGAAGGTGTCGACGCGCAGATCGGCCGGGTTGATCTCAATCTCAATGCGCTCGTCGACCTCGGGCGAGACCTCGACGGAGGCGAACGACGTGTGCCGGCGGTTGCCCGAGTCAAATGGCGACTTGCGCACCAGGCGGTGCACGCCGCCCTCGGTGCGCAGCCAGCCGTAGGCGTAATCGCCGGCAACGCGCAGGGTGGCGCTCTTGATGCCGGCCACCTCCCCCTGGGTCTGACTGATCAGGGTGCAGGCAAAGCCGCGCCGCTCAATCCACAGCGTGTACATGCGCAGCAGCATCTCGGCCCAGTCCTGCGCCTCGGTGCCGCCGGCGCCCGACTGCACCGAGAGAAAGGCGTCATTGGGGTCGGCCTCGCCCGAGAACATCAGCTCGAACTCCATCTCGGCGAGGGGCTTTTCAACCGCCGACAACTCGATGGCGACCTCGCCCAGCAGCTCCTCCTCAAGCCCGGCGCCGATGAGCTCGGCACAGTCGCTCAGCGCGGCTTCGATCGCATCCACCGCCGCCACTGTTCTGGCCAGATGGGACTGCTCGCGCGCCAGCAGGCGGGCGCGTTCGGGGTCGTCCCAGAAGCCGTCGGCGGACTGCTCCAGTTCCAGCGCCTTCAGGCGCTCGCGCTTGCTGTCGCAGTCAAAGACCCCTCCGCAGGGCTTCGGCGCGCCTGAGCAGATCGCCCAACTGAGTTTTGACTGCAGACAGTTCCATTTCCGGGGTGCCCCGCTCTGCCGGGTGCGCATTGTATTCCCGCCCGTCAGGGGGTCAGCTGACGCTCGACGTGCTCCTGCCAGTCGGCGCGGCGCGCCGCAGCCCAGGCCTGGGTGCGCTGCGGCTGCACTTCGAGATCGCACACAACCCGCTCGCTGACATCGGCCGGGCTGCACCAGCCCAGCGCCATGGCGCACATCAGCACCACCCCCTGGGCGGTGGTCTCCTCGTGCACCGGGCGTGCCACCGGGATCTGCAGGATGTCCGAGAGCATCTGCAGAAAGGCCGGGGCGCGCGCCATGCCGCCGCCGGCGCGCAGGGCGCCCTTGGGCGCGGCGCCGTCGGTGATCATCGAGTCGAGCAGCTCGGCGGTGTGCATGCAGCTGGCCTCGAGCACGGCGTAGACCAGGTCGCGCCGGTCGCTGTGCAGCGTCAGGCCGTGGAATGAGGCGCGCGCATCGGGGCGCCAGTGCGGCGCCCCCAAGCCGGTGAACGCCGGCAGCGCGTAGACCGCCCCCGGCTCGAAGCCCTCGAGCATGGGCTCGATCTGCTCGTAGTCGTCAAAGCAGCGCAGGTTGTCGCGCAGCCAGCGCAGGCCGATCCCGGCCGAGAAGATGCTGCCCTCAAAGGCGTAGCCGCAGTGCCCGGGCGCCCGCACCGCCAGCGTGGTCAGCAGTCCGGCGTCCGACTGCATGCGCTGATCGCCGGTATGGCTCATGAAGAAGGCGCCGGTGCCGTAGGTGACCGCGCAGGCTCCGGCCTGGTTGCCGCCCGACCCCAGCAGGGCGGCGTGCTGGTCGCCCAGCAGCCCCAGCACCGGCACCGGGTGGCGGTGCTCGCCGAGGTAGACATTGCCGAAGGGCTCCTCGCCGTGATGCACCTCGGGCAGCAGCGCCCTGGGCACGCCGAGAAGATTGCAGAGCCAGTCGTCCCAGTTGCGCGCCTCGATGTTGTAGAGCAGCGTGCGCGAGGCGTTGGTGGGATCGGTGCGGTGCACGACGCCGTCGGTGAGGTTCCACAGCAGCCAGCTGTCGACCGTGCCGAAGGCGATCTCGCCGGCCTCGGCGCGCCTGCGCAGCTCGGCGTCGGCGTCGAGCACCTCGGCCAGCTTGGAGCCGGAAAAATACGGGTCGGAGAGCAGGCCGGTGCGCTGGCGCAGCTCGATCAGGCGCGGGGCGTCCTCGGCGATGATGCGGCAGCGCTCGGCGCTGCGGGTGTCCTGCCAGACCACCGCCGGATGCACCGGGGCGCCGCTGCTGCGCTCCCAGAGCACGAAGGTCTCGCGCTGATTGGTGATGCCCATGGCGTGGATCAGGCGGGCGTCGCCGATGGCGGCGATCACCTCATCGAGAACGGTGCGCACGCTCGACACCAGCTCGTCGGCGTCCTGCTCGACGATCCCGCCGGGGGCGCTGTGCGCGCGCACCTCGCACTGCGAGACCGCCACCGGATTGAAGCCGTCGTCATAGACCACAGCCCGCGATGATGAGGTGCCCTGATCAATCGCGAGGATGTAGCGCTCCACGCCGTCCCCTAGCGCGTCTCGATGGGGGGCACCGGGCGCGGCTCCGGACCGATGTAGTCGGCGCTCGGGCGGATGATGCGGTTGTTCTGGCGCTGCTCGTTGACGTGCGCTGCCCACCCGCTGGTGCGGGCACAGACGAACAGCGGGGTGAACAGCAGCGTCGGAATATTCATGAAGTGATAGGCCGCCGCGTGAAAGAAATCGGCGTTGGCGAACAGCCCCTTGGCGGCGAGCAGCTTGGCCTCAACCGCACAGGAGATCTCGTAGAAGCGCTGCTGATCCGGGTTCGAGGCCAGCTGCCTCGCCCAGGACTTGATGATGGCATTGCGCGGGTCGCTCTCCCGATAGACGGCGTGGCCAAAGCCCATGATCTTCTCGCGCGCCTCGAGCATGGCGTCGATTCCGGCCTCGGCCTGCTCGACGGTGTCCCACTGCTCGAGCATGTCCATCGCCGCCTCGTTGGCGCCGCCGTGCAGCGGCCCCCGCAGCGAGCCGATGGCGCCGACGATGCAGGAGTGCATGTCCGACAGCGTCGAGGCACAGACGCGCGCGGTGAATGTCGAGGCGTTGAACTCGTGCTCGGCGTAGAGGATCAGCGAGACGTCAAGGCAGCGGACGTGCGCCTCGGAAGGGGCCTCGCCGTGCAGCAGCGAGAGGAAGTGCCGGGCAATGCTGTCGCTGCCCGTGTCGCAGTCGACGCGCACACCGTCCCGGTGGAAGCGGTGCCAGTAGATGATCATCGACGGCAGGGCGGCCAGCAGCCGATCAGTCGCCTCGAGGTAATTGGCAAAACTGCCCTCGGGCTCCAGGTTGCCGAGCATTGAGGCGCCGGTGCGCAGCACGTCCATCGGATGGGCGTCGGCGGGGATGCGCTCAAGCACTTCGGTCAGCGGTTCGGGCAGGCCGCAGCGCTGCATCAGCCGCTCTCGGTAGGCGGCCAGGTCCTCGGCGTCGGGGAGCTCTCCGCGCAGCAGCAGGTGGGCGACCTCCTCAAAACTGACCGTGCGCGCCAGCTCGTCGATGTCGTAGCCGCAGTAGGTCAGCCCGGTGCCGCTCTTGCCGACCGTGCACAGCGCCGTCTCGCCGGCGCTCTGCCCCCGCAGCCCCGCCCCGGAAAGCTTTTTATCGAGCCCCATCAGGTGTTCTCCTTGCCGAACAGTTCATCGAGCTTGCGCTCATAGCCGTGGTAGCCGAGCACCTCGTAGAGCTCGTCGCGCGTCTGCATGGTCTCGACGACGGGCTGCTGCGTCCCGCCCTGGGCGATTTCGGCATAGACCCGCTCGGCGGCGCGGCTCATGGCGCGAAAGGCGCTGAGCGGATACAGCGCCAGGCCGACCCCGGCCTGCCTCAGCTCCTCCAAAGTGAACAGCGGCGTGCGCCCGAATTCGGTGATGTTGGCGAGCACAGGGCTGGGAGCGCAGGCCTCGACAAAGGCGCGGTACTGGTCGAGGCTCTCGACCGCCTCGGCGAAGATCGCATCGGCTCCGTGCTCGACGCAGCGGCGGGCGCGCTCCAGCGCCTCCTCCATGCCCTGGCTGGCCAGGGCGTCGGTGCGCGCCATGACGACAAAGGCCTCATCCGTGCGGGCGTCCACGGCTGACTTGATGCGGTCGAGCATCTCATCGAGCGGGACGATGGCCTTGTTGGGGCGGTGGCCGCAGCGCTTCTGGCCGACCTGATCCTCGATGTGGGCGCCGGCCGCCCCCGAGCGCACCAGGTCGCGAACGCTGCGGGCGATGTTGAAGGCGCCGCCCCAGCCGGTGTCGGCGTCGACCAGCAGCGGCAGGTCGGTGGCGCCGGTGATGCGGCGGGCATCTTCGCAGACGTCGTTGAGGCTGGTGATGCCCAGGTCCGGGCAGCCAAATGAGGCATTGGCGACGCCGGCGCCGGACAGGTACAGGGCTCTGTGGCCGGCGCGCTCGGCCAGGAGTGCGGTGTAGGCATTGATGGTTCCGACGATCTGCAGCGGAGACTGTTCGCTCCAAGCGCTTCGCAGGCGTGCCCCGGGGCTGGTCAAAACTCTCTCCTCCCTCGAGCCGGCGGCATTATATAAACCCCATAAGGCGAGATCCGGTTCAGGCCGCCATCCAGGCTTCGATGCGCGCCCGCAGTTCGTCAAAGCCGTCGAGCACCTCGAACTGCGCATATTCCTGGGCAATGTCCTCGGGCGGGCGAAACCAGCAGCCGATATCGGCCTGCTGCAGCATGCCCAGGTCATTGTGCGAATCGCCGGCGGCCAGCACCGGGTAGTTCAGCCCCTGCAGGGCGCGGATCACCTGCAGCTTCTGCTGGCTCTGGCGGATGCTGTAGCCGGTGATGCGCCCGTCCGGCGCCACCTCAAGGCGGTTGCAGAACAGGGTCGGGCTGCCGAGCTGCCGGAGCAGCGGGGCGGCAATGTCGTAGAAGGTGTCGGAGATCACCGCAAACTGGCAGCGCCCGCGCACCCACTCGACAAACTCGACCGCCCCGGGCAGCACCCCGAGCTCGGCCACGGCGTCCTGCAGGACGGCAATGCCCAGCCCCTCGGACTCGAGAATGTGCAGCCGCATGCGCATCAGCTCGTCGTAGTCGGCGACATCGCGCGTAGTCATGGCGAGCTTTTCAATGCCGGTCGCCCGGGCGACCTGCTTCCAGATTTCCGGGGTCAGCACCCCCTCCATATCAAGACAGACAAATTTCATCGGGAACCCTCCTTCGCCGCAGGCTCGAGCGGTGCGTTGACGTGGCCCGAGGCGGTCACTTCGCTGGCGCTGGTGCAGTTCTGCAGTCGGTCATCAAAGAAAATATCGGGGCGAAAAACCTCGAGCACGGGCAGCTTGTTGTCGCCGTTGCACAGCATCATCTCATCGACCCGAACCTGCCAGCTGCGCAGCGTCTGGGTCGGGCGCTCGGCGGTCGAGAGGCCGCGCGCCGTGACCAGAGCCGTGCGGATCCGGTCGCGCACCGAGTCGATCTGCTGCAGCTGGTTGAGCGCCTCGATGATGGGCTTGAACGGCCCCGACTTCATCGGCTGCTGCGCCAGCTTCTGCTCGTGCCGCTCGAACCCCTCGATGCCCTGCTCCTGGTAGACGCGCTCGGCCTCGTCGGAGAACAGCACCGAGTCGCCGTCGAAGGCGAAGCGAATCTGGTCGGACGCCGCATCTGCGAGGGCCGGGGATCCGCTCCAGTCGAGCATGCTGGCGGCGGCGATTCCGGCGTCCAGGGCGAGCCGGACGTCCTCGCTGTGGCACGACAGAAACAGCTGGCAGCCGAGCTTCTGGGCGTAGCGCCAGGGCGCATCGCCGGCGGTGAACACGCCCTCGCCGATCTCGGTCCCCAGCTGGTGGTGCTCGAGGGAGTGCAGCACGCGCACGCCGCTGTCCGGGCTGTTGCGCGAGATCAGGATCATGCGGATGCAGCCGTCGGGCCACTCCGGCTTGAGCGTCTGATTGAGCTTGCTGAGCTTCTGCACCAGGCCGAGCGCCGGCCCGGCCTTGAGCGGCTCGTTCTCGCGCTCCTGCTGGTAGCGCGCAAAGGCGTCCTCGCCCTCGGCCTCGTAGATGCTGTGGCTCTCGGTCAAATCAAAGAGCACCCGCGAGGAGAACGCTACGCTGAGCAGCGGGGCGGTGGTTTCAGCCACCCGATCGAACCCAGTCGGCCAACAGCGGGGCGAGCTGTCCGGCCGCCGACTGGAATGCCTCGGCGATCTTGTCAGGGGCGGGGATGCCATCGCCGAGACCGGCGGCGGCGTTGACCACGACCGAGATGGCGCAGTAGGGAATGCCCGCCTCCGCCGCCAGCGCCGCCTCGGGCAGCAGCGTCATGCCGACCAGATCGCAGCCGTCCTGCCGCAGGCGGCGCACCTCGGCGGCGGTCTCCAGGCGCGGCCCCTCGGTGCAGCCGTAGGTGCCGCTGCCGCGAATTGCCACACCGGTGCGGGCGGCGCTCTCGATGACCTGGGTGCGCACCTGGGTACTGAAGGGTTCGGTCAGATCGAGGTGATCGACCAGCCGGCAGGCGACCGGGTGAAAGCTGTCGGTGCGGCGGGTCGAATAGTCGATCAGTTGATCGGGCAGCACCACGGCGCCGACCGAGAGACCGTCCGCGATGCCGCCGACCGAGGACAGCGCCAGGATGCGCTCGACCCCGAGCCGCCGCAGGGCGTCGATCTGGGCGCGGGAATTGATCGCCCCCGGGGCGCGCCGGGGGGTGCTGCCGTGCCGGTTCAGGTGGAGAAATTCGGTTTTGTCCTCGAGCTGGACGGTATCGACCCGAACCGGCATCGGGCTGTAGGCGGTCTGCACGCTGTTCCAGTGCGGCACCTTGAAGCCGCCGAGCGCCTCCAGCGAGCCGCTGATTACCGCCGCGCGCATGAGCGGATCCCCCCGCGGCGCTCAGCCCGCCCTGCTGCTTTGCCAGGCGCCATTTTCATACCAGCACGTCCATTTGGTGTTCTTGCCCGATTCGCTGATCGAGCCCAGGTAGGTGACCGCCCGCTTTCGGGAAAAGCGGATCACGGTCGGGTTGTCGTCCGGGTCGGCAACCGGCCCGGTGGCCAGAAAGCGCCAGCTCTCGGGCAGCTGCCCGAGCACCGGCAGCACCTCGCTGAGCAGCGGGTTGCGTATCTCCCTGTGCTTGGGGAAGCGGCTGGCGCTGAGAAACAGCCCTGAGCGGCCCTCGCGCAGCAGGTAGTGGTCATCGGGATATTTCGCGCACTTCAGATCGGGCATGGGGATGGGATCCATCACGATCGGCGCCGGCTCGCCCGAGGGCAGCTGCTTGCGGGTGTTGCCGCACTCCGGGCTGGTGCACTGAAAGTAGGGGCCGAAGCGCCCCTTGCGCGCCTCCATCGTCCCGTCGCACTTGTTGCACTCGACCACGGCGCGCACGCTCTCAAACTCGCCGTCCATCAGGTTCGTGTACTTGCACGCCGGGCTGTTGGAGCACAGCTGCATGCGGCGATTCGATTCATGCACGTGCCAGGTCTGCAGGTAGTTGCCGCACTCAGGGCAGCGCTCGGCCGTGCGCAGTGCGATCTCAATGCCGCCCTCGGGCTCGACCTCGTCCATCGAGATGACGCGCTTGCACTTCTCGTCCTTCATGAAGTTGGCACAGCCGAGGAAGGCGCCCCCGCTGGCAAATTTGACCTGCAGGGCGTCGCCGCAGTTGCGGCAGGGCAGCCCCTCGACCGGCGGCGACGGGCGGCCGGCCTGCTGGGCCAGCGCGCACTCCAGCTGGCGGGCAAATCCCTCGTGGAAGGAGTCGAGCACCTGGCGGTAGTCGAGCTCGCCGCAGGCGATGCGGTCGAGCTCCCGCTCCAGGTCGGCGGTGAAGTCGTACTGCATGAGGTCGGCGAAGTCGGTGGTCAGCCGGTCGGTCACCATCTCGCCCAGTTTTTCGGCGCGCAGCACGCGCTTGTTGAGCGAGACATAGCCCCGGTCCTGGATGGTCGAGATGATGCTGGCATAGGTCGAGGGGCGCCCCACCCCGCGCTTTTCCAGCTCCTTGACCAGCGCCGCCTCGCCGTAGAACTTCGGCGGCGAGGTGAATTTCTGATTGCTCTCAATGCCGGTTTCGGGATCGCTGAGGGTCAGCTTGCTGCCGGTCTCCAGGCGCGGCAGCTCGACGGACTGCTTGCCGGATTCGGTCGGCAGGGCGCGCGTGTGCCCGTCAAACACCACCACGCGGCCCGAGCAGCGCAGCGTGTACTCGCCGCAGGAGGCGTTCAGCACGGTGTTGAGGTATTCGGCGCTGGCCATCTGGCTGGCCAGGAAGCGCGCGCTGATCAGCCGGTAGAGCCTGGCCTCGTCATCCTTGAGCCCGGCGGGCGTCCCGCCGTTCGGATAGACCGCCGTCGGGCGGATCGCCTCGTGCGCCTCCTGCGCCGAGGCGGCGCGGGCGTAGCGGCGCTCCGGCTCGGCCACGTATTTCTTGCCGAAGCGATCGGCGATGGCGGTGCGGCACATCTTCATCGCCTCGGCGCTGATGTTGGTCGAGTCGGTGCGCATGTAGGTGATGTGCCCGGCCTCGTAGAGCGACTGTGCCAGGCGCATCGTGCGGCGCACATTGAAGCTCAGCCGATTGCTGGCGAACTGCTGCAGCGTCGAGGTGATGAAGGGCGCCGAGGGCTTGGTGCTGGTGGCCTTCTGGACGCATTCGGAGATGAAGTACTCGCCGCTGCGCAGGTCCCTCAGCACCGCCTCGGCAGTGGCCTGATCGGGAATTGAGATGCGCTTGTCGCCCCGCCGGGTGAGCTCGAACTTGATCGGCTCGTCGTGGCCGTCAGCCTTGAGGAGCACTTCGATGGTCCAGTACTCCTCCGGCTTGAAGGCGCGCACCTCGCGCTCCCGCTCGACGATCAGGCGCACGGCCACGGACTGCACCCGCCCTGCCGACAGGCCGCGGGCGATCTTGCGCCAGAGCAGCGGCGAGAGCCGGAAGCCGACCAGCCGGTCGAGCAGCCGGCGCGCCTGCTGGGAATTGACCCGGTTCATGTCCAGCGCGCGCGGCTCGGCAAAGGCGCGGTCAATGGCGCTCTTGGTGATCTCGCCGAACACCACGCGCAGGTAGTCGGCGCCCTCGGCGCCCTGATCGCGTTTTTTGCGCTTCTGGCCCAGGTGCTCGCTGATGCACTGCTGCAGATGCCAGGCAATGGCCTCGCCCTCCCGGTCCAGGTCGGTTGCGAGGTAGATTTTTTCGGAGCCCTCGGCCAGCTTGCAGAGCTTTTTGACCACGTCCTTTTTGTCGGGTGAGACCTGGTAATTGGCCTCCCAGGTGTTCATGTCAAAGCCGAGATCGCCGCTCTTGGTGCTCTTCGCCAGGTCGCGGATGTGGCCGACGCTGGACTCGACGGTGTAGCCGTCCCCCAGATAGCGCTTGATGGTCTTGGCCTTGGCGGGCGACTCGACGATAACCAGATTTTTTGCCATGTGCCTTCCTTGTCAGCGTGCTTTAGGGCGCCGCATCAGGTGCCCCGGCTCTGTGCCCCGGTCGACGGAGCCAGCGAATGTTGCAGAGTGTACAAAAAGCCTCTGACGGCATTGATCTGCTCGGCGCCGCCCTGCTCGTCCCACCACAGCTCGACACCGGTCAGCGTCGAGCGCACGCAGCCGTCCTGCAGCGGCCCCAGCGCTTCGAGGGCGCGGATCAGCGCCTCCTGAATGTCGAGCGACAGGGCGTTCGGCGCCGGCTCGGTCTCCCAGCGCCAGCCCGCGTGAAAGGGGGCGCCGGAGTGTTTGCCGCCCGAGGTGCGCAGCGACCAGCCGGGAAAACTGGGGGCGCAGGCGAGCCGGTAGCAGACCCCCGGCGGATCGCCGTCCCTGCCGATGACGATGTCCAGCCCCTCCATCATCGCCAGCTGACGCATGCGCGCGAGGCGCCTCTCGCGCGGCGAGGGCACCGCCCAGGACAGCGCCCCCAGCAGAAAAGCCACCGTCAGCACCAGCACCCAGGTGCCCAAATCGCCCATGCTTGAAAAGCACCCGCGCAATCCAGACTGCGGCGATATTAGCACCGCGCGCCATCCCGCCCTCCCGCTGCCGCAGCCGTCCGCATAAAAAGGGCATCCCTTTATAATCGCCGCCGCTTGGGATCCCAGAGCGACATCCAGATGCCCTACCAGCGCGCCCTGATTGCCGTTGATCTGACCGACAGCAGCGAGATTGTCGTTCAGCGTGCCATTGACCTGCTCAGCCCGGATGCCGAGGTGCATCTGGTGCATGTCTCTGAAACCCTCGCCTACGCACCGAGCGGCGACATTCCCATCGATGTCTCCAGCATTCAGCAGCAGGACTACGAAAACGTCCGGCACCTGATGAGCGAATTGGCCGAGCACTTCAAGATTGACGAGGAGCGCGTCCACCTGCCCGTGGGGCGGCCCGAGGACGAGATCGTCAAGATCGCCGAGACCGTCCAGGCCGACCTGCTGCTGATTGGCAATCGCACCAGACCGGGGCTGGGCACCACGCTGCGGGGCTCCAAAGTGCTTCAGATCGTCAAGATGCTCGGCTGCGACATTCTCGCCCTGCGACACAAGGACGACGAGCATGCCGGGTGAAAAATTGCGGGGGTGCATCCCCGCTGGAGGGCTTGGTGGAGCTAGCCGGAATCGAACCGGCGACCTCTGCAATGCGAATGCAACGCTCTGCCAGCTGAGCTATAGCCCCACGCGCACCCCAAAAAACGGCGCCACCGGTGCAGCCGGGGGCACCGTTCAGGCGGCGGGAATAATACCACCGGCACAAACAGGAGGCACTCGGTGAACGAAACATTTGAACAGCTCAGCGCTCAGCTTGACGAACTGATTCTCGGGCAGAGAGCCCTCAGCGATCGCCTTTTGATCGCGCTGCTGACCGGCGGGCACGTCCTGCTGGAGGGCGTCCCGGGACTGGCCAAGACGCGCTCCGTCAAGGTGCTGGCACAGAGCATCGACTGCAGCTTCAAGCGCATCCAGTTCACCCCGGATCTGCTGCCCGCCGACATCACCGGGTCGGACATCTACCGCGCCGACACCCAGGAGTTCGAATTCCGCCCCGGCCCGCTGTTCAACTCGCTCATCCTCGCCGATGAGATCAACCGCGCCCCGGCCAAAGTCCAGTCGGCGCTTCTGGAGGCCATGGGCGAGCAGCAGATCACCGTCGGCGGCAACACCTACGAGCTGCCGCAGCCGTTCCTGGTGATCGCCACGCGCAACCCCATCGAGCAGGAGGGCACCTATGCCATGCCCGAGGCGCAGATCGACCGCTTCCTGCTGCACCACCTGGTCGACTACCCGGCCGAGGCCGACGAGCTCTCGGTGCTGCGCCTGACGCGCGAGGAGGACGAGCGCGCCAGCACCTCCGCCCAGGTGCTGCTCAAGGCGGCCGACATCCTGAGCGCCCGCCGGCTGGTGATGAAGGTGCACGTCTCCGAGGCGATCGAGCAGTACATCGTCGCCCTGGTGCGCGCCACGCGGGAGCCGCACCGCTGGAGCCTGGATCTGCGCGACACCGTCGAGCTGGGCGCCAGCCCGCGCGGGGCGATGGCGCTGGAGCGCAGCGCGCGCGCCTGGGCCTGGATGCAGGGGCGCGATTTCGTCACTCCGGTCGACGTCCAGCAGCTGGCCCCGGACGCCCTGCGGCACCGCATCTCGCTCAGCTATCAGGCGGAAGCCCAGAACATCAAGGCCGAGGACATCATTTTCGAACTGCTCAAGCAAGTTCCGACCGGCTGAAATGTACGTGCAGCAGCCGGTTCAGGGCGGCATTCAACCGGTCGGCGGAACCCAGATCCGCAGGCAGGATCTGCTCAATCAGCGCCGCTTCGCCATGCGCATCGACGAGGCCGGGCGGCGGCGCAGCCGGGCGCTCAGGCAGGGCGGGGCGCCGTCGATCAAGCGGGGCGACGGGCTTGAGCTCGACGAAATCCGCGCCTTTCAGCAGGGCGACAACCCGCGCCACATCGACTGGCGCGTGACCGCCCGCAGCGGCGATCTGCACACCAAGCAGTACCGCCAGGAAAACGAGACCCCGGTCTACCTGCTGCTCGACCTCAGCCCCAGCATGAATTTCGGCAGCGTCCACAGCTTCAAGTCCGTGCTGGCCGCGCAGCTGGCGGCGCTGATCGGCTGGAGCTACCGGCGCAGCCGCCGGCGGCTCGGGGCGGTGGTCCGCATCAACGGGGAGCTGCACGGCATTCGCGCCGGCGAGGACGACGCCCTGATGCACCTGTTTGCCATTGCCTGCGGCGCCGTCCAGGGCGCCCGGATGCAGGCCGAGCGCTTCGCCGATGCGCTGAACCTGTTCGCACAGCTCTGCCACGGCGGCGCCGACGCCTACATCATCAGCGACTTTCAGGGTCTCGACGAGGACTGCGACACCCCGCTGACGCTGCTGCGGCGCTACGGCGGCTTCGCCATCCGCGTGCGGGACGCCCTCGAGATTCTGCCGCCCAACGACTCGCTGCCGATCCGCACCGGCAGCGGGAAAAGCTGGGTCAGCCGGGGCCGCCTGGCGCAGCATCTCGAGGAGCTGGACGCGCGCTTTGAGCACGCCGCCATGCAGGGGGCGCTGAACGTGCAGGAGTTCTGCACCGGAGAGGACCTCAGCGCAGTGAAGGCGGTGCTGTGAACGACCTGCTCTCGCAGATGCGCGACATCCACACGCCGGCGGCGCCGGGGTTCTGGCCGCCGAGCCTGCTGATCGTGATGCTGACCCTGGCCGGGATCGCGCTGTGCGCCGCGGCGGTGTGGGGGCTGCACCACCACTACGCCGAGCGCTGGCGCCGCATCGCCCTGGGCGAGCTGGAATCCATCCGCACCCGCTTTGCCCGGCCCGAGGACTTCGCCCTCGCCGCGAAGGCCTGCAACCTGCTGCTGAAGCGCAGCTGCGCGCTGATCTACGGCACCGGCGCCGCCGCGCGCTCCGGCGAGGACTGGCTGAGGGTGCTGGATCGGATCCACGGCAGCGACATTCCCAGCAGGGAACTGTCCCACCTGCTGGAAACTCCCTATGCGCATGTCCGCGCGGTGGAAGCCCAAAACCCCGAGCCGATGTTCCAGTACTGCGATGAGCTGATCCGCTCGATGCGCCGAGGCCAGCAATATGACTGAGATCGCCCAGACCGGCTGGCAGCTGCTCTGGCCCTGGGCCTTTGCGGCCGCGCCCCTGCCCTGGCTGCTGCTGTTCCTGGGCGGCAGCCGCGGCGTGCTGCGGGTGCCCGATGAGCACATCTTCGCCCGCGCCGCCTCCATGCCGATCAGCCGCTCGCCCAACTGGCTGGTGGTGCTGGCCTGGCTGCTGATCCTGCTGGCCGCCGCGCGCCCGCAGTGGATTGATCAGCCGATCCGCCCGGGCACGCCGGCGCGGGATCTCGTCCTGGTGATCGACCTCTCGCGCAGCATGGAGCAGCCCGACATGAGCATCGGCAATTTCAGCACCAGCCGGCTCAATGCCGTCAAGCAGGTGGTCAGCAGTTTCATCGAGCGGCGCCGGGGGGATCGCATGGCGCTGCTGCTGTTCGGCGAGCGGCCCTACTGGTACGTGCCGCTGACCTTTGACCTGCAGGCGCTCAACTCCATGCTCCAGGAGGCCCAGGAGGGCTGGGCCGGCAATGGCACGGCCATCGGCGACGCCATCCTGCTGGCGGTGGAGCGGCTGCGCGAGCAGCCCGAGAACCAGCGCACCGTCATCCTGCTGACCGACGGCACCAGCAACCGCGGCGCCCCCGTGCTGCAGGCCACCAAAGAGGCCGCCGCCGAGGGCATCAAGATTCACACCATCGGCATCGGCAACAACCTGCTCGGGGCCTATCGCCGGGGGGCGGGCTACGACGCCCGCACGCTGGGGGAGATCGCCCGCGCCACCGGCGGGCTGTTTTTCAACGCCAGCAAGTCGGCCGAGCTCGAAAAGATCTACGCCGAAATCGACCGCATCGAGCAGCATGAGGTTGAGGCCGAGCCGCACTACCCCATCGTCGAGTGGTTTCGCGCCCCGCTGCTGGCCGCCCTGGCGGTGCTGCTGCTGAGTTTTTCGATCAACCGCCTGCGCCGGAGGTTCTCCCGTGCCGATATTTGACTTTCTCGACACCCTTGAATGGCAGGAGCCGCTCTGGCTGCTGCTGCTGCTGACCCTGCCGATGCTCTACAGCCTCGCCCTGCGGCTGGGCGCCTCCCGCTGGGGCGCCTACATTGACGCCTCCCTGCTGGGGCAGCTGCTCGAGTCCCCGCGCCGGCATCTGATCGCCCTGGGGCTGTGCAGCTTCATGACCCTGACCGCCGTCGCCCTGGCCGGGCCCTCCTGGCTGTACCGCACCGTCCCGCTGATTCAGCGCAGCGACATCCTGGCGATCGGCTTGGACCTGTCGACCTCCATGCGCGCGCAGGATCTGGCGCCCTCCCGGCTGGTGCGCGCCAATCTCAAGATCCGCGACGCCCTGCGGCTGCACGACGGCGAGGTCATGCTGACCGTGTGGTCCGGCAGCGCCCACCTGGTGCTGCCGCCGACCGACGACGACAATGCCGTCTCCCACCTGCTGGGCGTGCTCGACCCGATGCTGATGCCCGACATCGGCGATGAGCCCGCCACGGCGATCGACCTGATGATCGAGCACATCCCCCCCGAGCTGCGCAGCTTCAGCCGGATACTGCTGATCACCGACGGCAGCACGCTCAGCGCCATCGAGCGGCTGCGCCAGGCCATCATCTCGGCCTCGGTGCCGGTGTCGATCCTGGCGCTGGGCACGGACACGGGCGGTGCCATCGCCGACCAGCGGGGGCGCTTCATCTCCAACCCCAATGGCGACGCGCGCATCCACAAGCCCAACTTCAAGTCCCTGGAGGATCTCGCCAGCGCCACCGGCTCGCTCTACCGCCGCGCCGATCTCTACTCCGACGACGACCTGCTGATGCTGCTGAAGCCGGAGACCAGCACCGAGCGCGCCGAGAGCGGGCGCGAGATCCGCGTGCTCGCCGACACCGGCCCCTATCTGCTGCCGCTGATCGTGCTGCTGGCCGCGCTGCTGCTGGGCCGCGGCGCCCTGCCGGGCATCAGCCTGGCGCTGCTGCTGTGGCTGCCCGCACCGCAGGCGCTGGCCGAGGACAGCCCGTGGCGCAACGACAACAGCAACGCCTGGGAGAGGCTGCGGCAGGGCGATGCCGACGGGGCCGCAGAGCTGTTCAGCGACCCGGAGTGGCGCGCCATCGCCCTGTACCGCTCGGGCGAGTATCAGCGCGCCGCCGAAATGCTGGCGGGCATGTCCTCGGAGCGGGCGCTCTACAACCTCGGCAATGCGCTCGCACACCTGGGCGATCTGCAGGGCGCCGCCAGCGCCTGGAGCGGAGTGCTCGAGCTCAACCCCGATCACGAGGACGCCGCCCACAACCTCAGCCTGCTCGAGCAGGAGGAGCAGGAGGGCCAACAGCAGAACAGCTCCGATTCCGAGGAGTCCGATCAGGAGGGTCAGTCGCAGTCGGCCGGGGGCGAGCAGCAGCAGGGCGAGGGGCAGTCGGGGCAGATGGGCCGGGGGCAGCAGGGACAGGGTGAGCAGCGCCAGGGCCGGCGGGGAGAGCAGCAGGACGGCGACGAGCAGGACGGCGAGGAGCAGCGCACCGCCCAGTCCGAATCCGAGGACGGCGAATCCGACGAGTACCAGCTCAACCGGACCATGCAGCTGCAGTTCGTCGAGCCGGACCCGGGCGGACTGCTGCGCGAGCGCTTCCTGCACCAGAACCGCAAGCGGCGGCAGCGCTGATGTCGCCCCAGGCCCTCCGCCGATGCGTCTGGGCGGCGGCGCTGCTGGCGCTGGCTGCGCTGGCGGGCGCCGATGTCGAGGTGCAGCTCAACCGCAGCGAGATCTACCAGGGCGACTCATTCCAGCTGCGCTACATCTCCAGCAACCCCGACACGCTCTACCGCATGCCCATGCCCAACCTGCCCGACGGGTTCAGCGTCATCGGCAACATCTCCGGCGAGAACGTCCAGATCATCAACGGCCAGCGCACCACCACCTACACGCGCGAGCTGGTCTACCGCGCCGACAAGCCCGGCACTTATGACCTCGCCCCGCTGCTGGGCGGCACCCACACGGTCGGCGAGATGAAGCTGCTGGTGCGCAAGGGCGAGCCCGCCGCCCCGGACAGCGGCAAGATGCGCCTCAGGCTGCGCACCAAGGACTACCGCATCGGGGCGGCGATTCCGGCGCAGCTGACGGTCGAGCTGAGCAGCCACGTCTCGACCCGGGACGGCATCAAGACCTCCCCGTCGCCCGACTGGGAAGTCCAGCTGGTGACGCATCAGGGACCCAACCCGGTGCGCCGCAAGGACGGCAGCGTGCACTTCGTCCTGCAGTACCACTACCTGCTGATCCCGCTGGCCAGCGGCTCGCTGGAGCTTCCGGTGTTCTCGCTCTCCGGCCGGGTGCTCTCGCCTCAGGGCTCGTCCTGGTTCATGCCGCGCTACAAGCCCTTCACCACCTCCACCCGGTCGAGGAAGATCAAGGTCCAGGACATTCCGGCGGACTGGCCCGCCGGTGCCGGGTGGTTTCCGGCGCAGGAGGTCAAGCTGAGCGCCAACTGGGAGGGGACTTCCTCCAGCGACATCAAGGTCGGCGAGGCGCTCTCGCTGACCCTGACCCTGAGCGGGCGCAACCTGCCCGCCAACCGCATGCCGGTCCCCAACATTCCCGATCTCGACGGCGTGCGGCTCTACCGCGAGGCGCCGCAGACCGACAGCGACGTGCGCGGGACAGCGCTGCAGGCCGAACTCAGCCAGCGCATCGTCATGATCCCGCAGAGCCCGGGCGATGTCGCCGTTCCCAAGGTGCGCATCCCCTGGTGGGACACCCGCACCGCCCAGGTGCGCTACGCCGAGGTGGATCCCGGAACATTCCAGGTGCGCGGGGCGCCGGGCCAGCCTGTGCAGACCGAGGCATCCGAACCCCGAATCGACGACCCCCGGGATCTGATCGAGAACGATTCCCTGCGGGCGCTGCTCGACAACCCCTGGGTGCTGGGGCTGGCGCTGCTCTGGCTGCTGACCCTGGTCAGCATTGCCGTCGGACTGCTGCGCAACCGGTTTGCCCAGGCGCAGCCGGTGTCTCCGGCGGGCTATCCCGAGGCGGTGCAGGCCGATGCAGCCCCGGCCGACCCCGAGCCGCCCCCGGTCGAGGCCGACCTGCTGGCCGCATCTGCGGCAGCGCAGTCCGACCCGCTGCAGCAGGCCTACACCGACATGCTCGCCTGGGCCAGCCCCGAGACGCCGGTGCAGGTGCTGTCACGCCTCGGCGAGACCGAGCTGGCGGATGATTTCACCCGTCTGGAAATGCACCTCTACCGCGACCAGCCCCTGCCCGCCATGCTGGATGTCTCGGCGCTGCGCAGCCGGATGCTGAAGCTGTCCAAATCGGCCCCCGACGCTGATGACGGCGACGGCGACACCCTGCCCGGCCTGTACGACAGATAGCCCGCCCGCGCTCAGTCGGGCGAATGTCCGGCGTCGGCCTCCCCCTCGGGGGGCTCCCTGAGTGCGCTCTGAATCTGCTCGGGCAGGAATCCGCGCCCGGCCAGAAACCGGTACTGCCTCTGCCAGACGCGCGCCGAGTCCGGGCGCTGCTCTCCGAAGCGCCGCTGCAGCGCCCGCAGCGCCAGGGCATTCCAGTCGACCTCGTGCAGCTGCCCGCCCAGCAGCGCCTCGTCCAGCCGGCGCACCGAGAGCTCCCGCTGCAGCTTCAGCGGCCCCGAGCCGCGGGTGCAGACCCTGTGCAGGCACCACTCGGCACAGCGCGCATCGCTCTGCAGCCCCGCCTCCTGCAGGTAGGCCATGGCGGTGTCGAAGTCATCGGGATCAAAGCGGGCGCGGCGGGCGAGTTTGTCGCGCAGTTCAGCGGCGCTGTGCTCGCGCCGCTGCAGCATTTTCAGCAGCCGGTCGCGCACCGCCTGCGGGGTCAGGGGTTGCTTTTCACCCTGCTGCATGCGACCCTCCGCCTCGGCGGCGGCGATTATAATCAGCAGTCTTGGCACGTAGCTCAGTTGGTTAGAGCACCATCTTGACATGGTGGGGGTCGGTGGTTCGAATCCACTCGTGCCAACCAACAATTCCTGAAATCCTCCCTGCTGGAGGGATTATTTCTCACCCCGTATAGACATTGCTACACCCCCCCCGGGGGGTATTTTTTTGCTCGTTTGAATCCCGCTCATGGGGGCGGTGCATCCCTCGCCCTTCGGGGTTTCAGCCCGGCGCCGGTGCATCTTGGCGCGAACCGGGCCACAGCAGCTCTCATACCTCCGACGGCATGGCTGTAATTCAATTGGGATGATTGGGGGCCATCCAATCGCCGTCCCCGCTCTATATATGTTTATGCTCGCCCGCCTCAACGGGGAACACAGCTCCCCGCCCTTCCAGGATATGAGGAGATCAGCGCCGTGGAAAACCAGCACACCCCCGGTGCGCAGGATGCGGATACGTCGCACACCCTCGCCTAGCACCTGTGCAAGTCCAAGCCCGTCCCATTGAACCGGCTCTGCAGAAATCTGAATGTTTCAATTTAGATTAAATTGACTGAAAAAGACAGAATTTAATTGAAATTAAACCAATTGCAATGCAGTCGGCGCCAGCCTACCGACCAGCCGCATCGATCAACCCGCAGCTGACCGGCTGCTGTAGGCGGGTGCACTTGCGGAGGGTCTTGGCAGTTGCTACCTAATAGCGCTTCTGCAGCTCGACGGCGAGGCGGGAGCGGGTCTCGCCCAGGCGGGCGATGTGACGCTCGCTGAACAGGCTCAGTTCAAGGGCGTCGTCGTTCGAGAACCGCAGCCCGGCGACCTGGCGGGCCCCACCATATTCCCCGCTGGTGAAGCGGTATTCGGTATAGGGAGTCAGCAGCCCGCCCAGG
>MEIF01000228.1 GCA_001750645.1 Gammaproteobacteria bacterium AqS3
TTACAGAACGCTCTCCTACCACATTGGCAAAAGCCAATGTCCGTGGCTTCGGTTAGTTGCTTAGCCCCGTTACATCTTCCGCGCAGGCTGACTCGACCAGTGAGCTGTTACGCTTTCTTTAAAGGATGGCTGCTTCTAAGCCAACCTCCTGGCTGTCTGTGCCCTCCCACAGCGTTTCACACTTAGCAACTATTGGGGACCTTAGCCGACGGTCTGGGTTGTTTCCCTCTCGACAACGGACGTTAGCACCCGCTGTCTGGCTCCCGTGCTCGTACTTTCTGGTATTCGGAGTTTGCATCGGTTTGGTAGATCGGTGAGACCCCCTAGCCGAAACAGTGCTCTACCCCCAGAAGTAATACACGAGGTGCTACCTAAATAGCTTTCGAAGAGAACCAGCTATCTCCGAGTTTGATTGGCCTTTCACCCCTAACCACAGCTCATCCCCCCATTTTTCAACATAGGTGGGTTCGGGCCTCCAGTAGGTGTTACCCCACCTTCACCCTGGCCATGGCTAGATCACTCGGTTTCGGGTCTATCCCCAGCAACTGATTTCGCCCTATTCAGACTCGGTTTCCCTACGCCTCCCCTAAACGGTTAAGCTTGCTACTGAGAATAAGTCGCTGACCCATTATACAAAAGGTACGCCGTCAGCCCGTTAAAAACGAGCCTCCGACTGCTTGTACGCATACGGTTTCAGGATCTATTTCACTCCCCTCCAGGGGTACTTTTCGCCTTTCCCTCACGGTACTGGTTCACTATCGGTCAGTCAGGAGTATTTAGCCTTGGAGGGTGGTCCCCCCATATTCAATCAGGATTTCACGTGTCCCGACCTACTCATCATCCTTCTGGGCGCCTTTTCGCGTACCGGGCTATCACCGTCTATGGCCGGCCTTTCCAGACCGCTCTGCTAAAACGCCCAAAAATTCAGGGCTGTTCCCCGTTCGCTCGCCACTACTTAGGGAATCTCGGTTGATTTCTTTTCCTCCGGGTACTTAGATGTTTCAGTTCCCCGGGTTTGCCTCCTCGCTCTATGTATTCAAGCGAGGATAACCCTCAAAGAGGGCTGGGTTCCCCCATTCGGAAATCCCCGGATCATCGTCTGTTACCAACTCCCCGAGGCTTATCGCAGGTTACCGCGTCCTTCATCGCCTCTGACTGCCAAGGCATCCACCATATGCGCTTAGTCGCTTGATCAATCAAACCAAAGCCCGATCGCCAGCAACTCGCCGGTGTGCGTTTTGAACTCGCATCCGTCTTGCGACGGACGCGCAGTGCAACCTTCCTGACTGTAAAAGAAGTCCTTCAACTCAAGCACCTCTCAACCCCCCAACCGAAAGCCTTCGCCGATTGGTGGAGCCAGCCGGGTTCGAACCGACGACCTTCTGCTTGCAAAGCAGATGCTCTACCAACTGAGCTATGGCCCCGATACAGAGGCAGTGCGCTAGGTAAGTCAAAGGGCTGACGATTATACGGACTTGAAACTATAAGTCAATGCCCGCCGCTGTTTTCGGGAAATGAGACGGGCGAGTGCGTTATCACATTTTTACACGCTCATCAGAACCTTATGGACGGAATGGGCCGGCGATTTTCGCGCGAGGCTCTATGGCAGCCCAATCAGAGCACACTGCAAAGTCGGTTGATCCGACTTCGGCGACTGGCCATTGCAAAACCTGGGAGCTGCCGGCCCCATCCATTCAGCTTCGGGAAATCGCCCAACAGCTTATGCTCTGCCGTTATTATTGAATCCGGCCAGAGGCATCAGGTGAGCCGGCTATGGATACAAAAACGATGAGCGAGCGCTATCGCGCCCTCTTGGTTCTCAACGGTCTCGGCCTGATTCTGACCTCGATTGTCATCGGCTGGTTCTACATGTTCTTTCTGCTCGGGGCGATCGACCTCTGGCCCTTTGTGACCGATGTCGCCGTCGAAATCGGCGGCGACCGCCGCGCCTGGAACATGGCGCATCTCGAGGCCATCACCAATGGACTGCTGCTGATGGGGCTGGCCGCCCTGGCCCCCTACATCCGCCTGGACGAACTTTGGCAGCGCGTGCTGTTTTGGAGCTGGATCGTCTTCGCCTGGCTGTTCACGCTGCCGGCGACGGCCAATGCCCTGTTCGGGACGCGCGGGCTGGAGTTTGGCGGCGGGCCGTTTCCGGGCGATGTCACCATCAACAACATCATCTTCATGACCGGGTGGCCGGCAATGATTGGCGTGCACGTCGGAGTGCCTCTGGCGCTCTGGGGCGCGTGGCGGCATTACAGACATATTGGGGGTGACTCATGAGCAGAACAGAGCCGGCACAACAGGACGGGCGCAAATTGGCTGTGCGAAAAATCCCGTTCGACTTTGAGGAAACCATTGACCCGGTCTGGCATCCGGGAAAACCCGAGTGGAGCCACATGATCAACGGCGCATCGCTGACCATGCCATATCTGGAGCCATTTCTGATTCGCACGGTGCGAGAGGCCATGCAGCACATCACCGACCCCCAACTGCTCGCCGATGCGCACGGCTTCAATGCGCAGGAGGCGCAGCACTACAAAAACCACCGCCGCTACAACGAGCGGCTGAAGGCCAATGGCTATCCCGAACTGGCCGAGATCGAGGCACTGATGGAGGCCGATTACGAAAATTTCCAGACCAAGCCCCTTAAATGGCGGCTGGCCTACGCCGCCGGCTTTGAAACCATGACCATCGGCATCACCCACTGGACCATCACAAATCGCCGCCGGCTATTTGCCGGAGCCAACCCGTCGGTGGTCTCATTCGTGCTGTGGCACATGGTCGAAGAGGCCGAGCACAAGACTGTTGCCTTCGATTTGTATCAGGCGCTCTACGGCGATTACCTCGCGCGCATTTGGGGTATTTGGTGCGGCAGCTGGCACGTCGTCAGATACACACACAAGGGCTACAAGCTGATGCTGAAGAAGGACGGGCTCTGGAGCCGTCTCAAGAGCCGTCTGCGGCTCGCCAAAATGGAGGCTGACTTCCTGGTCAATGTCGGCAAATTTCTGCTGGGCTCGCTCATGCCCGGCCACCATCCCGAGCGGGTCGCCGATCCGGAGTGGGTCGGGCAGTGGGCCGACGCCTATCGCGGGCTCGATGCCGACACCATTCCCCTGCTCGACACCGACCACCCCGATATTCCGGCGCGCTTCATCGCGCAGTAGCAAGTCAGTCTCCCAGCCGGGATTATTTCTTTTCCAGAAATTCGTTCAGCAGCGCTTTGGCGCGCGGGGCCAGGAGATAGAGACCGATGATGTTGGGCACTGCGACCAAAAAGATCAGCGCATCTGAAATGTTCAGCACCGCCTCAAGGTTGAGCGTGCAGCCGATGACGACGAATGCCAGAAACACGGCTTGGAAGGCGCGCTCGCGTCCCCTGCCCCGCCCGACCAGATAAGTCCAGCCCTTGAGACCGTAGTAGCTCCACGCCACCATGGTCGAGAACGCGAACAGCACGGCGGCCAGGGCGACCAGATACACCGTCCAGTCGGCCATCGTGGCAAAGCCGCGACTGGTCAGCTCAATGCCGGCTATGCCCGAGACATTGGGGTCGTAGACCGTGGTCAGGATCACCAGTGCGGTCAGCGTGCTGATGATGACGGTGTCGATAAAGGGCTCGAGCAGGGCGACCAGTCCCTCGGTGGCGGGGTGGCGGGTGCGCACCGAGGCGTGGGCAATCGCCGCCGAGCCGAGTCCCGCCTCATTGGAAAACGCCGCGCGCTGAAAGCCGATGATGAGCGCCCCCAAAGCCCCGCCCGCCGCGCCCTGTGCGGTAAACGCCCCGGCGACAATGTCAGCGAATACGCCGGGCAGTTTGTCGGCGTTGATCAGCACCACGGCAACGGCACCGATGCAGTAGAGCACCGCCATGAACGGCACCAGCCGAACCGTCACCTCGGCAATGCTGCGCAGTCCCCCCACAATGACGGCACCGGTCAGACCCGCCAGCACCAGGCCGAACAGCCAGCCGAATTCCGAGGCGGCACCGCCCGTGAGCACGGTGAACTGCTCGAAGGCCTGGTTGCTCTGGAACATGTTGCCGATCCCCAGACAGGCAAAGACGATGACCCCGGCGTAGAACAGCGCCAGCACCCGACCCAATTTCGGCAGGCCGAGGTCGGCCAGACCGCTGCTGAGATAGTGCATCGGCCCGCCCGAGACGCTGCCGTCCTCGTGCTCCTGACGATAGGCCACCCCCATCACCGCCTCGATCATCTTGGTCGACATGCCCAGAAAACCGGCCACAATCAGCCAGAACACCACCCCCGGCCCGCCCAGGCTGACCGCAATGGCGACGCCGCCGATGTTGCCGATGCCGACGGTTCCGGCCACTGCGGTGCTCAGTGCGCGCAAGGCATTGACCTCGCCGTGCGCCTGGGGGTCGGAATCCCGACCCAGCAGCAGATTGATCCCCCGGCGCATGCCGCGCACATTGAGAAAACCCGTGTAGGCGGTGAAGAACAGGCCGGCGAGCACCAGCCACAGCACGATCAGCGGGAGGCGGACGCCGAATATCTCAGGGGCATAAAAAACGATGCCGCTCAGGGCATCGGCGACGGGGCTCATCCAGCTATTGACAAAATCGTCCACAAGAAAATACGCCGCAATCAGAGCGACGTTGCTGGATGCCGTGCGCAGTTTAACAGACGCCGAAAAACATTCAATATTTTCGGGTATTTTCGGTCAAAAATTATTGAAAATAAAGGCAACTGTATATCCAGCTAATCAGAGTTGATGATTCACAGGGACGCAGGCCGATCCGCCCTCAAGAGCCAAATGCGTATTCAGCCCGGATCAGCACCGGACCGACGGGCAGGATCAGATATCGCACCATCATCCGATCTGAAATGGCTGAGGCGACCGAAAATCAAAATGCCGAGCGAACGGACCGGGAGCATCCGAGAGCCGGCGGTGGGATGTGCCCCGAGCGGGGCGGGCTGATTCAGTAGGCCAGCTGTCGACAGGCCAGCTGCCTGCCAATCATTCCGGCCACGACCCTAGCCCAAGCCTGCAGCTGCCGAGCCGGCCCCGGCGATGAGCTACCTTGCGAACGCCGAAATGCCTCCGGCAGTCCTTGCAATGGTCTCAGGTTCTGATCAAGCCCTGTATCCCGGGCGATTCGACGATTGTGAAAGGGTCTGTAGCAGGTCCGGTTCACAGCCTTATTTCAGGGACGCTTTGCCGACATCCGGGAACTGGCTTATCCATATAACCTGTTGTTTTTTATGAAGATTAGAGAGATTTACGCCCAAAAACGCAGGCATCGATAGGCATGTTGATCCGAGTAAAAATCGCCTCCATAAACCCGTGCCAACTCTGACGACAACCGCTTGTGTTTTCACATTGAGCCCGGGCAAATCACAGTGAGTCACAAGTGTGTCCCTATGTATATAAATCCCTGCAGAAAAGTTTCGAGCACCGTTCACCATTCCTAAAAAAGCCGCCATCAGGAAAGAGCCGCCTTGCGAGTGCACGGACACAACCTTATCCATATAACTTGTTGTTTTTTATGGAGATTAGAGAGATTCACTCCCAGGGGCCGGGCAAATTACACAGTGAATCACAAGTGTGTCCCTATATGGATCATTGACCGCCGGGCAGACTGCCGCCCGGACTGCCCGGTTGTTCAGGCGGATGCGTGCCGGTCCAAGTCCTCGAACAGCACTTCCATCTCGGTCGAGGAAAGCAGCCTGTGACGACCCTCGTGCAGGTCAAAGGGCAGATGAACCGGGCCGAAGCGCACCCGCTTGAGCCGGGTCACCCTGAGCCCCTGCGACTCCCAGAGCTTGCGCACCTCGCGGTTGCGCCCCTCCATCACCACGACGGAAAACCAGCGGTTCTCGCCCGTGGTTTTTTCCCCGGTCGGCTGAATATCGGTGAAGCGGGCGCGCTTGCCGTCGTCCAGCATCACGCCTTGACGCAGTCGCTCCAAAACCGCCTCATCGACACGCCCGAAAATCCGCACCAGATACTCTCGGTCAATGTTTGAGGACGGGTGCATCAGGCGATTGGCCAGCACCCCGTCGGTGGTGAACAGCATCAGACCCGAGCTGTTCAGATCGAGCCGGCCGACCTGAACCCAGCGTCCAGCCGCCGGCTTGGGCAGCTTGTCAAAGACGGTCGGGCGCCGCTGCGGGTCGCTGCGCGTGCAGAGGATCCCCTCGGGCTTGTGATAGATCAGCACCTCCTGCGGAATCTCCGATGCCCCCGCCTTGGACGCCGGCGGCTCAATCGGTTTGCCGTCCAGCTGCAGCCGGCTGCCGGGTCGGTAGAGGTGTCCGAGCGGGATCGGCTTGCCGTCAACGCACAGACGCCCCGTGCGAATCCACTCCTCGATCTGCCGCCTGGAGCCGATGCCCCAACCCGCCAAAACTTTCTGAATGCGTTCGGAGGGTGCGGATCTGCCGGCAGCCCTACGCCGGCGCCGGCTGCTCATTAGCCTCCCGCTCAACCGGAATGTCGGAAACCGCCGGCTCGACTGCATCGGGGCCCTGATCTCCGGCTTCATTTTCTGCCCCAACCTCAGCCTCAGAATCAGCCTCAACATCAGCCTCAGCCTCAACGTCAACCTCGGCCTCTGCTGCGGCGGCCTCCTCGCGCGCCTGCTCCAGGGCCGCCTGCAGCCGCTCGGCAAAGCGCTTGCTCTGCTCCTCGTCGCCCTGCATGTTTTCCAGGCTGCGCACCTCCTGCAGCTGCGGCAGATCCTCAAGGCTGCCCAAGCCGAAGTAATCGAGAAACTCGGTGGTGGTGACATACAGCGCCGGTCGGCCGAGCGTCTCGGCGTGACCCTTGATCCGAATCCAGCCGCGATCAAGCAGTGTGTTGACGACTTTGGCGTTGATCGAAACGCCGCGCATGTATTCGATATCGCCGCGCGTCACCGGCTGGCGATAGGCGATGATCGCCAGCGTCTCAAGCAGCGTGCGGCTGTATTTTCTCGGCTTTTCGACCCACAGTTTCTGCACCGCTTCCGAGTGCCCGGGGGCGACGCGAAACTGCAGCCCGGAGGCGACCTCCACCAGCTCGACCGCACGACCGGCGTAGTCGGCCCGCAGATCCGCCACGGCGCTGCGCAGGTCCTCCTCGGACGGGGCCGGATCCAGCAGATTCATCAGCCGCTTCATGCTCAGTCCGCCCGAGGAGGCAAACAGCAGCGCCTCGACTGTGGATTTCAGCTCCGACGCGGCGCTCATGCCTTTTTGACGCGCACGTAGATCGGCGCCATTTCGCTGTTCTGCATCAGCTCGATCAAATGACTGCGCGCCAGCTCGAGCAGCGCGACAAAAGTGACCACCACGCCGATGCGGCCCTCGTGCGGCACCAGCAATTCCTCCAGCGAGAGATGACGCCCGGCTCCCTGCAGACGACCGATGAGCGCCGTCATGCGCTCGCGCACCGACAGCGTCTCCGTCCGGATGCGCAGGCGACCGCTGTGCTGGACCCGCGCCAAAGCCCCGGACAGCGCCTCGAGCAAATCCGAAAAATTGGCCTCCGGCAGCGGCGGCGGGGCCTTTTCCGGAGCGGCCGGGGCGCACAGAAAGACATCGCGCTCGAGCCGGTCGAGCCGGTCCAGGTCAAATGCCGCGCGCCGGTAGATGTCGTATTCCTGCAGACGGCGAATCAGCTCGGCGCGGGGGTCGTCCTCCTCCTGCTCCTCGGATTGGGGCCGGGGCAGGAGCGTGCGCGACTTCATCTCGGCCAGCAGCGCCGCCATCACCAGATAGTCGCCCGCCAGCTCAAACTGCGATCGATCCAGCTGCTCGATGTAGGCGATGTACTGATTGGCGACCGCCAGCACATCCACCTCGGAGATTTCGATGTTGTTGCGCCGCAGCAAATAGAGCAGAAAATCCAGCGGCCCCTCAAACGAGGCCAGAAAAACCTCCAGCGCGAAGGCGGGAATATAAAGATCTTCAGGAAAATCGCGAAACTCGCGCCCGTGCAGACGCGCCAGCACCCCGCCTGCATCCGCATCCACATTGATATGAGCCATACGAGGCCCGGGACAGGCGGTTTGGGCATTTTACCGCACCCCCCAGATGGACCCGATGGCGAAAAACCGGTTTTTGGAGCGGTTTTAGCTCGGTTTTTGCATCCGATGCACCACGCCTGGAGCCGTCCAAACCCTGCGCTCTGCCGCGCTGCCTGCGAATGCCCTCCCAAGCCGCCGGCAACCGGCTTGTGGGCATAATTGCCCGCCGCAGCCAAAGCGAGTTTTTTATGAAAGTGCCCCTGTGTTCACTGGATTTTTTGGAGCGCGCCGAGACGGTCTACCCCGATCGCATCGCCGTCGTTGACGAACCCGCCCAGCCCGCCACCCCGCTGAGTCAATTGACCTACGCCCAGCTGGGGCAGAGGGTGCGCGCACTGTCGGCCGGGCTGGACGCCCTGGACATTGCCCAGGGTGCGCGCATTGCCGTGGTCTCACACAACTCGGCGAGGCTGCTCGAGCTGCTCTACAGCGTCCCCGCCTTCGGACGCATCTTTGTGCCGATCAATTTCCGCCTCAAACCCGGAGAGATTGAATACATCGTCAATCACTGCGGCGCCGAAATGCTGCTGGTCGACCCCGAACTCGCCGAGGTTGTCTCAGGTCTCAAGGTCAAGCATCGCTTGGTGCTCGGCGAGGAATCTGACCGGCTGCATCGCTTTGACTCCGAGCCCCGCCCATGGCAGCCCGACGAGGATGCCACCGCCACCATCAACTACACCTCGGGCACCACCGCCATGCCCAAGGGCGTGCAGATCACGCACCGCAATATCTGGAGCAACGCATCGACATTCGGCTGGCATCTGGGCATCAATGATCGGGACATCTACCTGCACACCCTGCCGATGTTCCACTGCAACGGCTGGGGAATGCCCTTCGCTCTGGCGGGCATGGGCGCCGGTCAGATTGTGCTGCGCCAGGTCGACGGGCCTGAAATTCTCAGGCGCATCGAGCGCCACGGCGTGACCGTGCTGTGCGGCGCCCCTGCGGTCGCCAACATCATCCTCGACGCCGCCGAAAGCTGGGACGGACCGATCCCCGGCAGCGGGCGGGTGCGCATGGTGGTCGCCGGTGCGGCTCCGCCGACCCGGACGCTGGAGCGCATGGAAACCGTGCTCGGCTGGGAGGTCTGCCAGATCTACGGCCTGACCGAGACCTCGCCGCTGCTGACCATCAACCGCCCGCGCGGCGAGTGGGACGACCTCTCCCCCAGCGAGCGCGCCCAGAAACTCAACCGCGCCGGCGCCCCCGTCATCGGTGCGCGCCTTCGCAGCGACGAGAGCGGCGAGATCTGCGCCCGCAGCAATGTGATCATGCAGGGTTACTGGGAGCAGCCCGAGGCCACCGCCGAGGCCATCCGCGACGGCTGGTTCCACACCGGCGACGGCGGCGTGGTCGACGATGAGGGCTACGTCCACATCCAGGACCGCAAGAAGGACGTCATCATCTCCGGCGGGGAGAATGTCTCATCGATTGAAGTCGAGGACGTGCTGTTCACGCATCCGGCGATCAGCGAGGTTGCCGTCATCGGCGTCCCCGACGAAAAGTGGGGCGAGACCGTCAAGGCACTTGTCGTCAGCGCCGGGGAAGTCAGCGAACGCGAGTTGATCGACTACTGCCGCGAGCGGCTGGCGCACTACAAGTGCCCGACCTCGATCGAATTCCGCAGCGAGCTGGCGCGCACCGCCACCGGCAAACTGCAGAAATTCAAGCTGCGCGAGCCCTACTGGAAGGACATGGACCGGCAGGTCAATTAGGGGAGCTATATAGACAGATAAATCCTCACGGCATCAGCTTCGGAGATTTTTTGGGAGGGCGCAATGTCCAAGTAGGAAGGGGGGTTGTGATGTCACCGTCCGCCGGTGGTAATGCCGTTTTTCGGGGCTAAAATTATTGCGGCGTTCGTTTCAGCAATTGCTAGGGAGAGACGATGAAGGAACAGGATCAGAATTGGCAGGAGCGTGAGCGGCAGTTGGAGAAGCTGCGTAGACGGCTGCATCCGCTTACCGGCAATGCCATATTGAGGGACGTGATTGCAACACTAGTCTTAATCGGTTCTGTGAGTTGGTTTTACACTTCTGATTTTTATAGCTCTGATCACGGTGATTCACATCGGGGGACATATTTTGTTTTTGTGACGGCACTTCAAATAATTGGTCTGATTTACTTGATTATGATTTGGATAAATCACTGGCTTAATGGCGCGTCCATCAGGGAAATGGAGAAAAATCTCAGCGCCGGCGAGCTGCTTGAAATGTTTGAAAAAGAGCGTAAAAAAGTTGGCAATTCAATAATATTTTTAATGATCGGTTTTCTGATTTTCGGAGCGGCGTATCTGATCGGACTGATTGCCCCCCCTTACGGTTTAGGTCTTATGTTGGCTGGCGTGGGATTTAGCTGTCTTGCAGTTTCATTCTTTTTATATTGGCACTATAAAAGGTCTGAAAGTATGGCGCGTCAGATACTGCAAGAGCAGTAGCGCACTATCATCTGACGCCGGAGACCCTCACCGCCTAGCATCCCTGACCCTCGCGCCGGCGATCAGGCCGGACGCGATGCCCCAGACCTTCACCCGATGCCTGCCCCACCATTCGCCCCAGGCGCCCCCCTCCGGCTCCGAGCCTTCCGCATCGTCCGGCAGCAGGTCGCGACGCAGCCTGTGCCTGACAAACGCGCCGAACGATGCCCCGCCCCAGACTGCCCCCGGCGGCGCGATTTTTTTGGGTTAAAATTGCAGCGGTCGTTTCGGCGATTTAGGAGGGGAGACGATGAAAATACTGAATCAAGTAACGCAACAGGAAATCAAGCGGCAGACAAAAGATCTGAGCAAGCGGTTACATCATCCGATTTTTGGGAGTGAAACGGCAAGCTGTATCGGTCACACAGTTTTGGTAATCGCTCTGCTTGTTGTGCCTTACTTTTTAGACATCCATTACAGTGAGGAAATTATCCTAATACTATGCAATATTTTTATGCTGATTTCCTTGGCTGGCATGTGGATAATTCGCCTCTGGCCTACCGATCCTCTCAAAAAAGAGCAAGAGAAAAAGCCTAGCATCGCAGAGCTTGTTACACTATTTAAGGAGAAGCGCGAGATTTACGCTCGTATAGCAACTTTACTGATAGTCGGGCTTGTGTGTTGGAGTGTCAGTGTTTTGGTCGGGCTATTTGAGTCTTACTTTCTTGTTGCTTTTGTTACGTTTCAATTTTTTGTAGGCATTGCCATTAGCCAAACTTTTTATTGGCGTTATCGAAAGTTTGAAAAGATGGCGCGGCTGCTTGCGAAGCAGATCGCTGACTGATGCTCGGGCACCCCCTCACCGCCCAGCATCCCTGACCCTCGCACCGGCAATCAGGCCGGTCGCGATGCCCCAGACCTTCACCCGATGCCTGCCCCACCATTCGCCCCAGGCACCCCTCTCCGGCTCCGAGCCCTCCGCATCGTCCGGCAGCAGATCGCGCCGCAGCCTGTGCCGGGCGAACGCCCCGAACGATGCCCCGCCGCCCGCGCCGGCGAATGCCGATCCGCTGAGGTAGATCGTAGTCCTGTCCCACAGTGACAGCCCCACACCGAGGCCGGCGGTCACAGTCGTCTGGCGGTGGCTGTAATTGTCCTGCCCGTCCAGCGTGTCGCTGAATTTCACCCGAACGCTCGCCGTGGCGCTGACGCTTACGATATTGTTCACCGCAAAAGAAACCGCAGGGCTGATTGAGAACGAGTCCCCCTCATCCCAAACACCGTAGGCTCTGGGTTCCTCCGGCCTGTGGCCATAACCTAAACCGACCCTGAGCACGATCGGGTCGTAAGTCCGATAAACCGAAAGCCCAGCATTGAACGCCCCGCTCATCGGCTCGATGTCCAACCCCTCCGCCGCCCTGTTTTCCAGCAGATCGATGCCGATCCAGCCGAACACTCCGGGCGTTTTGTTTTCCGGCGACAGGTTGCGGCTGATCTCCGCCCTCAGCTCTCCGATCCGCGCGGTGGTGTCCTTTTCGTCCCTCAGCCGGCCGATGCTGAGCCAATCCCTATAAGGGCTGGCATCGCGGTCGTCCGTGTAGCTCCCGGACAGGCTCAGGCCGATCTCGATGTCCTCGGTCAGCCCGTAGCCGTATCCGAACTCCAGGCCGAAGCGGTCGGCTCTCTCGCTGCCATACGCGGTGTGCCGGATGCTGTAACTGATCTCTGAGCCGCCCGCCGGTGCGATCAGGTTTTCAATCCTCAGCGGCAGACCGCCGCAAGCAGTGCGATTGCGCGCATATCAGGGATATGGGGCTTGTGGATTTTCTGAATGGGTTTCCCGACGAGTATGCTGCGAGGGACGAGACTATCTGGTCGAGCAGTTCTGGTCGATGGGATGCACTGCCCGTGCTGCGGGAATGCGGATCCGTCACGGATCAGCACAAATGACCGGTCGCCGATGCCGCACCACTGCAGGGACTGCCGGAGACATTTCAGCGTTGATCAGCGTTCACACGGGTGCGGTGATGGCGGCGAGCGAGAGCAGCCAGCACAGCGGCTTCCGGCGATCCATCTGATCACGACTCATCTCGGGGACAACTTCAGGGCGTTAGGAAGAGGGAATGCCCCACAGCTCGATGGCCTTGGCCTTCAGTTTTTTGTGGCGCACCTGAAGGCGATCTAGATTCCAGTCAGGCAGGTCGCAGAGCTCCTTGGTCATATTGAAGGCGCTCTTCTTATTGGAATATTCGTAGGCTTCTATTTTTTTGTCGAAAGGGCTGTTTTAGGCAACCCCGTTTTTCCTCCGACTGAGCAGGGTCAAATTGCCCAGCATATTGCGATACTGCTCATGCTGCTCCTCGCTGAACCTCTCAGTCCAATAGTCTTTTCCCTTAATATTTTGGGGAAGGATGTGCTCAATCGTGATATTTCCCTTGTATTTTCTCTCCACACTTTCATCCTCGTAGGTTTCGTCAAGCCTTTGCAAAATGGACTTGATGAATTTATTGACCCGAGGACGAGAACCATCATAAAAGTCCTGTTTATCCAGAACATCTTCAAACTTCCATTTCTGATTACCTTCAGCAGATAGATTCCTAATAGAGTTCATGACCTTCTCAAAGGTTGCATCCTTCGAGTTAATAGCCTCTACAGCATGGTAACGAGCCGCTTCCCGCTTGTTTTTATGTTCATCTCTCAAGCTTGCCTGGACATAAGTACGTTCAAACAAATCAACAAACTTTGCAAATAAATCCCAATCTGCAAACTTAATCCGAAAAGCCATAAATGCTGGGAGCCACTCATCTCTTCCTCCAATTTCGCTCAACAACTCTATGGTTTTAATAACAGGAGGATCATCATTCAAAATTTCGGCGTGCAGCTCGGCTGATTTGGCAAGAGATGCCGATAGGGAAACTGCAATATTACCTGAATCATTCTGCTTCAACTGATCCGTGTAATAGGGATAAAGCTTTGGCTTATTGGCTCGATCTCGGTCTTTCATTTCGGAAAATAAATTCAATCTCAAAAAGGAATTAATATTTTCAATTCCAATATTCTCCTCTATAGTTTTCCAATTGTTTTCTACTTTTAGAGACTTATCTTCGTTGGAGGCAACTTTCTCCAACAGCACACTTTTAATCAAATCAGCATCGCTTAAAGACTGTCCCCGATTGTTGAGAACATGAAACATTCGAAAAGATGACTCCCTGTCATCGACCTCAACAAATACAACATACACTTGTCTCAAGAGATACTCCACCAATCTATTCAGAGGCAGAGTTAAATCTTCCTTAAGAAACTTCTGAATGGCCTCTGAATTATTTCGAAAAACTTTTTCAGTATCCGTATCTTTTTCTGGTTTTTGTTTTATTTCTTCCCTCAAAACTTGATCAGTGTAAAACCCCCGCTCTTTGTCTCTTACCTCAATAACTGGCCTCGTCAATCTATTAGCAGAAATATGATCCTCATTCAAATACATACTTCTCAGCTTAGCTTTTAGTCCTTCATTATTTTTCTTTAATTCTTCATTATTTTCAATGACCCGAACCAATTCTCTTAAAATCAAAGTAAGCGTAATGAGGCGCTGCTGTCCATCAACCACTTCAAAACGGTTGCCGTCCCGGATACAGATTAAACCGCCAATAAAGTACTCTCCTTGTTTCTCAGCGCAACTGTTATGCACGTCTTGCAGAAGCTCCTCCGCCTGATCTTTATCCCAGATATATGGACGCTGATAAGAGGGAATGTAGTACTGCGCACCCCCCAAAAAAGCCAGCGTTTTTTCCACACTTTGAATCTCAGCCTTCATCAATAGCCCCCTATAGAACTCCCTCGCCTGCCGCCAGCCTCAGCCCGACCTATCCAGCCTTGTCGGTCTTCTTCTGCTGGTCGAGGGCCGACATGGCCGTGGCGACGACGCCGGCGACATTGCCCAGGTCGGCCGGCAGGATCAGGCTGTTGCCCTCCTTGGCCAGGTGCCCGAACTGCTGGATGTAGTGCTCGGCGACGCGCAGCCTGGCCGCCGTCTCCCCGCCCTGCTCGTTGAGCACATGGGCGATGTCGCGCAGCCCCTTGGCCGTGGCCGATGCGATCAGCTCAATCTCCCTGGCATTGCCCTCGGCCTCGTTGATCAGCTTCTGCTTCTCACCCTCGGAGATGCGAATCGATTCGGTCATCAGACCCTCGGCGCGGTTGATGCGCGACTGCCGGTCGCCCTCGGATATCGCAATCTCGGCGCGCTTTTCCCGCTCGGCGCGCATCTGCTTTTCCATCGCCTCCATCACGCTGATCGGCGGGCGAATGTCGCGGATCTCATAGCGCAGCACCTTGACGCCCCAGTTCTGCGAGGCCTCGTCGACCGCCTCGACCACCCGGCTGTTGAGCGCCTCCCGCTCCTCGAATGTCTTGTCGAGCTCCAGCCGGCCGATGGCCGAGCGCAGCGAGGTCTGCGCCAGCTGGCTCGCCGCAAACTTGTAGTTTTCAATGCCGTAGGCCGTCAGCCTGGCGTCGAACACCTGAATGTAGAGCACGCCGTCAACCGAGACGAGCACGTTGTCCGAGGTGATGCAGTCCTGCGAGCCGATGTCGAGCACCTCCTCCTTGAGGCTGCGCCTGTAGGCGACCACGTCGATGAAGGGGACCAAAAAGTGCAGCCCGGCCGACAGCGTGCTGTTGTACTTGCCGAGCCGCTCGACGATGTACTCGGACCGCTGCGGCACGACAACCGCTGTGCGGTAGAGCGTGTAGACCAGCAGGGCCACTAAAACCAGGGGAATGAGATAGTTTTCCATCATTAACTGCGCTCCACTTTGACAACGGTTGAATTGGATTCATCAATGCCGGTGACGACCACATGGACGCCGACTTCAATGGGTGACTCGGAGATTGCCGGCCAGGTGCTGCCCCGGCCCTTGATGCGCCCCTCGCCGCCGGCGGGAATGGCGACCTCGACCACAGCGCGGGCGCCGATGCGCTCGTCGGCGTCGTGCCCCTCGGTGACATCGCCCTGGAAAGTCCGGCGAAAGTGCTGGCGCAGCGTCAGGATCAGGAGCACCGAGGCGACGCCGAAGGTGATCAGCTGAAACGACACCGGCACGTCGCCGATGATCCAGATCATCAATGCCACCAGCCAGGCGGCGACTCCAAAAAATATCAGGATGAAGCCGGGCAGCAGCAGCTCGGCCACCAGCAGCGCCGCCCCCAGAATAAACCAGAGCAATACGGGGTTGTCAAAGAGCATTTCGATCCTCCCTCTGTCTCGCAGGCGGCATCTCAGCGGCGGCTATTGTGCGTCAAAACGCGACTCACGATTGACGCAGCTGAAGTGCCTGGCTGAGATCGTTCTGAAAGTCCTGCACCAGGGGCTCGACCTGGGGCCACCAGCCGGGGTCGTAATCCACCTGGACGCAGCGCAGACCGCTGAGGGCGTTGTCCCGAACCAAGCCCTCGATGTACAGGCAGGCCGGGCACCGCAGGATTTCCATGCCGAGGGCGACCTGCGGGTAGTGCCAGGGCGGAATGCTCCCAAAAGTCGACAGCTTGCGCGGCGCCTTGACCTCGATCAGATAGAGATGGCCGTGCATGTCGAGCAGGCCGTCCGGGCTGTAGCAGATGCCCGCAGCCTCGTCGAGCCAGAACGCCTCGGTGTGGCTGATCAGGGCGACGCTGCCGCGGCCGAATGTCTCGGCGACGCCGGCATCGCGGATGGCGTCCTCCCACTCGATGCCGCGGCGCATGTCGTCATTCTCGTCCCGTTCGGGAATGTTGCCGGTCAGCTCGTCGAGCATCTCGCTCATCAGGCTGTCGCGGTTCTTGTAGCTGGAGGTCCCCAGCAGCGCACCGATGGTCGAGCCCGACAGCCGGCCGCGCCTGAGCCGATACCACTCCTCAGAGCGCTGCTCGACCCCCTCTATTTCAACCGCATTGAGCTGCATTGACCGTCGTCCTTTTCGCGCCTCGCCCCGGGTGTCAGACCTGGGTGTTGTAGTCCTTCCAATAGGGTTCGCGCAGTTGGCGCTTGAGGGTCTTGCCCGAGCCGGTGCGCGGGATCTCGTCGATGAACTCGACCGAGCGCGGCACCTTGTAGCCCGCCAGATGCTCGCGCCCGTAAGCCTGCACTGCCTCGGCGTCGACATCGCTGCCCGGTCGCTTGACCAGCGTGGCGTGCACCACCTCGCCCCACTCCTCATCGGGGATGCCGAACACCGCGACATCCATGATGTCGTCATGCGACTCCAGCGCCGCCTCGATCTCGGCCGGGTAGATGTTGACGCCGCCCGAGATGATCATGTCCTTCTTGCGGTCGCAGATGTAGTAGAACCCCTCCTCGTCAAAGTAGGCGATGTCGCCGACGGTCTGCTTGTCGTCGCGCCGGTCGGCCTCGAATTTCTCCTCGGCCTTGTAGTAGGTCTGGAAGATCGTCCCGCTGCGGATGAACAGCTCGCCGGGCTGGTGCGGCTCGGTGATCAGGTTGCCTTCGTCATCAAAGAGAAACAGCTCCACCCCCGGGGCCGGCTTGCCGCAGGAGCCCGGCTTGGTCAGCTGGTGCTCGGGCTCGAGAACCGTGTTGATTCCCAGCTCGGTCGAGCCGTAGACCTCGTAGAGCGACTCGGCGGGAAAGTGCTCGAGATACATCTTTTTGAGGGCGAATGACCACGGGGCGGCATTGGCCACCATGAGCCGCATGCTGGCGCGTTCGTACTTGCTGATGACGGCACTGTCCAGCTGGCAGACGCGGCGGATGGGGGTCGGGGCGGCAAAGGTCGAGGTGACCCTGTACTTCTCGACCAGCCTCAGCCAGTCCTCGGCGTCGTACTTGTTCTGCAGCACGATGGTCTGCCCCATCGCCAGCGAAAAGCCCATGAACCCGAGCGGGCCCGAGTGGTAGAGCGGCCCGGTGGTGATGTAGACATCGTCCGGGGTGTAGCCGATGAACTCCAGCAGCTTGCCCTGCTGCTCGGGCCGACCCGAACTGGTGCGATAGGCGCCCTTGGGCTTGCCGGTGGTGCCCGAGGTGTAAATCATCGAAGCCGCCCGGCCGGCCTCGGGCTCAACCCCCGGCGGCTGATCCGAGGCGGCGTCCAGCAGTGCGTGCGCATCGGTCATTCCCTCGGGCGCCGCACCGTCAAACACCAGCACATGCTCGACCTGGGGCGTGTCGGGGCGGATCTGCTCGAACAGCCCGGCGTACTGGGCATCGGTGAACACGATTTCCGCATCGGAGTTGTCGACCACATAAGTGGCCTCCTCTGGCGTCAATCGATAATTCAGCGGCACGCTGACCGCCCCCAGCTTGCGGATCGCCACCGTCATCGCCACCAGCCAGCAAGAGTTCTGCCCGCACCAGACGATCTTGCTGTCGGCATCGACCCCCAGACCCAGGAGCACGTGCGCCAGACGGTTGGAGTTGGCCTCAAGGGTGTTGAAATCCCAGGCGTCAATGCGCCCGTCGGGGCGATCATCGACAACGGCGAGCTTGTCGCCGTGGGCTTGGGCAAATAGCGTAACGGGGTCTGGCATGGTGTCTCCTCCCTGGGCGGGGCAGTGCGCCAATCGCGCAAATCATACCCGCCCGCTGCGGACGGGTCTGGCGGAACTCAGCCCTCGATGTGCCCCTGGTAGAGGGCGAAGGCGCTGATGACCAGGGCGTGCTGAATCTCCCCGGCGCGCAGCATGCGGGGAATGTCGGCGTACGGGGCGGTGAAGACCTCGATGTCCTCGGCCGCGTCCAGCTGCTGCGCCCCGGTGCGCTCCACGTCGCGCATCAGGAAGGCGTGCATGCGGTTGGTCAGCAGCGCCGGGTTGGGGCGCGTCGTTCCGATGCGGATGATCTCGCCGCCGGTGTAGCCGGTCTCCTCGGCCAGCTCGCGCCGTGCCGCCTCGGCCGGATCCTCGCCCGGGTCGATCAGCCCGCCCGGGATTTCGACCTCGAGCGCGTCGCTCGCCGGGCGCCACTGGCGGATCAGCACGATCTCCTCCTGCGGCGTCAGGGCAATCACCTGACACCAGTCGCCGAAGTGAAAGCGCATGAATGGATGCTCAAACCCGTTGCGCGGCGAGCGCAGGCGGGCTTGCTCGATGCGGAAAAATCCGCCCTCGAACAGCCATTCAGAGTCCAGTTGTTCCCAGGGTTTTGGCACGGCTTGTCTCCTTTTTGTGGTTGGGGGTTTTGGGGTTGGGGTTTGGGGTTTGGGTTTGTGGGGCGGTGTGCGGACGGGCTAGATGCGCAGCAAGATTTTGCCGAAGTTGGCGTTGGATTCCATGTGGCGATGCGCCTCGGCCGCATCAGCCAGGGCAAAAGTGCGATCGATCACCGGCCGCAGCTCGCCCGCAGCGAGCCCCGGGAAGACATCCTCGGCGACCTGTTTGGTCAGCCGGCGCTTTTCCTCGTGCGAGCGGGCGCGCAGCACCGTCCCGGTGATCTGCAGCCGCTTGGCCAGCAGCAGCCCCAGCGACAGCTCGGCACTGGCCCCGCCCATCAGCCCGATGACGACGATGCGCCCCAGACTCGCCGCAGCCTTGATGTTGGCCGACAGATAGGCCGCCCCGATGAAGTCCAGAATCACATCGGCGCCCCGCTTTTGCGTCAGCTCCAGTGTGCGCTCCTCGAAGGCTTGCTCTTTATAGAGGATGCCGTGGTCGAGACCGAGTGCAAGGGCGGCGTCCAGCTTTTCAGGGCTGCCGAAAGTTGCGATGGTTGTTGCGCCTATTTTTTTGGCCAGCTGAATCGCCGCCGTGCCGACCCCGCTGCCGCCGGCGTGGATGAGCGCCGTCTCGCCCGGCTGAATGCGGGCGCGGTTGTGCAGGGCATCCCAGGCCGTCATGAACACCTCGGGGATGGCGGCGGCGGCGGCGTCTGTGAGCCCCTCGGGCGTGCGGATCAGCAAATCCGCCGGCGTGGTCACGAACTCGGCATAGCCCCCCGCCGACAGCAGACCGCAGACCCGGTCGCCGACCTTCCAGTCTGAGGTGACATCGGCGCCCAGGGCATCGATGGCGCCGGCGAATTCAAGACCGGGGATTTCGTATTCGGGGGCCTTCCCCGGCGGCGGATAAAAACCTTGGCGCTGCATGACATCGGCGCGGTTGAGGGCGGTGAAGGCAGTGCGCACGCGCACCTCGTGCGGCGCCGGATCGGGGATGGGAACGTCCCTGCGAAGCTGCAGCACATCTGCATCCCCGTAGTGTGAAATCACAACCGCCTGCATTGCATTCATATAATGACCGCCGCTTGGAGAGGTGCCGGAGTGGTCGAACGGGCTCGCCTGGAAAGCGAGTATACGGGCAACCGTATCGAGGGTTCGAATCCCTCTCTCTCCGCCAGGCGGTTTTCCTGCCGGGTGATATACTCCCGGCCGGGAAAATCTGATCAATCCAAGAGAGCAAGATCAGAAAAAATATCTCGTCTTTTTCTCGAAATTGATCGACGATTGCCAACCATCACTGTTTTGAATCAGACACTTTAAGACACCGTCTTAAATGGAGAGAAAGATGAGAGCGAGAAATAAGGGTTCGTTTACTTTTATTGATCTTTTTGCGGGCATCGGCGGCATGCGCATCGCCTTTGATCGTGCTGGCGGGAAATGCGTTTTTACCTCGGAGTGGAACAAGTCCTGCCAGCAGGTCTACGAGGAGCAGTTCGGCGACAAGCCGCACGGCGACATCACGCAGATTGCAGCCGAGGAAATCCCCGAGCACGACGTGCTTGTTGCGGGCTTTCCGTGTCAGCCCTTTTCGATCGCGGGCGTGTCAAAAAAGAATGCGCTCCAAATGCCCCACGGTTTTCACTGCAACACGCAAGGCACACTGTTTTTCGATATTGTCAGGATCGTTGCCCACCACAGACCCAAAGCTTTTCTGCTGGAAAATGTCAAAAACCTGAAAAGTCATGACGGCGGCAACACATTCAATGTCATTTATAAAACGCTCACCGAAGAACTCGGCTACAACGTTCAGGCCAAAATAATCAATGCCAAATCTTTTGTCCCGCAGCACAGGGAGAGAATATTTATCGTGGGGTTCCGGGATAAGAATCGCTTCAACTTTGAATCCATCAGAATTCCGCCCGCATTCAACGGCCCAAAATTGAGAACAATACTGCATCCGCAGGATGGCTCGGAGAAGACAGAGGATCCCTATACGACTGGCAACAAGGGCAAGGTTTCAGAGCGATACACACTTTCCGACAAGCTCTGGACTTACCTTCAAAACTATGCTGAAAAACACAGAGCCAAAGGCAATGGATTTGGATTTGGGTTGGTCGGCCCCGATGATGTCACAAGGACGCTTTCCGCCCGCTACTACAAGGACGGCTCGGAAATACTCGTCGACCAGGGAAGCCGGCGCAACCCCAGACGGCTGACGCCCAGAGAGTGTGCCAGACTGATGGGATTTGACGCACCTGATCAAAGTTGCTTCAAAATAGCGGTATCAGACACACAGGCCTATCGACAGTTTGGCAATGCGGTTGTTGTGCCGGTTGTCGAGGCCGTTGCCAAGCACATCATTCCGTGGATTACCGTAGAAGAAAATATTCCAAATATTCAAGAAAAAGTAGCCCTCTAGCGAATGTGCTGCCTGTAGAAGTAAGTTCCATGCACGAGAGGAGAATGTTATGAAGCGCGGGTCACTCAAACAATACTTTACCGATGTCGCGGTCAAGCGGCTCAGCACCGTAGAGGTTGACCTGAAGCGCTCTCACCAGCATGAATTAAATGGGGTCTCCGCGCTTAAAGCAATTTTTGGAGAGACGAAAGAGAGGCTCACATTTCAGGCCACCTTTTTATGGCTGGACGATGAACTGGAAAAAGCTGAGGAAGAAGACAAGGGGTTTCTAACCTGGTATGACGCTCGACAGAATGACAAAACGCGATCATCAGAGTATCGACTGTATTTCAGCTCAACCAATATGATGAATCAGGCTCGCGAAGGCGACAGCATTTTCATCGCACTAAAGCCGGATCGATCACTTTTTGTCATCGCCGTTCCATCCCAATCGACTATCAAACAGCAATTGCTATGGCTTTTTGATCTGAAAGACCTATCAGGGTCTTCCTTTGAAGTTAAAGAGGTTAGCCCCGACAAAGGCCCCGAATCTGATTTTGCAGTCAACTACATATTGGACATCCTTGGCATTAAAAAAACCGAGCCGTCTGATCCTGAACGTTTGGATCATCTGCTTAAACAGTTTGGCGGTGAGTTTCCGAGAACCCGACGCTTTTCAGATCTCGCTAGGGACAACTGTGAAGATGTCGACCCCCTAGAAGCACCGGATCTGGCCTTGACGCAATGGTTGGAATTTGAGGAAACTCTCTTTCTCCACCTCGAAAAAAAGATCATCGAAAAGCGCCTGCAAGACGGGTTTGTTGGCTCAGATGGCGACATAGATGTGGACAGCTTCCTCAAGTTTTCACTGAGTGTTCAGAACCGGCGCAAGGCACGGGCTGGCTTGGCACTGGAAAATCACCTTGAATACATATTCATAAACCATAAATTGGAGTTCGATAGGGGTGCGACAACCGAGAACCGCTCAAAGCCCGACTTCTTGTTCCCCGGCTCAAGCTGGTATCACTGCGAGAAATTCCCCGCATCACACCTCACGATGCTCGGTGCAAAATCCACCTGCAAGGATCGCTGGCGGCAGGTGCTATCCGAAGCCCGGCACATCCCAAAGAAACACCTCCTCACACTTGAGCCCAGCATCTCAGAGTACCAAACAACCGAAATGAAAAATTCAAACCTTCAGCTGGTTCTGCCAAGAACTTTACATCAAACTTACACACGGCAGCAAAGGAGCTGGCTTATTGACTTGGAAGCATTTATTTCGGAAGTCAGGCGGAAACAGACTCAAGCGGGGTTGTAGGGGTTATTAAAATCTCGGGAGGTGCAACACCCAACATTTCATATTCGGGCAAATCCCAAGGGACAAATATCATCTCTAGTACTAGCAGAGCATCACCATCTAAATCGCGCCATATAATATTTGTCGCCGAATAAAAACAGTTTGACAAAAAATGATAAACAGGAATCTAAAAAAATATTTGGATAATCTAGAGCAAGAGCCCAAAGCTCTTACTTCTTATCATGGCGAGCATGATATTGCAGAGGCAATCAAACAAATTCTCAAGCAAGATGGGCAATATGAACTAACGAAAGAAGATATCGCCGAGCGAATTGCCTTTGATTTTATGCCAGAATATCCAAATTATGATCCGGGTTGGGAAACATACTATGGACCAATGTATATTTTGCCGAATAGTGAAGGGCAAATGATGGAATATCCAAGTGTCAGGAGAGTAGACCAAGAAATTCTTAAGTACTGGGAAAAAAGAGCAAAAGAAAGTCAAAATCCTATCTTGTCATCGCGCTATGCTGACCTAGTCGTTGATTTTTCACCAATAGTCTTAAACAAAAAAGCAAATATTGATCTATTCCGAAAAGTCATAGATTCAAATATAGCTATTTGTGAAGAATTACTCGCTGACCACTTGGATTGCAAAACCAAAATTGAAAGGGCACTGGTTTTGTCAATTCAAATAAACGATCAAAAACAAATTGAGAATATAAAAAATACGATCCTAAAATTAGAAGAAATCGCTGCCGTTGACGATGCACCCGGGCTTTGGGGATTTGCTTTCAAGTGGCTGCTTCTAGATTTTCCAAAGAAAATCACTCTGGACGATAAAGAAAAAAACGATCTTATAAATAAACTTGAAAGAAGACTGGAAAGAGTTGAGAAGGACCCATGGCTTGCAGAAAATGCTGTCGCTTTGCTCGCAGAATATTATGCAAGTCAACAAGACGAAAAAAATCTCATGCGTGTTTTGGGTGTTTTAGAAAATTCATTCAAAGCAAATGAACGTCTAAATTCTGACGCTTTACTACAAACACATATCTATGAACAGATACATGAGATATATCGAAAATATGCAAGTCGATTTAAAGAAGCTGAAGAGGCAAATAAAAGGCTTTCGCGAGAAATTGGACGGCTTGACCTAGACTGGGAAAAATCTTTGACAAAGATATCCGCTGAAATACAAGTTGAAAAGGAGGATATTGAAAAACACCTAAAAGGTATTTTTGGCGAAAACAGGGATGATATATTGGAAGAAGTTATGGTTAGAGTTGCTGTGAACCACTTGCCCATAGAAGATTATGTTAAAAGGCAGCTTGATGAAATTTCTGGCAAAAGCCCCTTGCAGTTTTTATTAGAAAGACAAGTCGTTTCAGATGACGGAATTCCGATTGCCAAGCTGTCCAGATTGGATGAAGACTACGAGAATAATTTTCAAAGTTTTGCTTTGCAATATATGCAATTCGGCTCGTTTTTTCTATCACTTACATTAGACGAACTGCGAAAACGAGTTGCCAAAGAAACAGTATTGGAGTATTTTGAAAAATCATTAATTTTTGAAAATGAAGATAAGGAATATTTAGAACGAGCAATTTCTGCATATTGGGATGAAGATTATTTAGTTGCTTCGCATCTATTTAATCCGCTAATCGAGAGCGGAGTTAGAGAATTAATAAGAATTGGGGGCGGTCAAGTCCTAAAACCTAATGGTTTGAATGGATACGATAAAGTATTGCTTGGAAGATTACTGAAAAACAAGGAAATCTTTGAACGTGCATTTTCAGAGGCTGGAACGCATGTTTTGTTTTATTTCAGATTGGTTCTTACTGAAAGACTGGGGATGAACTTAAGAAATGATTTTGCACACGGAATTGGCAAGAAAAAGTTTTTCGGACATGATGCCTCTGATAGGTTATTTCATATTTTAATTTGGCTATCGGTTGTAAAGTTAAAAGAAAGTTAAAGAGGATTTTACTTGCACCTACATTAAGAAGTTTAGGAGGAGCGATGCGATATTAAAACATGCAATGCCGAGTAAACCCAGAGTAAATTCTTTGGATTTTCAAGCCAAATTAATAAGTTTTTGGACATATTGCAAGTTCAAATATGATCCCGTAGGAATCTCTCTCATTTTGTATATGACAGCCATAATTCTCCCTTCCTGATTCTGGGATTTTTGTATATGCTTTGAAAAAAGTGCCGAATCAATAGATCCTTCAGCCCTTTCTATTCTCTGTCCCTGTTTGTAGATTTCTCTAACATTCGGACATAGAAGATAAAAATATGCTTCTATTATTTCAAGAAAGCTCCGATCAGCTTCTCCTATCTCCAACCCTGACCTTTCTATTTCATCTCTTAGATAGTCATACCCCTTAATAAGCGATATTTCTCCCTTGGTCACTTGTCTATATAACTCTACCTTCTTCAATCTCACTATCAATAGTGGAATAATCAAATGCGGAAGAATGTGGTAATTCTTCTCACAATTTCTGAAACTTAAAATTAAAGATCTCATTATGCTATCTAAATCTCTAAGTGAGATATCGAAATAAGAAAAGAATTTGGGTATAAACTCTTGAGCTCTAACCATTCCTGTTTTCTGGTCTGGAGCACTGTATGAAACCCTTATCAAACCGTCAAAAGCTATTTTAAGTTCATATCGTTCAATCAAATGTTCAAAAAAATGATCTAAGTCGGGCTCAGGAATAGAGAATTCGAAATCAAAAAATCTTCTCAAATAAATGTCTGAAGCAATATCGCCATATACAGATTGGATAGATTTTTCTAGCTGAGCTCTATCCATACCCAATATGAACACTATGCTTTCAACATCAAATATATGTTTGACTCTTTCCAAGAGTTCTATCGCAAAAGTTGGGCGGCATCTGTCCAATTCATCAATAATGAAAATTAGAGGCCGATCATTTTTCTTTCGGTATTCCTGTGCTAGTCCTTGCAAATTATCTTTCAAAATTTTTTTACTCTTATTATGCTTAATGTACTGATCGACAACCTCATCTTTTTCAGTTTTCATGAAATTTTTCAAACTATTCTTTAGCTTAATAAGTAAATCCTCAATGTTCAATACAATTCCCAGTTCTATTTTCAAATAAGTTTGCAATCCCAATAGTAATGTTCTCAGAAAAATACATGCTTTCTTACAAAAAGATATATTTGGTTCATTAAAGTGTTTATAGATCTGGCCTACTAGTGCAACCAGTGGATCGTTATGAAAATCATCCTCCCAGGCATTGAAGTAAATAGTCTCAAACTCTCTATTCTTCAAATCCGCTTCCAACCGTTTCAGAAAAAATGTCTTCCCACTTCCCCAAGAACCGTCAACACTGATAACCAACGGCTGAGTTTGGCCGTCGATAAAAGTGATCAGTTTCTCTGCCAGTTCTCTCCTACCTAGAACATCATCGCGCCACACATCATCCTTCGGCACTTCCGCCTCCAGCACCTTCGCAGCAATCTCTTTCTGCCGCTGCCCAAAGTCACTCACCCCACCCTCACTCATTCAAATCCGCTGCGGGGCTGCGATCATAGAAGTTCCGGGGTTTGAGGATGATCTGGTCCATCTTGGCGGGCAGGACGGGCCAGTCTTCGGCGACGGGGATGTGGTGAAAGCCCATGGTCGCCCAGGCGACCAGGTCGGCATCGACCAGGCTTTCATCGTCGGCAATGAACTCGGGCAGTCCCTGGCCGGGGTCGGAGTTGCTGACGAATGCACCGGCGGCGTAGATCTCATCGGGTTTGTAGCGCGTCACCCACAGGTTGCTGCGCAGGAACATCGCCCTGGAATACTGCGGATCGCGCAGGTCGACCAGTGGGCGCACGGGTTTCATCATGATTTGATATCCGGTCGGATAGCCCATCCTGTTCTGCCGGGCGCTGCTGGACAGTGTCAGTGCGGCCGGGGTCTCGGGGTTGAGCACGGTCTCTGCGGCGCGTTCGGTTTTGACGTGGTTCGGTTCCACGCGCCAGACGCTCATCCGGTAGGGGTTGTCGGTGAGGGTTTCGGTGCGCAGGCGATGCCGGTGGAAGTTGTTCTCAAGCCCGTCAATGTCAAGGTCGATGCGGTAATTAAAGAAGTGGTCGTGGTTCATGGCGATGCGGTGCGGGGCGATGAGCGCCCCGGTGCGGGTGTCCTCGGCTCCGCTGGGGTCGTCAATGCGCACAGCGCGCACGGCCTTGACCGCATCGATGCCGGTCGAGGTCAGCCGGATGCGCAGCCGTCCGTCCTGCTGAAACACGTAGTCCTGGAAGTAGTCGTAGTTGCCGAGCGTGGCGACCATGCGAACCACCAGCTCGACCGCCGGGCGCGACTCGTGCGGCTGCAGGCCGGGGATGCCGTCGTAGACCGCCTCGTGGTGCCGCCACATCGGTATGCCCGGGTCGTGCTCGAACACACAGATCCGGTCCTCGCCAATGCTCGGCTCGCCCGCCGGACTGTGCAGCACAACATCGAGCATCACGGCGTGGCGGGGGCAGTCGGCCTTCTGCAGCGGCGTTGCGTTGAGGCCAAAACCCAGCTCGCCCATGTCGAAGTAGGCTTTGTAGAAGTGGTGCAGGGTTTCGTCCTGGTAGGGGACGAACATCTCCGACATGGCGATTTCGTATGCGATGCGGCGCGGGTCGGCGCCGGGCTGGGTCATCTCGACGTTGTTGAGGATCGTCCCCTGGCGGGCATCAAAGCGCAGGTGGAACGACCACCCCTGCCAGGCGATGCGCTCGTCGGCAATGGTGAAGTTGCGGCCGTTGGGGCGCGAGATATGCACCGGCGCCAGCTGCGCGCGCGGGGGGATGGCCGAGATGCTGAACTCGTCGGTGGGCAGCTTGAAGGGCGGGGCGTCGTCGCCCTGGAAGGTGTCGTCGATCTGGAGGATCTCGCCGGTCGCCAGGCTGTAGAGGATGCTGAGATCCTCAATCGGCCGTGCCCAGATATTTCCGCTGGGCAGCCCCAGCATTCCGTCGCCGGCGATGTAGGTGCAGTCGACTTTGACCAGCCGCTTGAGGGCGGCGTCCTCGCCGCCGTAGAACTGACCCAGCGGGCGGGGCAGGCACAGGACGTTCTCGGGTTCGGCGCCGCGCTTGCTCAGGGCTTGGAGGATGCGCGCATCCTGCATGATGGTTTCGATCACCGGGCGGACCTCGCCTTCGCTGGACATTCTGGGCGTGCCCCGCCGAGCGGGCTGCTTGCTGGTGATGGCTCCGGTCGCCAAATCCACTCGCGCCAGATAGAAGATGCCGTTGTGGCCATAGGCGATCTCGGCGCTGCGCTCGGGTGTCTCACCGGGCGACCAGGCCAGCGCGCGGGCTTTGTTCGGCTCAGCGAGGCTGATGCGATTGAACAGCAGGACTCCCTCGCCGGCATCGCTGCGCACGGCCTCGGCAGCACGGGCGATTTCATCGCTGGTCAGCGAGCGCCAAGGAGTCAGCTCGATCTCGCCCCGGGGCATATCGGAGCAGCCCGCCAAAAGCAGGAGCAGCCCGACCGCCCATATTCCCTTGTGAAAGCCTTGTTGGAGTTTCAAGTTGGTTCCCCCCTGCGGAGCGAGCCAAGAATAGCGGCATCGGAAAAATGCCGCTGGCCTGCATTATTATTCGCAAATTCTTTTCCATTGCTCTTGCTTCTTACCAACAATGTCCGCTCGAGTTGAACAAGCCAATGCCGAGGTCCTGCGCCAGTGCCGCGAGCAGCTGGGCTTTGAAATTGATGAGGTGGCAAGAAAAGTCAAAAGCATTGCCGCCATTGAAGCCGACGAATTGAAACCCACTTTCAAGCAGCTGAAAACACTTTCTGATCTATATGAGGTTCCTGACTGGGTGTTTATTTCTGATGCCATTCCAGAAAGGTTTCGGCTGACTTCCTCGCCAAGCTATCGTCTATTTAAGAAGGCTGGTGCCCCGCTTAATCCCAAAGTCAACAAACTGCTCATTCGGGTTGAACAGCTGCGTGAACTCGTCATTGACTTTCAGGAAGATCAGGATGAACAATCAGATCCGTTTGACCCGCCTGAATGGACTGAAGATGTCAAGACCATGGCCAAGCGTGTGCGCGAATGGCTGGAATTGGACTCGGGCAACAGGCGGCACTGGTCTTTTGATGAGCTGCGCGAAAAGCTGGAACAGAAAGATGTTTTTATTTTGATGACCAGCAAATATAACGGGCCTTGGAAGTTCAGCGTCGAAGAGGATTTTCGCGGGCTGTGCATCTTTTATGGCCTCCTGCCCATTGTGGTCATCAATGATTCTGATAATAAAAAAGCTCAGTCATTTTCGTTGATACATGAATTAGGGCATCTATTAAGGCGAGAAAGTATTTTTGATCACAAAAGTATTTTGGACGATGACAAATGGGACAGAGATGATGAGGAGCGTTGGTGCGATGAATTAGCTGAAGAGGTTTTGATGCCGTACGAACTGGTGAATCCGAACTCCTACCGTTCATTCAATGAATTAAAAGATAAGGATATTCAAGTATTGGCTAAAGAATTTATGGTCAGTCCCTATGTCTTCTGTTTTAGACTGCAATCTTTGGATCTGATCACCGAAGACAAAGCCAATAAATTTAAACGTCAGATCAAAGAAAAATCACTTTCGCAAAAAGCTTCCGGCAGCGTCCCTATTTCACGAAAGCGTCATAAAGAGGCACTGCGTCAGTTCGGCAGCATATACACAAAGACTGTTTGGCAGGCTTATTATGATGATGAATTAGATTTGTTAAGGCTGGGAAAGTTGTTTGAACTCAATAAACTGCATTATGTTCAAGAAATGCGGAAAATTATTCCTTCTACAATAACGCAGAGTGGATAGGTATTGCTTAGACGCGAATACTCTGACCAATCCATTTTATGAAACCTACCCACGGAACTTAGAAATTTTTCAAAACATGTGGGACTTATTAGCTGCCAATCAGAAAAGCTTGGTTCTCATCAAGCCAATTTACGATGAAGTCTTACAATTTTGTGAACGAGAAGCCAAAGATTCTGATTCAAACTCTTTAGTGAATTGGCTAGAGGAACATAATTTTTCATATATCCCTATCACATCAGAAGACGAAAGACTCGCGCTGAATATTCGCCAAGAATACAAGCCCGGCCCCAAAGGTATTAGCGTTACTGACTCAAAATTGATTGCGTATGTAGAAAACCAAAGGCCAGACTTATTGGATTCATTTTGCTTGGTAACCGAAGAGAGTCCTCAAACTGATAAGTCGAAACTTAAAAAGAAAAACTACAAAATTCCGGCCGTCTGCGAAGAGCGGGGAATAAGGTGCATTAATCTGATTGATCTGCTGCGTGAATTAAGTTCCGGAACTGAGTAAAACTCTCTGACAGCCATTGTGCGTTTACCGCTGCGCGGAATATGAATATCCATCACCAATCTTCCAGACTCCACGCTCGCGGAAGGCGGGGATGGTCTGGCGCTTGGCGGCGTTGGTCAGCGCCGGTGCTGACAGTCCGTGTTCGCGGATGAAGTCGGACAGCCGAACCGGCATCTCTCCCCTCAGATAGGTCGTGCGCTTGTGCAGCGATTCCAGCAGGGCGAAGTGGAGCATATTCCCAAACCGTCGCGCACCGCGCATCGCCGGATGACTGAGGTCAAAGCCGGCAAATGACCGGTAGTAGTCCCGACGATCAGGAAAGCGAATCATCACGCGGGGCAGCCCCAGGAGCTGCAGCTGAAGGTTGATGAGCTCGCGACCAATGCGCCCGTTGCCGTCGACAAAAGGATGTATCCATTCAAAGCCCAGGTGAAACTGCGCAATGCGCTCGACAAAATGCTCCCGTGCGGGGCTGAGATATTCCTGCAGCAGCTCGGCCAGCAGCCCCTCAATGTTTTCAGGCGGCGGTGCGATGTGCGGGCCGACCTGAACATACTCGCCCAGGTCGCGAAAGCGCCCCGCAATGGTCTCGTCAATCGGCAGCATCAGCATCTGGTGCAGGTGCAGGATGATCTCCCGATCCAGCCCGCCGGAATATCGGCGCATGAAGCCGATCACCTGCCCCAGACTCGCAGCCTCCTGAACCTCGCGCAGCTGCACCTGGCGCTTGGGTATGCCCCCCGCGAGAATTTGATCGGTTTCCTCCAGCGTCAGCGTTGAGTTCTCAATGGCATTGGAGTGGTAGACGCTCTCGGGAACTTCTGTGCCATCAATGACTTCCAGCAATTCCTCTCGCCCCGGAGCGAGCTCAAAATACTGCTCCAGCAGTTCATCAATGCGCTGTTGTCTGGATGGTGTCATTTTTCGATTGGAAATCTACTCTGGAAAAGTGCCAACATGCAAAGTGAATACAAGGCTAGCCAAGCCTTTTATTCACCAAAAGTCAGCTGAACTTCGTGAATATTAAACTCTAAACGGCTCAGTTCACGTTTTCAGTCCCGCCTTTGACACTCATTAGCACTTCATCGGCACCGGGCAGTCTCTGGTAGCGCCCCTGATCAAATGCCGCCAGCCCGGCGCCCTCCAGCACGGCCAGGCTGGCGCTGATCTGCTGGGCGCCGAGACCCGAGCAGCGCTGCATCAGCTGGTCGTAGCTGATCGGGTCGGCGCTCAGCGCCCTGAGCACGCTCCAGTCCTGATCGCTCAACACCGGCAGTTCGGGCTGCGGCAGCGGCGGCAGATCCTCGACCTCGGGCAGGGTGACCATCGTCTGCAGCGCCTCGATGACGTGGCCGGGGTGCTCGGCCAGCGTCGCACCCTCGCGTATCAGGCGGTGGCAGCCCTGGCTGTTCGAGCTGTGAACCGGGCCGGGAACGGCAAACACCTCCCTGCCCTGCTCGATCGCATAGCGCGCGGTCACCAGCGAGCCGCTCGAGCTGGAGGCCTCGATGACGATACAGGCCAGGCTCAATCCACTGATGATGCGGTTGCGGGTCGAGAAGTGCCAGGTTCGCGTCTGCACGGCAATGGGCTGTTCGCTCAGCAGCGCACCCCCCTCGGCGATCAGCCCGGCCAGCTCGGCATTGCGGCGCGGAAACACCCGGTCGATGGGGGTTCCGAATACGGCAATGGTCGGCCGGTCAGAGTCGACGGCCTCCTGCTGGGCAGCGCCGTCAATGCCGACGGCCATGCCGCTGGTGACCACGAATCCGCTCTCAGCAAAGGTGCGCGCAAAGGATTGCGACAGCGCCAGGCCGTAAGGCGTGGCCCGGCGACTGCCGACTATGGCCAGCTGAGCCTGTCCCAGCAGCTCGGGGTTGCCGCGAACGTAGAGCACCAAAGGCGGATCCGGGGTCTCCCTCAGCAGCGACGGATAGCCCGGCTGACCCTGAACCAGGATGTGGTTGATCGAGTCGGCCTCGCACCAGCGCAGGTCGGGTTTGATCAGACGCTCGAGGCGACCGGGCTGCAGCTGCGGCAGCCATCGCTCGAGCGGGTGGCCCTTCGGGTCGAGCTCGCGCAGCCTCTCGACGGCGACGGCTGCCGAGCCGCAGTGGTGCATCAGTTCAGCGCGCTGCTTGGGTGTGGTGATGCGGTTCAGCGCCAGCGCCGAGTGCATCTCATCTGGCGGTGGTGAGATATTCATACTAATATGCGCCCGTTTTGGAGGCCCATTCTTAAGGCTTCTGACCCAAACAAATGTGATCCAGATCACACCCCATCTTCCACGCTCCATCTGGCAAATATGACTATTCGAACCATCCTGCAATACCCCGATCCCAGGCTTCGCACCATTGCCAGGGAAGTCGAAAAGATTGACGACGGGATACGCGAGCTCATCGCCGACATGTTTGAGACGCTGTACGCCGCCGGCGGCATCGGTCTGGCGGCGACGCAGATTGACGTTCACCTGGCGGTGATCGTCATCGACCTGACCGAGAAGAAAAAATCGCCGCACGTATTCATCAACCCCAAAATCACCGTCCTCGACGACCGCGATCGCGGGGTCTACAAGGAGGGCTGCCTGTCGGTGCCGGAATTCCAGGCCAACGTCAAGCGCCCCAAGCAGGTCCGGGTTCAGTGCCTCAACGAGAACGGCGAGGCGCTCGACTTCAAGCCGGAAGGTCTGCTGGCGGTCTGCCTGCAGCACGAAATCGACCACCTCAACGGCAAGCTGTTTGTCGATCATCTCTCTCTGTTAAGGCGCTCGCGCATTTCTAGGGCTCTTCGCAAGCGCAGTGCCTAAGGCGCCGGCGCGCCTGGGTTTCGCTGGATCGCCGGAGATTGCCCGCGCCGTTCTCGATCTGCTGTGCGCCTCGGGCTGGCGCCCCGAACTCGTCCTGACTCAGCCCGACCGCCCCGCCGGTCGCGGCAGGCGGCTGCGCGCCGGACCGGTCAAGCAGCTGGCACAGCAGCACGGCATTGAGGTGCTGCAGCCCGAGCGTCTCGGGGCGCCGCCGGACGAGCTGCGTCTTATGGATCTTCTGCTGGTCGCAGCCTACGGGCAGATCCTCCCGGAGGCCGTGCTCAGTGCACCGAGGCTGGGCTGCATCAACCTGCACTTTTCGCTGCTGCCGGCCTGGCGGGGAGCGGCGCCGATCGAGCGGGCGATCTGGGCGGGCGACACCCGCACCGGGCTGTCGCTGATGCAGATGGATGCCGGGCTGGATACCGGGCCGGTGCTGGCGCAGCTGGTCTGCGACATCGCCCCCGATGCGACCGCCGAATCGCTGCGCAGCCTGATGGTGAACTCGATTCAGGACTGGCTTCCGGAGCAATTGGATCTGCTGCTGCAGGGGCGGCTGACCCCGCAGCCGCAGGACGAAGCCCGCGCCAGCTATGCCGGCAAGATCGCCCCGTCCGAGCGCGACATCAACTGGCACGATGCGGCGCTCCGGGTTGATCGCCAAGTGCGGGCGCTGTATCCGAATGCCCGAACCAGGCTGCCCTCGGGGCAGTGGCTGAAGGTGCTGAAGGTGTCTGTCCTCAGGGATGCCGAGGGCGGACAGCCCGGAGAGATCCTCAGCGCCGATGCGGGCGATCTGCGCATTGCCTGCGGCACCGGTGCGGTGCACCTGCTGCGGGTGCAGCGCGCCGGCGGGCGGCCCTGCAGCGGCGAGGACTGGCTGCGCGGCTCTGCCGGCGAGGCGCCGCAGGGAGAGTTCCTTGGCGCGGCCTGAAAACCCGCGCGTGCTGGCGGCGCGCACTCTGGCGACGTGCGCACGGCACTCGAAGTCGCTGGCGCACCTGCTCTCGCGCCTTGACCGGGTGCCCGAGAAGGGTCTGATCCAATCCCTCTGCTACGGCACCGCCCGACATTTCTACCCGCTTGAGCGGCGGCTCAACGCCATGCTGGAGCATCCGCTGGGCTCGCGCGCCCTGCCCCTGCAGATGCTGATGATGATGGGGCTGCACGAGCTCAATGAGGGGCGGCGCGCCCCGCATACGGTGACCAATCTGTTCGTCGATGCCGCCCGCATCCTGGGGGACGAGCGCGCCAGCAAACTGTGCAATGCCATCCTGCGCCGGCACCTGCGCGAGCAGTCTGCACACGCCCCCGCCGAGGCCGCCGAGTTCTACCCGACCTGGATGGTCGAGCACATCGAGCGCGACTGGCCCGAGCAGTGCGGGGACATCCTCGCTGCCGGCAACGAGCACCCGCCGCTTCACCTGCGCGTCAACACGGCAAAAATCTCGCGCGAGGAATTGCTGGGGCGGTTCGAGAAAGCCGGCGTCGCAGCCCGTCCGCTGGAGGGCATCGACTGTGCCATTCAGGTCGAGACGCCGCAGTCTCCGCAGAACCTCCCCGGCTTCGCCGAGGGGCTGATCAGCGTGCAGGACATCTCGGCCCAGTTCGCGGTTCCGATGCTGCGCACGCCCGAGGGCGCCCGGGTGCTGGACGCCTGCAGCGCCCCGGGGGGCAAGCTGTGCCACTGGCTTGAGTCCTGCCCCGGCATCTCGGCGAGCGCGGTTGAAATCAACCGAACGCGCGCACCGCAGATCCAAGCCAACCTGAAGCGCCTCGGCCTGCGCGCCAAATTGATCCTGGCCGATGCCGCCAAGCCCAAGACCTGGCCGGAAGAATGGCTCGGACGCGGCCGCAAATCCAAGCGATTCGACCGCATCCTTCTGGACGCCCCCTGCAGCGGCAGCGGGGTCATGCGCCGCCAGGCCGACATCCGCATGACCCTGTCGCCCCGGCAGCTGGAGGAAAACGCCCGCACACAGCTGCGGCTGCTGCGGGCGCTGTGGCCGCTGCTGGCCCCCGGCGGACTGATGCTCTACTCGGTGTGCTCGATCTTTCGCCAGGAGGGCGATTCGGTGGTGGCCCGCTTTCTCGAGCAGAGCCCGCTGGCGGATCGCGCCCGCATCGCGCCCGTTCCGGGGACCGTGCGCACCGACTGCGGGCTGCAGCTGCTGCCGGGCGGGGGTTTGGGCGGCGACGGTTTCTACTATGCGCTGCTGCGAAAATCAACCCCCGGGGCGGCCTGACGAAAGCTGCACCGACATCGGCTGAATCTGTCGCAACAGCCCGGCTGTGCTCCATAATGCCCGCCGTCTGAGTAGGACGACCAGAATGAATATTCTGATTCTCGGAGCTGGAAAGGTCGGCAGAGCTCTGGCGGAAATCCTCTCGCGCGAGCCGGACAACGATGTCAGCGTCATCGACCTCGACCCCGACCGCGTCGAGCAGGTCAAAAGGCACTCAGAGATCACCGCCCTCGTCGGCAGCGCCTGCTATGAATCCGACCTGAAGAAGGCCAACATCGAGAGGGCCGACATCGTCATCGCCTGCACGCGCAGCGACGAGATCAACCTGCTGGCGTGCGACGTCGCCAAGCGAATGTTCGGCGTCCCCGACTGCATCGCCCGGCTGCACAGCGAGGAATTCGACAACTACATGCACCGGCGCGAAATGCAGAGCGGCAGCGCCTACCAGATCGACCAGATCATCCGCCCCGAGGGGCTGATCACCGAACAGTTCCTGCAGCTGATCCTGCACACCAACGCCCTGCAGGTGAAGAAGTTCGTCAAGGATCGCCTGAGCCTGGTCGCTGTGCGCGCCGTCGCCGGCTCTCGGGGCGGTCTCATGGTCGGCCAGGATCTGCGCTCGCTCGGCCAGACCCTGGAGCGCAAATATCTGGAGACGCGCGTGGTCGCCATCTACCGCCAGGGTCAGGCGCTTGAGAAGATCTCCGGCGAGACCACCATCGAGCAGGGCGATGAGGTGTTCTTCCTGGCCGAGAGCAATTTCATCGACGAGGTCATTCACGAGATGCACACCGAGGTGCGCCGCCCGCACCACTACATCGCCATCGCCGGCTGCACCAAAATCGGCATCAGTCTGGCGCAGATCCTCGAAGAGCGCACCGACATCGAGCAGGTCAAGATTCTCGACGTCGACCGAAACCGCTGCGAAATGGCCGCCGACAAGTTGAAGTCCGCCATCGTGCTGCACGGAGACGCCGGCGACAGCAACATGTTCGAGGTCGAGAACCTCAGCCACTACGACGTCTTCTGCGCCCTGACCGAGGATGACGAGCACAACATCATGTCGGCGATGCTGGCGCGCCAGCGGGGCGTGCGCAAGGTGATCGCCCTGGTGTCCAACCCGGTCTACTCCGAGCTGATCGAGAGCGACAAGATCGACGTGCTGGTCTCCCCGGCAGCCATCACCACCTCCGAGCTGCTGCAGCACATCCGCGGCGCCAATGTCGAGCTGGTGCACAGCCTGCGCTACGGCCTCGCCGAGGCGCTGGAGATCGTGGTGCAGCTCAACGACGCCATGGCCTCGGAGGATCCCGTCGTCGGCAAAAGATTCAAGGAAATCGACCTGCCCCCCAAGGTCACGGTCGGCGCCGTGGTGCGCGGCGAGGAGGTCTTTCTGCAGTCAGCCTATCTGGAGAAAGAGCTGCGCCTGGAGGTCAATGACCGCGTGGTTTTGTTCCTGTCGGACCGGGAGGTCCTGAGCCAAGTCGCCAAACTGTTCAGCTTTCATCAGTGATCCAGTACCGCGCCATCGCCTACATGGCCGGGCTGATGCTTTGGATCTTCATCATCATGCTGCTGATCCCGCTGGTGATGAGCCTGTGGGAGGACGGACAGAGCACCAACACCTTTCTCAAGAGCATGGGCATCACCGCCGCCGCCGGCACCGCCCTGCTGATCATCGGCAAGCGGCCCGATTCGCACATCAGCGCGCGCACCGGCTTTCTGTTGACGCTGGTCTTCTGGTTCATGCTGCCGGCGGCGGCCATGGTGCCGATGTACCTGCTGCTGGGCGGCGAGGATGTCAGCTTCGTCGATGCGCTGTTCGAGTCGGTCTCGGCCATCACCACCACCGGGGCGACCGTGCTGTCGGGCCTGGACGACATGCCCCGCTCGGTTCTGATGTACCGGCAGATGCTGCAGTGGCTCGGCGGGCTCGGCATCGTGGTGCTGGCCATCACGATCGCACCGCTGATGAATACCCGCACCTCGCACTTCGCCCGCATCGATCTGGGCGCCATTCATGAAACCGAACTGGCCCCCCGCATCATCAAGACCGCTCAGTACCTGTGGATCATCTATTCGCTGCTGACGCTGACCTGCGCCGCCGCCTACTGGGTCGCCGGCATGAACCTCTTCGATGCCATTGCCCATGCGTTTTCAACCGTCGCCATCGGCGGCTTCTCGACCCACGACGCCAGCCTGGCCTACTTTGACAGCCCCTTCATCGAGGCGGTCGCCGTCGTGTTCATGCTGATCGCCTCAGTCAACTTCGGCCTGCACTTTCGCGCCATGTTCCGCCTGCAGTTTGACCACTACCTCTTCAACACCGAGCTGCAGTTCTTCCTGTTCTACACCGTCGCCCTGAGCGCCCTGGTCGTTGGCGTGCTCCACTTTGTCGGCGACCAGGGCATCGGCGAGGCCGTGCGCTACGGCGTGTTTACGACCGTCTCCTTCATCACGACCACCGGCTTTGCCTCCACCGACCACACGGTATTCCCCTCGGTGGTTCCCTTTCTGCTGGTGCTCGGGGCGTGCTTTGGCGGCTGCGGCGGCTCGACCAGCGGCGGCATCAAGTCCTTCCGCATCCTGGTGCTGACGCGCCAGTCGATCACCCAATTCAAAAAGGTTCTGCACCCTTATGGCGTGTTCCACACCCGTGCCGGTGATGAGAACGCATCCCCCAGCGTCATTGACGCCATTCTCGCGTTCTTCATCCTGTACGTATTCGTCTACGTCGTCATCTTCCTCGTGCTGATGCTGTGCGGCCTGGATTTCATCACCGCCTTCTCAGCCTCCGGAGCCACGCTGAACAACGCCGGCCCCGGCCTGGGTGATATCGGGGGCACCTACGAAACCCTGCCTGACATCGCCAAGCTGGTGATGTGTCTGGCCATGCTTCTGGGGCGTCTGGAGATCGTGACCCTGCTGGTGCTGCTGACGCCGTTCTTTTGGAGAATCTGAGGGCGGTGCGCCGATAAGTCCCCGCCGCACCCTGCGGCATTCGTCCTAGTCGGCCTGCTCAGGGGGAACGTAGCCGGACGGGCGGGCGTGATCCTCGTTGCGGAAGAAGGCGCTGCGCTGCTCGGCCAGCCACTTGCGCCCCTCTGCGTCCATGGTGTTGATCTGGTTCTCATTGATCAGCATGGTCTGCAGCTCAATCCATGCGGCCCAGGCCTGTGCCGAAACATGTTCGTAGATATCCTGCCCTGCCGGTCCGGGGAACGGAGGCTTTTCCAGCCCGGGAAGCTCCCCGCCAAATTTTCGACACATCACCGTTCGACCCATGAATCTCCCTCCAGAGCACCCAGCAGTTTCTGCAGCGGTTTTGGCAGACCCAGCCGGCCGGTCTGATCCAAGTCACACCAGCGCGCCGCCTGGCTGTCAAATTTTTTCGCCTTTCCGGCGGCACGGAGTATAACCGGCTGCAAAACCAGTCTGCGATGCGTGAGGCGGTGCTCAACCGCATCCAGCCTGCGCAGAATTTTGACCCTCAAACCCCATTTTTGCCGGCAGTCCCGGGCCGCATCGGCTTCGGCCTCGAGCACCGGCGGCGCCCAGAGCCCGCCCCAGATTCCCGTTTCCTCGCGGCGCTGCAGCAGAACCTGGCCCTTGGCGTTGAACACGAGCGCGAGCTGCCAGTGAACGCTGGGGACAGATTTCGCCGGCGCCGGGGTCGGCAGCCGGTGTACTGCACCGAGCTTGCGTGCGCGGCATTCGGCGCCCCAGGGACACGCCCCGCAATCGGGGTTGCGGCGCCGGCACAGCGTCGCCCCCAGATCCATGATCGCCTGACAGTATTCGCGCGCGGAGTGATCCGGGGTGCAGCTCTCGGCCAGCTCCCACAGCCTGCGCTTCACCTCGGGTCTGCCCCACCAGCCCTCAAGGGCAAACACCCGCGACAGCACGCGCCGGGCGTTGCCGTCAAGGATGGCGTCGGGAATGTCCCAGGCCTGAGCCCGGATCGCCGCGGCGCTGGAACGACCGATGCCCGGCAGGCTCTGCAGAAGCTCGGCGTCGCGCGGCAGCCTGCCGCCGTGCCGCTCAACGACAATCTGTGCACTGCGATGCAGATTGCGCGCCCGGCTGTAATAGCCCAGGCCGGCCCACTCGGCCAGGACATCGTCCAGGGAGGCCTCGGCCAGTGCGCGGATGCTGGGAAAGCGGCGCATGAATCGACCGAAGGGTTCGACCACCGTGGCCGCCTGAGTCTGCTGCAGCATGACCTCGGAAACCCAGACCCGATAAGGCGTGCGCCGCCTCTGCCACGGCAGGTCGTGGCGACCGAAGCGTTGCCGCCAAGTGAGCAGTTTCTCGGCACTCGGCGGTTTGATGGCTGATCCGACAGCGCTTCCGGGTCACTATGACACAATGCCCTTTGACCCGCATTCAAGGTCAAATCATGGCCGCACCCCTCATCGCCACCACCCCCGCAGGCGAGCGCGCACTGAGGCAGCACGCTCCCGAAATCGCCGAACAGTGCCGCTTCCTCCTGCTGAATGAAGACGGCTCGCTGCCGGCGGACGCCTCCGAGGCTGCGGACATCTTGCTGGTGTTCTACGACCTGTTCTTCACGGCTCATGTCAGCGCCTCTCCGATAACCGAAAACCTCTCGGCCGTTGCCGGCGAGTGCAGCTGGGTTCAGGCCGGGTCGGCCGGCTGGGACGATGCGTTTCTGGGTTCGATCAAGCACAGCGCCCGGCGCTACTGCAATGCCTCGGGCGTGCATGCCCCCTCGATAGCCAACTACGTCTTCGCCCACTTTCTGGCGCACTGCAAGCGGCTGGATCTGCACCGGCTTCAGCAGGCCGAGCACATCTGGCAGGGCCAGGGGGGAGACGGCGAACTGACCGAGGCACATCTGGGCATCGTCGGCTACGGCGGCATCGGTCGGGAAATCGCCCGCCTGGGGCGCGCCTTCAACATGCACATCACCGCCATTCGACGCTCGCCGCAGCCAGACCCGCACGCCGATGAGGTCTGGGGCACTGATCGGCTGGATGAATTGATTGCCCAGAGCGCCTACCTGGCGCTGTGCGCACCCCATTCCTCCGAGACCGAGGGGCTGCTGGATGCCCGCCGTCTGGCGCTGATGCCCGAGGGCTCCGTGCTGGTCAATGTCGGGCGGGGCTCCGCCATCGTCGAGGCCGATCTCATCGAGGCGCTGAAGCGGGGACGGCCCGCCTACGCCGCCATTGACACCACGGCGACAGAGCCTCTGCCAGAGGACTCGCCGCTGTGGGACACCCCCAATCTCTACATCTCTCCGCACGACTCGGCCTTCTCGCCGCATTCAGTGCCGAGGTTGATGAAGCTGTTCGCCGAGAACATCCGCCGACATATCGCCGGAGAGGAATTGCTCAATCTGGTGACTGAGGACTAGGGTCAGTTCGCTGGGTTGGGATCAGAATCTGAAGGATTCTGGAATTAGATATAAGTGCCTGTTTTTATTGAACTTTTACGATGTCCCAGACATCGATATCGACCGCGCATAGGATGTTTCTCTGAATGAAATCGCACTTGGGGGGACATCTCGCCAGAGAGGGGGTTGCTCAATCTGGTGACTGAGGACTAAGGTCAGTCCGCCGGGACGGGATCAGAATTCCCCAAGATTTTAAGTTTATATAAACACCTGTTTTTATTGAACTTTTACGATGCCCCAGACATCGATATTGACCGCGCACAGGACGTTTCTCTGAATGAAGTCGCACTTGGTGGGGGACATCTCGCCAGAGAGGGGTTGCTCAATCTGGTAACTGAGGACTGGGGTCAGTCCGTCGGGTTGGGATCAGAGGCCCCCAAGATTCTGAGGTTTATATAAACACCTGTTTTTATTGAATTTTTACGATGCCCTAGACATCGATATTGACCGCGCGCAGGGCGTTCTTCTGAATGAAGTCGTGCCTCGGGGCAACCTCATCGCCCATCAGGGTCGAGAAAATATCGCTGGCGGCAAGGGCGTCGTCAACACCGATTTTTTGAATGCGGCGGACTTCCATATCCATCGTGGTCTCCCACAGCTGCTCGGCATTCATTTCACCCAGCCCCTTGTAGCGCTGAATTTCAAGGCTTCTCCGCACCTCGCCGAGCACCCAGTCCAGCACAGCGCCAAAGCCCCGAAGCGATGCAGGTGAGGGTTTGTTCTTAATGCTGGCGCTGATGGATTTGCCGCAGAACTCACCCAGCAGCTCTTGGCAGGCCTGAATTTGCTGCACGCTCTGCAGCTCGAAAAAGCTCTCATCGATCACGGGATAGTCAATCCGCCTGCCATACTCGCTCTTGGTGATGCTCAGTATCCCCGGCTCGGCTGAGTCGACCCCAATCGATACGGCGCGCTGCCCCTCGAGATGTCCGGCAAGCTTTTCCCTGAGCAGATCAACCCAGGCATCCCACTCTCCACCTCCCTCGGCAGGACGAACCGGCAACTCAAGCATGACCTCCAAGACCTGTTTCGGGCAGCGTTCCGTCAAGTCGCTCAGACGACGTCTCGCATCCTGGTAAGCCAGAATGATCTTCTCAACGTGGGGGGCCGGCATTTTTGGCGCCCCCTCAAACTCGAATTCGGTCGACTCAAGCGCCAGCTGCACGAGGTAGCGGTCCAGGTCAGCGTCATCGACGATGTAGCGCTCCTGTTTCTTTTGAATAATCTTGTAGAGCGGCGGCAGGGCTGCGTACAGGTGACCGCCCTCGATCAACTCGGGGATCTGGCGAAAGAAGAAAGTCAGCAGCAGGGTGCGAATGTGCGAGCCGTCGACATCGGCATCCGTCATGATGATGACCTTGTGATAGCGCAGCTTATCGCCGTCGTAAGGCTCGACTCCGCTGGCCCCGCAGCCCAGAGCCGTGATCAGCGTGCCTATCTCCGTCGAGGAGAGCATTTTGTCAAGCGTGGCCTTCTCGACATTGAGTATCTTGCCGCGCAGCGGCAGCACCGCCTGGTTTTTGCGGTTGCGGGCCTGCTTGGCTGAGCCGCCCGCCGATTCACCCTCGACCAGAAACAGCTCGCACTGCCCGGGATCTTTTTCCTGGCAGTCGGCCAGCTTGCCGGGCAGCGAGCTGATGTCCAGCACCCCCTTGCGCTGGGCCAGTTCGCGGGCCTTGCGGGCCGCCTCGCGCGCCTGGGCCGAATTGACGATTTTTCCGGCAATGTTCTGCGCCTGATCGGGATTTTCCAAAAGCCAGGTCGCTATGGCCTGGCTGGCCGCGCTTTCAACCACTCCGCGAACCTCGGAGGAAACCAGCTTTTCTTTGGTCTGCGAGGAGAATTTGGGATCGGGCACTTTGACCGAGAGCACCGCGCACATGCCCTCGCGCACGTCCTCTCCGGTGATCTGAACCTTGACGCGATCAAGCAGTTTTTCCCGCTCCATATAGCCCGTGAGCGCACGCGTCAGTGCGGCGCGAAAGCCCGCCAAGTGCGTTCCGCCGTCCCGCTGCGGGATGTTGTTCGTATAGCAGCGGGTGTTTTCCCGGTAGCTGTCGTTCCAGCGCAGCGCGATTTCAACCCCTATGCCGCTCTCATCCTCGCCCATCGAGCGGCTGGAGTGGAAAATCTCGCTGATGCCGTGGTTGCTGTGATCCAGATAGCTGACATAGGACTTCAGACCGCCCTCGTGCTGAAAGCTCTCGGACGTGCCGCTGCGCCTGTCCGAGACGTCAATGCGAACGCCCATGTTCAGGAAGGACAGTTCGCGCAGGCGCGAGCACAGCACGCTGTAGTCGTATTCAACGTCGCTGAACACTTCCGATGAGGGCCAAAAGCGCACGCTGGTGCCGATGCGGTCTGACTCGCCGGCAGGGGCCAGCGGCGCCTCCGGAATTCCGTCCCGATACTCCTGAACATACTCGGTGCCGTTGCGGAAGACTCTCAAAACCAGGTGCGCCGAAAGTGCGTTGACCACCGATACGCCGACACCGTGCAGACCTCCGGAAACCTTGTAGCTGTTCTGGTCAAACTTCCCGCCGGCATGCAGGGTCGTCATGATCACCTGTGCCGCCGAAACGCCCTCCTCTTCATGGATGTCGATCGGAATGCCGCGGCCGTTGTCCGACACCTCAACCGAGCCGTCGGAATGGATCGTGACTTCAATGCAGTCGCAGTGCCCGGCCAGCGCCTCATCAACCGAGTTGTCCACCAGCTCAAACACCATGTGATGCAGGCCGGTGCCATCATCCGTATCCCCGATGTACATTCCGGGGCGCTTGCGCACTGCCTCCAATCCGCGCAGGACGGTGATGTCAGAGGAGGTGTATTGATCGCTCATATCGGTCAGCTCGACGCCTTGAAAAAGGCGATGGTGAGGCCTTTCGGGCGCATTGCCGATTGTACTTCATTGCACGGCCTTCTGACCCTGTTTTGGGCGGCTTTTTACCGATTTTCAGCGGCCTGTTCCACGTGGAACACCTGAGGATTCTCTGCGGCCAGACGCTCCGGCAGCTCCGGATCCGGGCTGGTCCAAAAGCTCTGAATCTGCTGGCTGCGCACCAGAACGGCCACAGCCTCCAAACTGGCGGCATCCAGCTCCGAGGCGATGTCATCCAGCAGCAGAACCGGAAGCGCCGATCCCGGCGCTGATGCCAGCAGCCGAACCTTCGCCAGAACCAGAAGCAGACTCAGCAGCCGCTGCTCGGCCCGGGACAGCACACCGCGCACCCGCCTTGCACCCACGCTGATCTGCAGGTCTGCCCGGTGCGGCCCCTGGCGCGTGTGGCCAGTCTCGCGATCCGTCTGCAGGTCTCGCGCCCAGGTCTGCTCGAGCGTTAAGTCTTCGGGCCAGCCGCGGCGCAGCGTCAATTGAATCCTCTCAGCAAAGCGGGTCAGTGCGCGGCTCAGTTCAGGGGCGGCCTGAAGCGCATCAAACTGCTCCTGAAGCTGATCCGTGACCCGGGTGCGCGCTTGGGTCATCTGCTCGGCCAGGTTCAGCAAAATGGCGTCCCAGTGCGCAAGCGTTTCCAGACTACCGCTGCGCAGCTGCTCATTGCGCTGACGCAGCGCGCGGCGGTAGTCTTGCAGCACCCGATGAAAAGAATGTTCCACGTGGAACACCACTCCGTCCAGATACTGACGGCGCAGCGCAGGGGCTCCGGAGACGAGCCCCTGGCTCTCCGGATGCGCCACTGCCATGGGAAGGGTGCGCACCTGTTCCGAGCGCAGCCGAATCAATTCGCCATTGGCAGAGACGCTCGGCAGCTCGCCCCGCTGTTTTTCAAAGCGGAGCCGGCGCCTGTGCGCATCGCCCGCAATGCCCAGCTTGTCAGCGCCGAAACGGATCACATGATCCAAGTCGGTGTAGAGAAAGGAACGACCGGAGCCGAGGATGTGAATGGACTCCAGCAGGGCGGTCTTGCCCGAGCCGTTTCTGCCCAGTATCAGGTTGCAGCCGGCGCCGGGGGAGAATTCAAGTCGCTCCAGATTGCGCACATTGCTGAGCCAGAGGCTCTCAATCACGGTTTGCGCCCCGGATTCGGGTCAGTTGCGAAGCGGCATGACCAGGCAAAAGGCCCTCAGCGAGGCGGGCGATGGATCCGGAGCGACCTGCTCAAGCCTTGAGGCCAAGTCATTGCCGAAGACCGAAAAGCGCACCAAAACATCCTGGGCTTCGGGGATGGCGCTGAGTGCATCCTTGATGTATTGAATGTTGTAGCGAATCCTCAATTCGCCGGGGCCTGACGTCCAAGTGATGTCCAGCTCGGTCTTTGCCCCCTCCTTGGTGTTGTCGCGGTTGCAGATCATCCTGAGTCTGTCACTCGACGAGGACATGAAGTGAACACTGGTCGGGTTGTCGGGGCTGGTGTTGGACAGCAGCGCCACGCGCTGAATGTTTTCCAGCAGCATTTTGTTGTCAACGTCAAAGCTGTGCTCGGGATCCTGCTTGGGAATGATGTGCCTGAATTCCGGAAAATCCGCGTCAATCAACCGGGTGACGAGAACGGTTTTGCCGATCTTCATGCTGATCTGATCGCCGCCCGAAATATCCTTGACATTTTCGTCCTCCCGAAAAATCTCAAGGACCGCCTCGTCATCCTCTCCCTCCAGCAGGTTCATCAGCGTTTGAATGGATTTGCTCGGCAGCAGAAAGTGCCAGTGCAGATCCTGCTGATCGGAGTCATCGTCCTCCCCCTCCCGAGCGATCTCGGCGAATGCCATGCGGTGACCGTCCATCGCCACCGCCACAATGCCGTCGCCGTCCTTGGCGATTTCAAGCTTCATGCCGTTGAGGTAGTGGCGCACATCCTTCTGCGCCATGGCGTAGTACGTGTGCTTCAGCAGCGTGCGCAGCTCTCCGACATTGACCGAGCACACCGGAACCTTGAGTTCCTTGGCGCCCGGAAATGTCTCGCCGGTATCGCCGTTTAGGTCGTACTCAACGCTGTCGTATTGGATGCGCATCGTCAAGCCGCCGGCTTCGCCCTCGGTCGGTATCTGACCCAGCGAGACAACTTTTTCAGAGGGAAGCCCGCGCACAATCTTGAACAGGTCCTGAACCACCAGGCTCACCGAGCCCTGCTCCTGGACGGTGATCCCATCGACACAGCTGCGCAGCCACATGGTTCCGTCTGTGGTGGTCATCACCAGCTCGCTGCCCGAGGCCTGCAGGTGAATCTGCTTGGTGAAGTTTTGATGCGTGGATGAGACCTCATTGTTGTGACCCAGAAAGGGCATGAGCGCCTCTTTAGTGAAATCGATCTTCATCTGGAAAGCTCCCGTTTGCGCGCCGCCTCACAGCGTTCGGTCAAGCGCTGCAGTTCATTATTCAAGGCGGTGTCGCCTTCATCAAGTTCGCCCTGGATTTTTTCGACAGCGTGGATGACGGTCGTGTGATCCCGGTTGAAGCTGTCGCCGATGTCGGGGTAGCTGGACTGGGTCAGCGTTTTGCACAGATACATTGCGATGTGACGCGCCCGCACCACCGCCTTTTTGCGGCTCTTTCCGGTCAGCTCGGCCTGGCTGAAATGATAGGTTTCGGCGACGATCTTTTTGATGGTTCCGATGTCCATGCTCATCGGCGCCTTGATCATCAGTGCCACCCACTGCTCCAGATCGCCAACCGTGATGTTTTCGGAGGAATAATCCTGCCCCCGGCTTCTGACACTGACCATGGTCACCGCACCCTCAATCTGGCGCACGGACTCGCAAAAATGGGCGGCGATGTAACCGCAGCATTCGTCTGAAAGATCGCCCAGCCCCTCCTCGTATGCCTTGGCTCGGGTAATGGCAAGACGGGTGACCGAATCCAGCTTCTGCACCTCCAGCTGAACCCCTCCGCTCAGGCGATCCTTGAGGCCGATCCGGTCCATCGGCAGGTCGCGCAGCGGCTGCGTTGATGTGCACACGATGCGCATGTTGGGGTTGTCGTCCAGCAGGCTCTGCAATTCCTCCTCGGCGCGCCGCTTCTTGCCCTCGCTGAGGAAGTGAAGGTCGTCAAACAGCAGGAGGTCAACGCTGCCAAATTCGGCCCTGAACAAGTCAACCGCGTTGCTTTGGAGCGCCTCAAGCATTTGCGTCAGAAACTGATTCGCACGGACATAGCGCAGCCGGGCTGCAGGGCTGTGGATCAGAACATAGTTGCCGATGGCGTGCAGCAGGTGCGTTTTGCCGATGCCGGAATCTCCGATGATGACCATCGGCACCTTGAATTTCGGCTCCTCCTGAGCAGCCTGGAGCGCCGCATCAAAGGCCGCCTGATTGCATTTGCCCTGAACAAAGCGCTCGAAGGTCAGGCGCGGGATCAGGTGCGTCTCCCAGCCGGAGATGTGGGGAGAATCAACCGACTGCTCAATCCCATGAATGGGGAAAATCTGCCCTCGGCTCTTGAAGTTGATGTTGCATTCAGCGCCCACGACCTCTGTGCATTTGACGGCTATCAACTTGCCGTAACTCTGATCAACCCACTGGCTCAGCAGATCATTCTGCACCATCAGGGTGAATTCACACGGATCGCTCTCCATGTCAAAGCCTACCAGCTCAAGATGCTGTAGGTAGTCGCTCATTTCCTGAGACGATAGCTCCTGACCGATATGCTCCAGCACCTGCTCCCAGATCGCATCTGCATCATTCGCCAGCGCTGACGATTCACCCCCTCCCGACATGGTCTTCCTTCTCCAGTCCCCACCTTAAAAACAAGTTACACCTTCCCTTCTGATCCCGCAAGGCGAAACTTGTGGATAAACACTCTGAACCCGAAAACCGCTGTGCCGAGGGGTGGCAAATCCCCGTCAGCACTGCGGCAATTAAGGCGTCATCACCGCCTTGGTTTCAAGAAATTCCTCAAAGCCGTAGTCGCCCCATTCACGCCCGTTGCCCGACTTCTTATAGCCGCCAAAGGGTGCATTGAAATCAACTCCAGCTCCGTTGATGTGTACATTGCCCGAGCGCAGCTGGTCCGCGACACTCTTGGCTCGCTCTGGATTCCCCGAGGAGACGTAGCCGCTGAGACCGTATTCGGTGTCATTGGCGATTTCGACAGCCTGCTCTTCGTCGGCGTAGGGCAGGATGCACAGCACCGGGCCAAAAATCTCCTCGCGCGCAATGGTCATGTCGTTGCTGACATTGGCAAAAACTGTCGGGCGCACGTAATAGCCCTTGTTCATGCCCTGCGGCCGACCCGGACCCCCCGTGACCAGGGTGGCGCCCTCCTTGATGCCGGCTTCAATCAGGCCCTGGATTTTGTTGAACTGCACTTCGCTGACCACCGGGCCGAGCTGCGAACCCTCGGCGTCTGGGGCGGCGGGCTCAATCGACTCGGCCGTCTTGCGGGCGATCTCAACCGCCTCATCGTGCTTGGCCTGGGGAACCAGCATGCGGGTCGGAGCGTTGCAGGACTGACCCGAATTGGTGAAGCACTGGATCACCCCTCCCGAGACGGCCTGCTCGAGATCGACATCCTCGAGCATGATGTTGGCGCTCTTGCCGCCCAGCTCCTGGGCAACGCGCTTGACGGTTCCGGCAGCGGAACGGGCCACGCTGATGCCCGCGCGCGTCGAACCGGTGAAGGACATCATGTCAATGCCCGGGTGTGCGCTCATCGCCTCGCCGACCGTCGGGCCGTCGCCGTTGACCAGGTTGAAGACCCCCTTGGGCACTCCGGCTTCGTGCAAAATCTCAGCAAAAATCAAGGCGTTAAGGGGAGCAACCTCGCTGGGCTTGAGCACCATCGTGCAGCCGGCAGCCAGCGCCGGAGCCACTTTGCAGGCGATCTGATTGATCGGCCAGTTCCAGGGAGTGATCATGCCGCACACGCCGACCGGCTCCTTGCGAATGACGTGCTTGCCGCGCGACTCTTCAAATGTGTAGTTCTTCAGGACTTCAATGGCCCCGGCGATGTGGGCCAGACCCGATGGAGCCTGGGCGGCATTGGCCAGCCCCAGCGGCGCTCCCATCTCGGATGAAATCACCTTGGCGATATCCCCGAGGCGCGTCGAATAGATTTCGACGATTTTCCCCAGCAGCGCCATGCGCTCCTCAGGCGTTGTCCGACTGAATGCCGGAAAGGCCGCGCGCGCTGCGGCGACGGCTCGATCAACATCCTCCGAACTCCCCAGGGCGATTTGCGCAATCGACTCCTCGGTGGCGGGGTTGATGACATCGAGCAATTTCAGCTCTCCTGCGGGGTCAACCCAGGCGCCATCAATATAAAAGTGTTTGTGTTGGGCAGTGGACATTGTGTGTTCCCTCCTCGTTTCAAAGCGGCCTGATCAGGCCGAGCAACTTGCCAAGATAAGCACAGACTTGCCGTCGGTGCAACTGCCCCCTGACAATCGCCCGTTTTTGCCGCCTTTAATCTGCTTTCAGATGCCGCCTCGCCGCTGCTCGGGGTGTCAATGCCCGATCCCACCCCAGCCCTATCGCCGCTGAAATCCTCCTTGATCGGCCCGATCCCTGTGCTAAACTTGCCGCCGTTCGCCGGAGTGTCCGGGTTTCTGTGAAACGCACTTATCAGCCCAGCACACTCAAACGCAAGCGTCGCCATGGCTTCCGTGCGCGCATGGCGACTGCAGCCGGGCGGCGAATCGTCAAGCGCCGGCGCACTCGAGGGCGGCGCAAACTGTCAGCCTGATGAATCGGGATTCGGGCGCCGGATCTTCTCGGCGCAGTCCTCGCAGGCGATCCCATCGCAAAGTTCTGGGCGAATTTCAGGGCGATGGCTACACCCTTCTTCTGCGGCCGCTTGAAGATGCCGCGGCGAAAAAATTGCTTCTGCGCATTCCCAAACGACTGCTGAACTCGGCTGCGGCGCGCAACCGCATCAAGCGAATTGTCCGGGCAGCACAGCAGCGGCATTCCGCGAACGTTCCCCAAGCCCAGTGGCTGTTCACTGCCCAGCCTGGCATTGAAAATCGCATCAGGGGTGCGGGTCTGTTTTGGGAATTGGTCAATCTGCCGCTGCCCGGGGAGACGCAGCCCGAACTGCGTGACGAGCCGCAAAAGGAAGGCGCCGCTGCACCAGCGACACCGGTGCAAAACTCCAACCGCTCCTCCGAGATGGCGGGCAGCGCCGTGATTCACCTGATTCGCTTCTATCAGCGCTGGCTGTCGCCGCTGCTGGGACCGCACTGCCGCTACATGCCGACCTGCTCCGAGTACGCCATCGAGGCGATCCGCTCGCGCGGTGTCCTGCGCGGGGGGCTGCTCGGACTGCGCCGGCTGGCGCGCTGCCATCCCCTGGGCGGTTCGGGCTACGACCCGGTGCCCTGCGACCCCCCGAAAAATCCCTCGTGACGCCTCAGATGCGCCTCATCCACTCAAGTGCGCTGAGGTATGCGCTCTACGCACTGCTGGCTCTGACGACATACTCCCTGATCCTGGCCTGGGGGGCGCGCAGCGAGCAGATTGAAAAGGCGCAGGCGACGGTGCAGCAGCAGGCCATGACCGAAATGCTGCAGATGAGCGCCTCCCAAGCCGACGTGGTTCGCATCCAGACCGACGTCCTGCAGCTGGCCGTGCAGCGCACCGGAGGCGACATCATCGAAGCCTCGCTGATGCAGTATCCGGTCTCAACCCACAACCACAACCCGCTGCCGCTGCTGCTGAACACCCCCGAGCGGTTTTACATCGCCCAGAGCGGCCTCGGCGGGCGCGACGGCTTCGATGTGCGCACCCGGTCGCGTCCCGAATATCAGGTTCAGCAGAGCGAATATGTCATTGACAGTGACACCGGTTCGATCGAGATTCCGATGCAGTTCTCCAAGAACGGCATCTCGGTCACCAAGACCTACACGCTGAACCAGGGCAGCTATCTGATTCAAGTTCGTCACCGCGTGGTCAACCGCTCCGGTGCGCCGATTTACCTGCGCCAGTTCGGCACGCTGAGGCGCGACAGTCTGGCGCCGCTGGAGGGCGATTCACAGGGGCTGGGGCTGGCAGGCTATGTCGGGGGGGCGACCACCTCCCCGGAAGAGCTCTACCTAAAGCTTGACTTTGACGACATCGAACAGATTCCTTACGTGCGCGAACAGGCTCTGGGCGGCTGGATTGCGGTGCTGCAGCGCTATTTCCTGAGCGCCTGGATTCCCGATCCCGACGGCGAGTACAACTATCGGGCCAGACGCCTCGGCGGCGAGGCCGAGAATGCCCGCTATCAGTATGGCTTCGCCTCCGCCGAGGAGGTGCGCATAGATGAAGGCGAAGAGCACACGTTCAGCGCCAACCTATACCTGGGCCCCAAAATCTACGGCAACCTCAAGCAGCTCGCCCCCAACCTGGAGCTGGCGGTCGACTACGGCTGGCTGTTCTTCATCGGCGAGCCGCTCTTTCTGCTGCTGCAGTGGCTGCACGACTACACCGACAACTGGGGCTGGGCCATCGTGCTGCTGACCCTGACGGTCAAGGTCGCCTTCTTCTGGCTGTCCAATGCGGGCTATCGATCAACCTCGCGCATGCGGCTATTGAGCCCCATGCTGACCGAACTGCGCGAGCGCTTTCCCGACGACCGGCAGAAGCAGATGCAGGAGAGCATGGCACTGTATCGCCGCCACAAAATCAACCCCCTGGGCGGATGCCTGCCGCTGCTGATTCCGATGCCGATTTTCATCGCGCTCTACTGGGTGCTGATCGAGAGCGTGGAGCTGCGCCAGGCACACTTCGCACTGTGGATCAGCGATCTGTCCTCGCCCGATCCGTACTACGCACTGCCGCTGCTGATGGGCGCCTCAATGCTGGTGATGCAGCAGCTCAGCCCGCCCCCGCCCAACCTTGACCCGATGCAGGCGCGCATGCTCAAATTCATGCCGGTGGCCTTCACGCTGTTCTTTCTCTGGTTTCCGGCCGGCCTAGTGCTCTACTGGCTGATCAACAACATGTTCTCGATGACGCACCAGTACATCGTCAACCAGAACACGCAGCGCAAGGGCCTCTAGCCGTGGCGGATGTCATTGCGGCGCCGGCCACGCCCCCCGGGCGCGGAGCCGTCTCCATCATTCGGCTCTCCGGCGATGCAGTCGCCGAGATCGCCTTCAAGCTCGGCATAGATCAGATCGAGCACGCCCGCGCGCGCCGCATCGACCTCAGGCTCGGGGGCGAGCTGCTCGACGAGGCTCTGGCCCTGTGGTTTGCCGCACCGCGCTCATACACCGGCGAGGATGTCCTCGAACTGCAGTGCCACGGCAGCCCTCCGATCATTGATCGCCTGATGACCGAGATCTGCTCGCTCGGTGCGCGCCTGGCCCGGCCGGGTGAATTCACCGAGCGCGCCTGCGTCAACGGGAAAATGGATCTGCTGCGCGCCGAGGCCGTCGCCGACCTGATCAATGCGCGCACCCAGAGTGCGGCGGCGGGCGCTCTGCGCTCGCTGCAGGGGGCGTTCTCCGAGCGCGTTGCCGATCTGGGCGAGCAGCTCAGCACACTGCGCGCGCACATTGAGTTTGCCCTCAACTTTGAGGAGGGCGACGACCAGCTTGAGACTCGGCGGCTGGATGAGGTCGAGTCGACTCTGCTGGGCATGCACGAGGCGGCACAGAGCATCCTGGCCGGAGCCGAGCGCGGCGAGCAGCTCATCGCCGGAGCCTGCATCGCCCTGATCGGTGCGCCCAATGCCGGCAAGTCAAGCCTGCTGAACCGGCTGGCGGGGTCGGAGCTCGCCATCGTCAGCGAGAATCCAGGCACCACGCGGGATCCCGTCCGCACCCAGATCGAGATTGCCGGCATGCCGTTTGAGATCATCGACACCGCCGGGCTGCGCCGCGAGAACACCAGCGAAGTCGAGCGCCTCGGAATTGAGCGCGCCCTGCAGGCCGTGCAGCGGGCAGACGCAGTGGTGCTGATGTACGACGCCAGCCTCGGAAGCGATTTCAGCGAACTGGTCTCGGAATTTGACGAGGCGCTCAAGGATGCCCGAATGCTCCGTCTGGCCAACAAGATCGATCTGCTGGACGAGGCCGGGCTGGGCATTCTGCCCGCCGACGATCTCAAGATCAGCGTGCACACCGGAGAGGGGCTCAAGACACTCGAGCAGCACCTGGCAGCGCTGTTTGACCGCTCCGAGGAATTCGCCTTCAGCGCCCGCTCCCGACACCTTATATGCCTGCGCCAGTTTGAGGACCTGGTTCAGACTGCTCTGGTTCAGTGGCAGGCTCTGAAAGCCCCCGATCTGCTGGCCGAGGACCTGCGGGGAATGCAGAGGGCCCTGGCCGAACTCACCGGAGACATCACCGACGAAACACTCCTGGGCTCGATCTTTTCAAGTTTCTGCATCGGCAAGTAGGACAAGCTTTGCACAGCGGTCAGAAAAACTGTGCATAGCGGCTGAATGATTTTCGGGTTGATTTTTTATCCACAGCATTCCACAGGGCGCTCACAGCGGAAGGAAGTCTCAAAAAATTAAAAAGTGCAGAAAAAACAGAGACATAAGAGGTTATCCCTATATCCAGAAAGCTCATCAGCCATCATCTGTACTCATCAACCCATCAGATCTTCTGTTTATTAATAAACAGAAGAGAAGGTTGAGGGGGTCTGTGGGCAGGGTTCTATAATCGGGCACAGTTCACCCGCTGCGGTTCTGGCATGCACGATGTCATTGTCGTTGGTGCCGGCCACGCCGGATGTGAGGCAGCCCTCGCCGCCGCGCGAACAGGTGCGCACACACTGCTTCTGACCCAGAGCATCGACGCCATTGGTGCGCTGTCCTGCAACCCTTCGGTGGGCGGCATCGGCAAGAGCCATCTGGTGCGGGAGGTCGACGCCTTGGGCGGAGCCATGGCGCTGATCAGCGACCGAGCGGGCATTCATTTTCGGATTCTCAACTCAGCCAAGGGGGCGGCGGTTCGCGCCACCCGGGCTCAGGTTGATCGGCTGATCTACGCGCGCTGCATGCGGGGTCTGATTGAATCCGCTGAAAATCTTGAGGTCCTTCAGCAGAGTGTCGAGGATCTGCTCGTCGCGAATCACCGGGTTGTCGGGGTGCGAACCGGAATGGGTCTTGAGTTCTCGGCGCGCACGGTGGTGCTGACCACGGGAACCTTCCTCGGCGGTCGGCTCTGCATCGGCAGGGAGGTTCAGGCCGGCGGGCGAGCCGGCGCCCCGGCGGCAAATGCCCTGGGACAGCGCCTGCGGGATCTGGATCTGCCGGTCGGTCGGCTCAAGACCGGAACCCCGCCCCGGCTTGACCGGCGCAGCGTCGACTTCTCAAAAATGGCCGAGCAGCCCGGCGACGATCCGACACCGGTGTTTTCCTTTCTAGGCAAGCGCGATATGCACCCACGCCAGGTCAGCTGCCACATCACCCGCACCACGGCACAGACCTGCTCGCTGGTCGCCGAGCACCTGCATGAGTCGGCGATGTACTCCGGCAATATTCAGGGTGTCGGACCGCGCTACTGTCCCTCAATCGAGGACAAGATCGGACGATTTCCTGATCGCAGCGAACATCAGGTGTTCATTGAGCCCGAGGGTCTGGACAGCGCCGAGCTCTACCCCAACGGCATCTCGACCAGCCTGCCCTACGCAGTCCAGGTTCGGTTGGTGCAGACCATCCCCGGTCTTGAGAACGCCCGAATAACGCGACCGGGCTATGCCGTCGAATACGACTATCTTGATCCGAGGGGCATCTCCCGGGCGCTGCAGAGCCGTCGTCTGGCCGGGCTGTTCCTGGCCGGCCAGATCAATGGCACCACCGGCTATGAGGAGGCGGCGGCGCAGGGGCTTTTGGCCGGGCTGAATGCGGCGCGCTCTGCTGCGGATCGAGAATTCTGGACGCCGGAGCGAAGCGAGGGTTATCTGGGGGTCTTGGTCGACGACCTGACTGCGCGGGGCATCACCGAGCCCTACCGCATGTTTACCAGCCGGGCCGAGCACCGCCTTCTGCTGAGGGAGGACAACGCCGATGTCCGCCTGACTCCGGTCGGGCGCGACTTGGGTCTGGTCGACGAAGCTCGCTGGGCCGCCTTCGACGAAAAAATGCAGCAGTTTCAGCGGCAGCACGATCTGCTCCACTCCACCCGAATCGGTGGCGACACGCTGGCCAAGAAACTCTGTCAGAGCGGAGTCGGCTATGCCGATTTGGCGGTGCATCTGGGGGGGTGCGCAACCGACCGGGAGGATGTCATCGCCCTGCTTGAGGCCGAGATTCGCTACGCCGGCTACATTGAGCGCCAGAACCTGGACATCCGCCGGAATCGAGCCAGCGAGCAATTGACGCTGCCAGAGGGTCTCGACTACGCCCAAATCCCGGGGCTGTCCAATGAAGTTCAGACGAGGCTCGCTGCGGCGGCTCCGGAGACACTGGGTCAGGCCTCCAGAATCGAGGGCATCACTCCCGCCGCAGTCTCCCTGATTCGCATCCACCTGAGCCGCACCCGGGAGCATGCGCGGTGAATGATTCAGCGGTTGATGCCCGCACGGAGCTGCAATCTTTTCTGCAGGCCACCGGCGAGCGCTATGCGCACTACTGCGATCTCCTGATGCGCTGGAGTCGGCGCATGAACCTGATCGGCCCGAGCGAGGCGGCGCAGCTGGGCGAATCCCAGCTGATCGATGCCCTGGGCTTTGCCAGGTGCATTGCCCCGGATGCGCGCTGCATCGTCGATCTCGGCAGCGGCGCCGGACTCCCCGGAGCGGTTCTGGCCATGGCGCGCCCCGACTGGCAGCTGCACCTGATCGAAGCCCGCCGCCGGCGCGCGGCATTTCTGCGCCAGGTGGCGATCGAGCTGCATCTGGACAACCTGTCCGTGCATTCGGGGCGCGCCGAGGCTTTCACGCCGAGGCAGTCCGTGGACACGATCGTCTCGCGCGGCTTTGGGCCGCTCGCGCGCCAGATCGACTGCACGCGAACCTGGTGGGCTGCCGAGACCGAGCTGATCACGCTGAGGGGATCCGAAGAGCGCGACCCGCCCCCCGACGGCTTTGCGCTCAGGTGCATTGCGCACACCGACGGTCGGGCGTTTTTCTGTGTGCGGCGGGCATCTGGGGCATGAGCCGGATATTCGCCATCGCCAACCAGAAGGGCGGGGTCGGAAAGACCACGACGGCGATCAACCTGTCTGCGGCGCTGGCGTCCCTGGGAGATCGCGTCCTGCTCATTGACATGGATGCCCAGGGCAATGCGACCACCGGAAGCGGCATCAACAAGGCGCTGGTTCCGCTGTCCATCTACGACGCGCTCATCGGCGAGGCCCAGCTGAGCAGGGTCACCGTACACACGGCGCCGGCCGGCTATGACCTGGCGCCCGCCAACGGCGATCTGGCGGGTCTCAGTGTTGTCGAGGCCCGTCCGGAAGCCGCCCCGCCATACCATCTGCTGCGCGACACCCTGGTCGGATCCGAGGACAGATACGACTGGATTTTTGTCGATGCCCCGCCCGCCCTGGGACTGGCGACGCTGAACTGCCTGTTCGCGGCGCACGCCGTTTTGGTGCCGGTGCAGTGCGAGTACTATGCACTGGAGGGGCTCAGCGATCTGATGCAAACCATGCGCAAGATCGGCGAATCGCTGGGTCATCAGCTGCCCCTGGCAGGCGTGCTGCGCACCATGTACGACTCCCGAAGCAGCCTGTGCAACGACGTCTCCGAGCAGCTCTGCGAACACTTTGCCGATGCGATCTACCAGACGGTCATTCCGCGCAACATCCGACTCGCGGAGGCGCCCAGCTACGGGCTGCCGGTTCTGAACTACAGCCCGTCCTGCAAGGGCTCCCAGGCCTACATCGCCTTGGCTGAGGAATTTCGCGAGCGTGCGGGGGGGTCGCGTTGAGCGGCAAGCGCCGCCGCCTCGGGCGCGGGCTCGACGCCCTGCTGGGTCAGGTCGGGGAGCAGCCGGTCGCGGCTGCGGGAGAGGATCGGGGAGAGCAGGCGAAGCCTCCTTCAGAAGTCGGACAGGAAGTCCTGGAGCTGCCGCTCGACGAAGTGCGCCCCTCGCCCTATCAGCCGCGCGACAACTTTGATGCGGACGCCCTGAATGAACTGGCCCAGGCCATCCGCACCCACGGAGTGCTGCAGCCGATTCTGGTGCGTCCGCTGATTGAGGGCGGCTATGAATTGATCGCCGGCGAGCGCCGCCTGCGCGCCGGCCGGCTGGCGGGACTGGACACCATTCCGGCGATCAGCCGTCCGATCGACGAGGCCCAGGCGATGGCGGTGGCGCTGATCGAAAACGTCCAGCGCGAGGATCTGCACCCGCTCGAGCGCGCCGCCTCCTTTCTGCGGCTGATCGAGGAGTGCGGATACACCCACGGCGAGCTGGGCGAGATTCTCGGGATCTCGCGCGCCTCGGTCACCAATGCGCTGCGCCTCTTAAAGCTGCCCCAGGACGTGCGCGACAGGTTCATGGCCGGGACGCTGGAGATGGGGCACGCGCGCGCTCTGTCCGGGCTGAAGAACGCCAAGCAGCAGAGCGCCCTGACCCAGCGCATCATTCAGGACGGACTCTCGGTGCGCCAGACCGAGCAGGAGGTTCAGCGGCTCAACCGCAAGTCCGGCGCTAAGGACCGAGACCGTGGGCGCAAACCGGCATCGACTCGTTCGAGGGCATCCGCCGACATCAAGCGCCTGGAGCAGTCCTTGGGCGAACATCTCGGGCTGCCGGTGCGCATCTTTGCCGGACAGCGGGGCGGCCGTCTGGAGGTGCGCTTTGGCGGGAACGATGAGTTTGAAGGTCTGCTGCAGCGCATCGGCCTCGTCGGGGCCGACGAGACCTCCGACTAGGCGGATCATGGAACTGCGCGTCCAATCTGCCGACCGGAGAAGCACGAGAGTCAATGCGTGTAAAATGCGCCGGCCGATGCGTTATCCGCCGGTCTTTTGCTCAAAAAACTGCTTATCGTGCAATTGATTTTTTCAGTTTTCGCGGCTGCTGTCGTCGGGCTGCTGGTTCCGCAGCATCTGCTCGTCGGCCTCGCCGGTGCCACTGCCGCCTGTGCCCTGGTCACGCTTGCACTCATCGCCACAGGCAGCCCCCTGATCCAGAACAGCGCCCGTCCGCACACCCTGCTGCTCGGACTGGAGGCCGTCAAATGGCTGCTGGCAGTCGGGCTGCTGGCGTTCGGAATCGTCTCTCTCGGCCCGCTCGCCGGACTGTGGTTCGGCGGTGCTTTTGTTCTGCTCTACGTGCTCAGCTACCTGGGCCTGATGGCCTTTGCCGCACCGGGCGGCGGTCAATAGGACGGGGCTGTGGCGGGCGGGGCGGAACAGACCTCTTCGGAGTACATCAGGCATCACCTGCAGCACCTGACTTACGGGCGGCTGGAGGACGGCACCTGGGGTTTTGCCCAGACCCCGGAACAGATCGAGCAGATGGGGTTCTGGGCCGTGCATGTCGACTCGCTCGCCATGGCGGTGTTTTTGGGCGGGATTTTCTTCGTCATCTTTCGCCTGGCCGCTCAGAAGGCCAGCAGCGAAGTCCCCGGTCGCTGGCAGAACTTTATTGAAATGGTGGTTGAGTTCGTCGACGAGAACGTCAAGAGCACCTTCAGCGCCAACAACAGGCTGATCGCCCCGCTCGCCCTGACCATATTCGTCTGGGTCTTTTTGATGAACCTGATGGACTTGGTGCCGATTGACTTTCTGCCCTACACCTTCCAGCTGCTCGGGGTCAGCCACTTCAAGATCGTTCCGACCACCGACCCCAACGTCACCATGGGCATGGCGATTTCGGTGTTCATTTTGATCCTCTACTACAGCATCAAGATCAAGGGCTTCGGGGGATTTTTCGGCGAGCTGGCTTTTCAGCCCTTTCCCAAGGCGCTGCTGCCGGCCAACCTGGCGCTTGAGGGGGTCACCCTGCTGACCAAGCCGGTGTCGCTGGGGCTTCGGCTGTTCGGCAACCTCTACGCCGGGGAGATCATCTTCATACTGATCGCCCTGCTGCCGTGGTGGATTCAGTTTTCGCTTTCAGTGCCTTGGGCGCTGTTTCACATTTTGATCATTGTCCTGCAGGCGATGATTTTCATGATCCTGACCGTTATCTATCTGGCCCAGGCGCATGAGCATCACTAGCGGGGAAAACACGGCCTAACTCGAGGAGACACTTATGGACGGCGGACTTTTGTATCTGGCAGCAGCCATCATGATGGGTTTGGGGGCGGTCGGCGCAGCGATTGGCGTCGGCGTGCTCGGCAGCAAGTATCTGGAGGGCTCCGGGCGCCAGCCCGAGCTGATGCCGATGCTGCGCACCCAGATGTTCATCGTCGTGGGACTGGTTGACGCCGTGCCGATGATCTCGGTCGCACTCGGCCTCTACGTCATGTTCGCAGTCGCCGGTTAGCTGCGGCATGAACATCAACCTCACCCTTCTGGGCCAGGCCATTGCCTTCACCGTCTTGGTGGCGATGTGCATGCGCTACATCTGGCCCGTGCTGCGCACCATGCTCGATGAGCGCGCGGCTCGCATCGAGGAGGGCCTGGCCGCCTCCGATGCCGCCGTGGTCGAGCTGGAGCGCGCCCGTCAGGAGGGCGAGCAGATTCGCGAACAGGCCCGCCAAGAGGCGAGCGAGATTGTCGCCGCGGCCAACCGCCGCGCCAATCAGCGCCTCGACGAGGCCAAGGGCAGGGCCGAGGCCGAGGCCGCGCGCATCGTCGAGGAGGCCAATGCAGAGGTTGATCTGGCGGTGCGCCAGGCGCGTGAAGATCTGCGCAAGGAATTGTCCGATCTGGTGGTCGACGGGTCGGAGAAGCTCCTCGGCGACGAGCTCGCCCATTCGGACGCCCAGAAAAGGCTCCTCAAGCGTCTCGCCGAGGGCGGCGCCCGTGGCTGAGCCTCGCACCCTGGCCCGGCCCTATGCCCGAGCCGCATTTGCGGTCGGTCGGACCGAGGCCGAGCTCTGGCAGAGGGGCCTGGACACCCTGTCTGCGGCGATGACCGACGCCAGGCTGAGGCATCTGATCCAGTCCGCCGCCGATGAGGCCGGCCAGCTGGTGTTCAAGCTCCAGGGCCTGCTGGATGCGGATCTGATCGGCAGCAAGTTCACCAGCCTGCTGCACCTGCTGGTGCGCAACAAGCGCCTCAACCTCATCGGCGAGATCGCCGAGCAGTTTCGCCAGATGACGCTGGACGAGCAGGGCGTTCGCATCGTCGAGGTCGCCACAGCGCACGCCCTGGACCGGGACGAGCGCAGCCAGCTCGGCCGAAGGCTCTCCGACTGGTTTGAGGGCAAGCTGATGCTGGACTGGCGTGAAGACCCTGAACTCTTGGGCGGGTTCACCGCCCGCAGCGGCGACACCGCCATTGACGCCTCAATCGCCGGTCGTCTGCGGCGGCTGGCCAGAGCACTTAAACAGACCACCTGAGGAGGAGCAAGGATGCAGCCCCTGAAGCCAGATGAAATTTCCGACCTGATTCGGCAGCGCATCGACGAGCTGAATATTGAAGGTCAGGCCACCAATGAGGGCACCATCGTCGGCGTCGCCGACGGCATCGTGCGCATCTACGGCCTCAGCGATGCGGTGTTTGGCGAGATGATCGCCTTTGAGAACGGCAGCTTCGGCCTGGCGCTGAACCTTGAGCGCGACTCGGTCGGCGCCGTGGTGCTGGGCGACTACCTCGACCTGCGCGAGGGACAGAAGGTGCAGTGCACCGGGCGCGTGCTTGAGGTGCCGGTCGGCGAGGGGCTGCTGGGCCGGGTGGTCGACTCGCTCGGAGTGCCGCTTGACGGCCGCGGTGCGATCGAGGCGACCGAGCGTCTGCCGGTTGAGCGCGTCGCCCCCGGGGTCATCACGCGCCAGAGCGTCTCGCAGCCGATCCAGACCGGGCTGAAGGCCATCGACTCCATGGTGCCGGTGGGCCGCGGCCAGCGCGAGCTGATCATCGGCGATCGCCAGACCGGCAAGACCGCCATTGCGATCGACACCATCATCAATCAGAAGGGCACCGGCGTGAAGTGCATCTATGTCGCCATCGGCCAGAAGCAGTCCTCGGTTTCGGCGGTGGTTCGCCGCCTGCAGGAGCACGGCGCGCTCGAGCACACCATCGTGGTCTCGGCGACTGCGGCCACACCGGCGGCCATGCAGTACATCGCCGCCTACAGCGGCTGCACGATGGGCGAGTACTTCCGCGACAAGGGCGAGGACGCCCTGATCATCTACGACGACCTGACCAAGCAGGCCTGGGCCTACCGGCAGATTTCGCTGCTGCTGCGCCGTCCGCCCGGACGCGAGGCCTATCCCGGTGACGTCTTCTACCTGCACTCGCGGCTGCTGGAGCGCGCCGCCCGCGTCAATGCCGACTACGTCGAGAAGGCGACGGGCGGGGCCGTCAAGGGCAAGACCGGCTCGCTCACGGCGCTGCCGATCATCGAGACTCAGGGGGGCGATGTCTCGGCCTTTGTGCCGACCAACGTGATCTCCATCACCGACGGGCAGATCTTTCTCGAGACGGATCTGTTCAACGCGGGTCTGCGCCCGGCGATGAATGCCGGCGTGTCGGTCTCGCGCGTCGGCGGCGCCGCCCAGACCCCCATCATCCGCAAGCTCGGCGGCGGCGTGCGCCTGGCCCTGGCGCAGTACCGGGAGCTCGCGGCGTTCTCGCAGTTCGCCTCGGATCTCGATGAGCAGACCCGCGCCCAGCTGGAGCACGGCGCCCGCGTCACCGAGGTCATGAAGCAGAAGCAGTACGCCCCGCTGACCCTGGCCGAAATGGGCATCAGCCTCTACGCCGTCGGCGAGGGCTACATGAAGGACCTGGAAATCGAGCAGATCGCCGACTTTGAGGCGGGCCTGCACGAATTCCTCAACAGCGAGTGTGCCGAGCTGGCCGCGCGCATCAATGACTCGGGCGGGGGCTATGACGACGACATCGCCTCGAGTCTCAAGAAGGCGGTTGAAGATTTCAAGGCCAAGGGTTCCTGGTAGGGTTGTAACGTGTCCAACATCAAGGAAGTTCGCAAGCAGATCGGCAGCATCCAGAGCACGCAGAAGATCACGCGCGCCATGGAGATGGTCGCCGCCAGCAAGATGCGCAAGACCCAGCAGCGCATGTCTGATGGCCGGCCCTACTCCGACGCCCTCAGGCGCATCATCCGGCACCTGGCTGCGGCACAGGCCGAGTATCGCAGCGAGTACATGCAGGTGCGCGAGGTTCGCCGCGCCGCATTCCTGATTGTCTCGACCGACAAGGGGCTGTGCGGCGGACTCAACATCAACCTGTTTCGGCGCGTGGTGCAGCGCATGCGGGAGCAGGACGAGGCCGGCGTCGAGGTGGTCACCATGCTGCTGGGAGCCAAGGCCGAGGCGTTCTTCCGCAACAGCGAGGTGCTCTCGAGCGCCAGCCGGCTGGGCGAGGCCCCCTCGATCGAGGCGCTGCTGGGGGCGCTGCACGCCGGGCTGTCGGCCTACCGGGCGGGCGAGATCGACAGCATCCACCTGTGCGGAAACCACTTCGTCAACACCATGACCCAGACCCCCTACTGCGAGCAGCTGCTGCCGCTGCCGCTGGAGGCGGGGGTGGACGCCGCCGAGCGCCCCGGGCACTGGGACTACATCTACGAACCCGAGGCATCCGAGATTCTTGACGCTCTGGTGCCCCGCTACATCGAGGCGCTGGTCTATCAGGCCGTGATCGAGAACGGTGCATGCGAGCAAGCAGCAAAAATGCTTGCAATGAAAAACGCCAGCGAAAATGCCGGCAACCTGATTGATGACCTTCAGCTGCTCTACAACAATGCGCGGCAGGCGGCCATCACCCAAGAGTTGTCTGAGATTGTCGGCGGTGCGGCGGCGGTATAGGACAGGAGGAGCTTCATGTCAGCAACAGGTCAGGTTGTCCAGATAATCGGTGCGGTCATCGATGTTGAGTTTGCCAGGGAGCAGGTCCCGCAGGTCTACGACGCGCTCAACATCGAGGGCACTGACATTGTCCTCGAGGTGCAGCAGCAGCTCGGCGACGGGGTCGTGCGCACCATTGCCATGGGCAGCACGGACGGTCTCAGGCGCGGTCTGACCGCCACCAGCACCGGTGCGCCCATCCAGGTGCCGGTCGGCGCCGCGACGCTGGGGCGCATCGTCGACGTGCTCGGTCGCCCGGTCGACGAGGCCGGCGACATCGCCTCCGATGAGCGCCTGCCGATCCACCGCGCCCCGCCCAGCTTTGAGGAGCAGTCCGCCTCCGACGACCTGCTCGAGACCGGCATCAAGGTGATCGACCTCATCTGCCCGTTTGCCAAGGGCGGCAAGGTCGGGCTGTTCGGCGGCGCCGGCGTCGGCAAGACCGTCAACATGCTCGAGCTGATCCGCAACATTGCGATCGAGCACTCCGGCTACTCGGTTTTTGCCGGGGTCGGCGAGCGCACCCGGGAGGGCAATGACTTCTACCACGAGATGAAGGAGTCCAACGTCCTCGACAAGGTCTCGCTGGTCTACGGCCAGATGAACGAGCCGCCGGGCAACCGCCTGCGCGTCGCCCTGACCGGGCTGACCATGGCCGAGAGCTTCCGCGACGACGGGCGCGACGTCCTGCTCTTCATCGACAACATCTACCGCTACACCCTGGCGGGGGTCGAGGTCTCGGCGCTGCTCGGGCGCATGCCCTCGGCGGTCGGCTACCAGCCGACCCTGGCCGAGGAGATGGGGCTGCTGCAGGAGCGCATCACCTCGACGCGCAAGGGTTCCATCACCTCGGTGCAGGCGGTCTACGTCCCCGCCGACGACCTGACCGACCCCTCCCCTGCGACCACCTTTTCGCACCTGGATGCGACCGTGGTGCTGTCCAGGCAGATCGCGGCGCTGGGCATCTACCCGGCCGTGGATCCGCTCGACTCCACCAGCCGGCAGCTCGACCCCAACCTGGTCGGGGCGGAGCACTACCAGATCGCCAGCTCGGTGCAGCGCATCCTGCAGCGCTTTCGGGAGCTCAAGGACATCATCGCCATCCTGGGGATGGACGAGCTGTCCGAGGAGGACAAGGTCACGGTGGCGCGGGCGAGGAAAATCGAGCGCTTCCTCTCGCAGCCGTTCTTCGTCGCCGAAGTGTTCAGCGGCCAGCCCGGCATCTACGTGCCCATCAAGGACACGCTGGCGGGCTTTGCCGGCATCCTCAACGGCGACTACGACCACCTGCCCGAGCAGGCCTTCTACATGGTCGGCACCATTGATGCGGCGGTGCAGAAGGCCGACACCCTCAAATGACGCGCACCATGCGATGCGAGATTGTCTCGGCCCAGCGCGAGCTGTTCTCCGGGGAGATCGAGAGCATCGTCGCCCCCGGAGCCGAGGGCGAGCTGGGCATTCTGCCGGGGCACACTCCGCTGCTGACGCCGATCCGCCCCGGGCCGCTGCGGGTGATCCTGGAGGGCGGCCAGGAGCAGGTTTTCTTTATCTCGGGGGGCTTCATCGAGGTGCAGCCTGAGGGGGTCATTGTCCTGTCCGACACCGGAGTGCGCGCCGCCGACATCGACGAGGCTGCTGCTGAAAAGGCCCGCGAGGAGGCCGAGCGCCTGCTGAGCTCGCGCGAGGGTGACTTTGACTACGCCTCTGCTGCGGCCGAGCTCGCCGATGCGGTCGCCCGCATCCGCACGATCAAAAAGCTGCGCGAACGTGGCTGATGGGCACGGCGGCGAAACTGCCGGGAACGGGTCCTAGCGACCGCCGGTGCACGAGCCCTGCGGAGTCGGGGGCGTGAAACACACCGACATCATCATCCTCGCCGGCGGCAGCGGCACCCGCATGCACGGCGGCGCCCCCAAGCCGCTGCGGCGTCTGGGCGGCGGCACCATGCTGGGCGAGGTGCTGCGAAGTGCGCGGGCGCTCGGCGGGCCCGAGCCCGTGGTCGTCGTCAATCCGGCACAGCCTGAGGTCGTCGAGTTTGTGCGACATTCGGGGGCGCACCTGGCCGAGCAGCCGGCGCCCAAGGGCACGGGCGATGCGGTGCGCTGCGCACTGGATCAGTGCAGCGGCGAGTCCGTTCTGGTGCTCTATGCCGACATGCCGATGGTGCATCCGCAGACGCTGCGGCGCCTGCTTGAATGCGGGAGCGCCGAACCCGGAGAGGCGCTGGTGCTGCTGACTGCCGAGCTGCCGGATCCGGCGCGCTACGGCAGGGTCGTGCGGGATGCCGAGGCCCGGGTGAGCTGCATTGTTGAATACGCCGACGCCTCCCCGGCCGAGCAGGGCATCAGGGAGATCTTCACCGGCGTGCTGCTCGCGGATCGCGATCTTCTGGTGCGCTCACTCGACAGGCTTGACAGCCAAAATCAGCAGGGCGAGTTTTACCTGACCGACATCGTCGGCCACGCCGTCGCCGAGGGCGTCGTCCCCGCCGCACTGCAGGTGGCCGACAGCGGCGAGGCGGCGGGCGCCAACACGCTCTCAGAGCTGGTGCGAATGGAGCGCCTCTGGCAGCGCCGGACCGCCGAGCGCCTGCTCGACGACGGGCTGGAAATCGCCGACCCGGTGCGGTTTGACCTGCGCGGCGAGTTGCTCCACGGCGCCGGCTGCCGCATTGACGTCGGCGCCGTGCTGGAAGGACGCATTGTCCTGGGTGACGGGGTCCGCATCGGTGCACACGCGGTGCTGCGGGATGTCGAGCTGGGCGATGGCACCGAGGTTCTGCCGCACTCGGTGCTCGAGGGCGTCACCGCCCAGGGCAACTGCCGCATCGGGCCCTTTGCCAGGCTGCGTCCCCGCACCCACCTCAGCGAGGGCGCCCGCATCGGAAATTTCGTCGAGACCAAAAACACGCACATCGGCGCCGGCAGCAAGGCCAGCCATCTGAGCTACATCGGCGACCTGTCGGTGGGCGCCTCGGCCAACATCGGCGCCGGCGTGATCCACTGCAACTACGACGGTCGCAGCAAGCACCAGAGCGCGCTCGGCGACGGCGCCTTCATCGGCTCCAACGCATCGCTGATCGGCCCGGTGCAGATCGGGGAGCACGCCTACGTGGCCGCCGGCTCCGCGATCAATAAGGACGTTGAGCCGGAGTCCCTGGGTGTGGCGCGCGCGCGCCAGAGGAATGTCCCCGACTGGAAGAGAGAGCCTGAGTAGCTCGGCGTCCGCCCCGTGCCGGTGAGGAGCGTCCACCGTGCATTTGCCGCCGCATTCACTGCGCTGATCCTGCTGCCCATCGGCGCCCTGCTCTACGAGGGATTCAGCGGCGAGGCCGAGGGCATTTCTGCCGGGCATCTGTGGGGGCTGGGGGCGGACACGCTGATCTTGGCCGGGTCTGTCGCCCTGGCCGGTGCGCTGATCGGCGCCGCCTGTGCACTCACAGTCGCGCTATTCGATTTTCCCGGGCGGGGAATTCTCCAGTGGGCGCTGGCCATCCCCCTGACCGTGCCGGCTTATGTTCTGGGCTACGTCTTCGTCGCCCTGGCCGAGACCCCCCATGGGCGCACCTGGCTGCCCGGCTTTCGCGAGCACTGGGGGATATTCCTGGTGCTGGCGGCTTCGCTGTATCCCTACTCCTACCTGTTTGTCCGCTCCGTCATGGGCGCCCGCGAGCGCGGTCAGATCGACGCCGCCCGGGCGCTCGGAACGGCTCCGGTTCAGGTGCTCGGCCGCGTCATCGCCCCGCGCATCCGGCGCGCGCTGCTGGCTGCCGGGGCGGTGATCTTCGTCGAAGTCGTCGCCGATCTCGGCACTGTGGCGGTATTCAATTACGACACCCTGACGACGGGGATTTTCCAGGCTTGGCACGGCATGTTCTCCTTCCAGGCGGCGGTTCAGCTGGGCTCTCTGCTGCTGCTGATCGCCGCCGTGCTGATCGGGCTCGAGGCGGCCCTGGTCCCGTCCAAAGGCAGCGAGGAGAGCCGCACCCTGGAGCACCCGCACCTGCGCCTCGGCCGGGGGGCAGGCTGGACGGTCAGCGCTCTGCTGTGGACCTGGCTGGGGCTCATCAGCGCCGCCCCGCTGTTGCAGCTCCTGGTCTGGGGGCTGGGGCAGATCGATCACATCGGCGAGTGGCTCGGCGTGTTCACGGCCACGGCGGTGCTGGCCGTGCTCAGCGCCCTCATCCTGACCGGCTGTGCGCTGCTGCTGGTCTGGGGGGCTGTGCGCCGGTGCGACCGGGTTTCCGCCGCCGCCGTGCGGCTGGGTCTGCTGGGCTATGGCATCCCCGGAGCGGTGCTGGCGGTGGGGCTGCTGATCGCCCTTGGCCCGCTGGGTCTGATCGGCAGCCTTGCGGGACTGCTGGCGGCCTACCTGATTAGATTCTCCGGTCCGCTGCTGCGCCTGCTGGAGGGGCCGGTTCACCAGCTGGGAACGCTCCACGAAGAGGCGGCGCAGGTGCTCGGCGAGCCTCGGGTGATGCGCCGCATCGCCCTGCCGCTGCTGAGGGGGCCGCTGCTGCTGGGGGCGGTGCTGGCGCTGATCGAGGTGGTCAAGGAAATGCCGATGACGCTGATCCTGCGCCCGCTCGGCTGGGACACCCTGGCGGTCAAGCTTTACGGACTCACCGTCGAGGGTGAATGGCAGGCGGCGGCGCTCCCGGCGCTTCTTCTTCTGCTGCTCGGGGCGCTGCCGATGTGGCTGCTGCAGTGGTCGCAGCGCCGCTCCGAGTGGCTGCCTGTCCGGTCGCTATAATCGCCCGCCGCCGCCCAGAGGCCAGGGTGCGCAAGACCCGATTGAACCTGCAGCACCGACGCACCGGGGCCAAGATGGTCGATTTCGCAGGCTGGGAAATGCCGCTTCACTACGGCTCGCAGGTCCAGGAGCACCGCAGCGTGCGCCGCTCCGCCGGGTTGTTTGACGTCTCCCACATGGCCGTGGTCGATGTCCCCGCAGACTGCTCCGAGGCGCTGCACCGGCTGTTTGCCAACGACCTGAACCGACTGGCGGCACCCGGTCAGGCGCTCTACACCGCCATGCTCAATGCCTCCGGGGGAGTGATTGACGACCTCATCGTCTACCGCCTGGGGTCGTGCTATCGGATGGTCTTCAATGCCGCGCGCGAGCGCACCGACCTCGCCCACCTGCACCGGCATTTGCCCGAGGCCGCTGTGCGGCTGCGCCGCGACCTCAATATCCTGGCGCTGCAGGGTCCCGAGGCGGGGTCGATCCTCGGGCGCGCCCGGCCCGATCTGGCCGAGGCGATTGACGGGGCCGGGCCTTTTCGCTGCGCCCAGGTCGGCGAGGCGCTGATCGGCACCACCGGCTACACCGGCGAGGCCGGCTTTGAGCTCATCGTTCCCGCAGAGCGGGCCGAGGCGCTCTGGGCGGAGTTGACCCGGGCCGGCGCCGCACCGGTCGGACTGGCGGCGCGCGACACCCTGAGGCTGGAGGCCGGGCTCAACCTCTACGGCCACGAAATGGACGAGGGCATTCATCCGATGCGCGCCAATCTGGGCTGGAGCATTCCGCTCGACCGGCACAGCGACTTCATCGGCTCCGAGGCGGTCCGGGATCGGGCTCCGGCGCTGGATGACCGGCTCGCCGGGCTGGTGCTGGAAGGTCGAGGTGTCCTGCGCCAGGGCCAGCGGCTGTTTGCCGACGGCGCCGACATTGAGCAGGATTCCCCCTGCGGAATCGTCACCAGCGGGGGCTTCTCGCCGACCCTGGAGTGCTCGATTGCCCTGGCGCGAATCGGCTGTGCTGTTGAGCGCACCTGCGCCGTTGAAATCCGCGGCCGCCTTGAGGCGGTGCGCATCGTCCGGCCCCGCTTTGTCTGGCGCGGCAAAAATGTGATCAAAGATGAGGAGGCAACACCATGAGCGATCTGCGTTTCACCGAAACCCACGAGTGGGCCCTACCGCAGGAGGACGGCAGCGTGCGCGTCGGCATCAGCCACTATGCACAGGAGCAGCTCGGCGATGTGGTCTACACCGAGCTGCCCCAGGTCGGCAGCGTTCTTCAGGCCGGCGCCGTCGCCGGCGTGGTCGAGTCGGTCAAGGCCGCCTCCGACATCTACGCACCGCTCGCCGGTGAAGTGTCCGCAGTCAACGAGGCCCTTGAGGCCGCCCCGGAGACCGTCAACCAGGCCGCCGAAGCGGACGGCTGGCTGTTTCAGATCCGCCCCGAAGATTCGGCGGCGCTGGAGGGGCTGCTGGAGCGGGCCGCTTATGAGGATTTTCTCAGGGACAGCTAGGGGTCTTTGTTTTCGAGCTGCTCAATGAGCGCGCACATCACGGCGAGATCCTCGGGCTGGGTCAGCTTGCAGTTGGTGACCTCGCCCGCAACGGCGGCAATGGCTTCATCCGGCATCGTCCGCATCAGCAGCGTGGCCTCGTCGGTGTTGTCCAGATCGGCGCCCGCCCTGCGGTAGGCTTCGAGGATCACGCCGAGGCGGAAGGCCTGCGGGGTCTGGCTGGTGTGCAGCAGCGACCGGGACGGCCCCGGAGCGAGCCGACCGTCCGGGGCATCGAGCATGACCACAGTGTCGGCCAGCGGCAGGACGGGCACCGCCGCTCGGGCCTCCCGCAGGGCGTCGATGCAGGCCGAGACCAGCTCGGGGCTGGCCAGCGCCCGGGCGGCGTCGTGGATCAGCACGATGTCCTCGGCGGCCGCCCCGCTGTTCTGCAGATGCTCCAGGGCGGCCAGGCACGAGTGCGCCCGGCTCTCGCCGCCGGTGATGCACGCCGGCTGCGGTGCGTCCCTGAGCAGCGACCGGACTGCCGGGTCGTGCTTCGAGCGCACCACCAGAAGGCATTGATCGACCCGGTCGTGGCGAACCATCAGTCCGACAGAGCGGGCCAGGACACTCTGTCCCGCCAGGTGTTCGCCCAGTTTGGCCCGGCCAAAGCGCCTGGACTCTCCCGCCGCGAGCACGACACCGATTACGTTCGCCAAGGTGCCCTCCGGCTCAATCTCGCTGCCACCGCCTGAGGGCATTATCTAGGCGGTAGATGTGACAAGACATCTATATAATCGCCGGCGAACTATATTACGGTGTAGGCACTCTAATTAACTGCACCGCCTGATATCAATTTTTAGATTGAGAGGTTTGATGAAAACAACGACATATTTTTCCAGCTTGGGACTCCTGCTGGGTTCACTTTTTGCGATACCGCTTTACGTCCACGCTCAGGAGGGTGAGGACAGTTATGAGGCGAGCGACCTTGAGGAAATCGTGGTGCTGGGCACCCGACGAACAGACCGAACCGTCACCGAATCCGCAGGCCCCATTGACATCTTCACCCCGGAACAGCTCAACAACTCGGTTCTGGGCGATTTTCGCGACACCCTGCGCAAGAACATCCCCTCCTTCAACGTCACCCGCAACCCGCTCAGCGACGCCCCGTCGCTCTCCAGGCCGACCACGCTGCGCGGCCTTTCCCCCGACCACACGCTGATCCTGCTGAATGGCACGCGCCGGCACCGGGGCGCCATCGTTCACTACTCCTCGTTCACGGCGGTGACCCAGGGCTCGCAGCCGGTTGACTTTGGCGGGCTGCCGTCGATCGGCCTGGCGCGCCTTGAGGTTCTGCGCGACGGGGCCTCGGCGCAGTACGGCTCCGATGCCATCGCCGGGGTGATGAATGTCGTGCTGCGCGAGGATGTCGACATCTTCGAGCTCAGGGTCGGCGGCGGCCTCTACGACCGCAAGAATGACGGCGAGAACAACAAGCTGCAGGCCTACGCCGGCTTTGCCATGCCGCGCGACGGCTTCCTGACCTTTGCACTGGAGGCCGACACCAGCGCACTGACCAGCCGCGGCCGGGAGCACCCCGGGGTCACCGCCCTCAAGGCCGACTCCGGCTCCGGCAGCGCCAAGTTCTACAACGACACCCGCCAGGCCAAGCCCGTTGCCGGCGATGCCAATGCCGCGACCTTGATATTCGGTGACGCCATTTTGAGTGATCCGACGGATCGGTCAAGCATTGTCGGCTTCGGAGCCATGCCCATTGACACCAGTCTGACCGGCAACCCCTACTCCGACAACCTGCCGACCATGACCTGGGGCGATCCGGACACCAAGAATGCCCGCATGATGGTCAACTTCGGCTTTCAGATCAACGAGGACGCCCGCTTTTTCGCCAACCTGACGGCGGCTGACATGGAGGCCGAAATCGACTTTTACTGGCGCACCCCGATTGACCGCGGCGGCATCATCGACACTCCGGACATCCAGAGGGGGCGGGCGGTGAATTCCGGGGGAACCGGATTTCAAGATTATGACGATGCCACCTACGGCGCCAACAACACAAGAATCGCAGACAGCTATACCGAAGCCCAGCACAACGCCCTGCTGTATATGGACGCTCGCGGGCTCTACCCCGGCGGATACGTGCCCATCATGGGCGGCGAGAGCGCAGATTCCTCCATGACCATCGGGGTCGAGGGCACCTACTCCGGCTGGGACTACAGGGTCACCCTCGGCGGCGGAACCAACACGATTGACTTCTTCCTGGGCAATTCAATCAACCCCTCGATATACCCCGAGAGCACGGTTCCCATAACCGGGGATGATCGGGTCGAGGTCGGCTCGCAGGCGCACCGGGATGACTTGGCCAGGCGCGCGGCGGCCGCTCATACGGAATTTGACATCGGCTCGCTGGAGCAGGAAGAGGGCGCCCTGCACGTTGACTTCAGCAAGATCTTTGAGACCAAGACCGGCGAGCTCAGCCTCGCCTGGGGCTTTGAGGGGCGGCGCGAGACCTATTCCATCGGTGCGGGCGAGCGCGCCGCCTGGGACTACACCCGGGACACCACTTATGGCGCCACGCAGGCAGAGAGAGATCGGCGCTGCCAAGAGGAGCGCGACAAAGCCGATGACCACCCGGACGGCAAGTACGTCGGCAAGGTCTGCAATGACCAGCTCTACAAGGGAATGGTGGTGGGCTCGCACGGGCTGCCCGGCTTTGCCCCCAGCGATGCCGGCTCCTGGAGCCGCACCGCAGTTGCCGCCTACGTCGACATGGAGGTCGACCTGAGCGCCGACACCGTGCTGGGCCTGGCCTACCGCGTTGAGGACTACGAAGACTTTGGGGAGACCCGCAACGGCAAGGTCTCGGTGACCTCTGCGGTGACCGAGCGCGTCAACTGGCGCAGCACCGCCAGCACCGGCTTCCGGGCTCCGACACTGGGTCAGTCGTGGACTTCGGTGACCCGCACCAATCTGGTCAGCGGGCAGCTGGTTCAGTCCGGGATACTTCCGCCGACCAGCGACGCCTCCCGGATCAAGGGCGCCAAGCCGCTGGAGCCGGAGACCTCGCGCAACATCAGCTTTGGCTTCACCGGCGAGCTGGGTGATCGGGGCGGGATCTGGAGTGTGGACTTCTACAACATCCGCGTCGAGGATCGCATCGCCCTTTCGGCGGATCTGCCGCTGAAACAGGCTGAAAAAGATGAATTGCAGAAGTTTATCGGGCCGGGGGCTCAATCGCTGAATTCTCTCCAGTTCTTCACCAATGACATCGACACCGAGACCCAGGGGCTTGACCTGGTGCTCTCAGCGCCCATCAGCGAGACCTGGAAGTACACGCTGGCCTACAACCGGAATCGCACAGAGGTCACCGACTACAGCACGGGCGAGGGCGCTCCGTTTACCCCCAATCTGGTCTACCAGATGGAGAATCAGACTCCCGAGCAGCGCCTCAACCTGACCTTCAATTTTGACAGTGCGCTGTGGGGCCAGGAGATCGCCTTCAGCTACTACGGTCGCTGGGCCGATTTTGAGCAGTCCGACTTTGCCGAAGGCCCTCCCTTCAAGGGCAAGTCGGCCCTGCTGGTCGACCTCGCCTGGTACGTCAAGATTGCCGGGCGCAACGAGATCCGCTGGGGGGCTGAGAACCTGTTTGACCACTACCCCGAGCGGGTTGACGACTCGCCGACATTTTCCGGCCACCAGTACAACAGCTACATTCCCTACGGCTTCAACGGGCGCTTCCTATACGTCCGCTACTCCTTCACATACGAAGGCAGCATGTAGCTGAGCCGCCCGGCTGCTCAGTGCGCCGAGCCGGGCGCTCGGATGCCAAGCCCCCAGTCAATGGGACAGCCCGATGCGGGCGGTGCCCTCATCAGTTGCAGTCAATGGGCGTGGGTATAATCGGCGGCTTGTGGAGGGCAGCCACAGCCTACTTGCCGGGTGCATCCACAGCCTAAAAATTCATTTGTTTGCGTGAATTCAGGGGGGTTCGTTATGAAAAACCGGCTTAATTTTTGGCTTTTTCTGGGTGTGCTGTTGATGGGCGCACACAGCGTTCAGGCACAGCAGGACCAGGACGATGCCGACTCCGGCTATCAGGACGACGGCAATGTCGAGGAGATCGTGGTCTTGGGAACCCGCCGCGTTGACCGCACCGTCACAGAGTCTGCGGGGCCGATTGACATTTTCACCCCCGACCAGCTCAACAGTTCGGTTCAGGGTGACTTCCGCGACACCCTGCGCAAGACCATCCCCTCCTTCAACGTCACCCGCATTCCGCTCAGCGATGCCCCCTCGCTGGCGCGCCCGGCGACGATGCGCGGGCTCTCCCCCGACCACACCCTTGTTCTGCTCAACGGCACGCGCCGGCATCGCGGCGCCATCGTCCAGTACGCCGCCCCCTCATCGGTCACGCGCGGCTCCCAGCCGGTTGACTTCGGCTCGATCCCGTCGATCGGACTGGGGCGCCTTGAGGTCCTGCGCGACGGGGCTTCCGCCCAGTACGGCTCCGATGCCATCGCCGGCGTGATGAACGTCCAGCTGCGCGAGGATGTCGGCGTCTATGAGTTCAGGGTCGGCGGCGGGCTCCACGACCGCAAGAACGACGGCGAGAGCAACAAGCTTCAGGTTTACACCGGCTTCAGCATTCCGCGCGACGGCTTCCTGACCTTTGCTCTGGAGGCCGACTCAGACGAGCTCACCAGCCGCGGTCGGGAGCACCGCGGGGTGGTCAATCTCAAGAAGGACACCGGCTTTAACAGCGCCAAGGTCTTCAACGACACCCGGCTGGCCAAGCCCACTGCCGGTGGAGCTGCCGGCGATTCGACCTTGGCATTCGGGCCGAGCATTCTGACTGAGCACAGAGACACAGGGGGATCCAAAACAGATCTGTCCAGCATTGCCGGTTTCGGAGCCTCGCCGATCAATCCCGCTCTGGCCGTAAACCCCTACTCGGAAAACTATCCGACCATGACCTGGGGCAACCCCGACACCTCAAACACCCGCATGCTGGTCAACTTTGGCATGCAGATCACCCCCGATGCCCGCCTCTACGCCTACATGACCTCGGCGGCCATGGATGCAGAAATCGACTTCTACTGGCGCACCCCCATCAACAGGGGCGGCATCTTCAACACCCCGGATATCCAGAGGGGGCGGGCAGTGAATGCTGACGGGTCGGACTTTCAGAGGTACAACGAAGCCACCTACAAAGTGCGCAACCTCGATACCACGGATGTTCCCGATGATCGGATCGTCAAAAGCGGCTCCAGGGTTGTGGCGGTCTTGGACGCAAACGGTGACGTTGTGGTCAAGGACAAGATGATCTCCGAGACCTATACCGCAGCCCAGCACAACGCCCTGCTCTACATGGATGTTCGCGGGCTCTACCCGGGCGGCTACGAGCCCATCATGTACAGCGAGACCAGCGACAGCGCCTTCACTCTGGGGTTTGATGGCACGTATGAGGGCTGGAACTACGACGTCAACATCCAAACCGGCATGAATACCGTTGATTTCTCGCTTTCGAATTCGCTCAACCCCTCGATCTATCCTGTGAGCGGGGTCGGCCCGGGCACAAACACAGAGGCGGAGGTTGGCTCCACAGCGCACAGGGAAGACCTGGCCAGCCGCGCAGCTCAGGTTCAGACCGAATTTGAAATCGGCTCGCTGGAGCAGCAGGAGTCGGCGATGCACATCGACTTCAGCAAGATCTACTCGATCAAGTCCGGCGAGCTCAGCTTGGCCTGGGGCGTTGAGGGTCGGCGCGAGACCTACACCATCGGCGAGGGCGAGTTTGCCTCGTGGGGCTATACCGCAGACGAGACTTACGGTGAAACGCCAGAGGAGAGAGCAGCTGCCTGTGCAGCTGAGCGAACCAAGGAGGCGAACAACGAAGCCCACGCTGTCGGCCAGGCCTGCAACGACCAGCTCTACAAAGGCATGGTGATCGGCTCCCACGGCCTGCCGGGCTTCTCCCCCAACGATGCCGGCAGCTGGAGCCGCAACTCGATGTCGGCCTACATGGATCTTGAGATTGACCTGAGCGCCACCAGCGTGCTGGGGCTGGCCTACCGCATCGAGGACTACGACGACTTCGGCATCACCAAGAACGCCAAGATCTCGCTGCGCGCGGCGGCGGGCGAGCGCACCAACTGGCGCACCACCATCAGCACCGGGTTTCGCGCCCCGACGCTGGGCCAGACTTGGACCTCGGTGACCACCACCTCGCTGGTAGACGGTGAGCTGCGACAGGTGGGCACCTTGCCGGCGAGCAGCCCTGCCGCCAGGATCAAGGGTTCCAAGCCGCTCGAGCCGGAGACCTCGCGCAACTTCAGCTTTGGCTTCACCGGCGACATGGGCGAGCGGGGCGGCACCTGGAGCCTCGACTTCTACAGCATCCGCGTCAACGACCGGATTGCAGCCTCCGGATTCCTGACACTGACTCAGGATGAGAAGGATCAGCTGGAGCAGGTCATCGGTCCGGCGGCTCAGACGCTCGGGCGGCTGCGCTACTTCACCAATGACATTGACACCGAGACCGAGGGCTTTGATCTGGTGCTCTCCTCCCCCATCAATGATTCGTGGCGCTACTCGCTGGCCTATAACCGCAACCGCACCCAGGTTCGCGAGTACAGCAAACATTCCGGAGCGCCGTTTTCGCGTCGCGAAGTGGTCGAAATGGAGCAGCAGACTCCCAAGCAGCGGCTCAATGCCACCTTCAACTTTGACTCAAAAGTCTGGGGTCAGGAGATGTCCTTCCGCTACTACGGTCGCTGGGCCGACTACAACCAGGGGGCGGACACCCGCGCGGACGAGTTCATCGTCGGCAAGTCTGCCCTGCTGGTCGACATGTCCTGGTACGTCAAGATCGCCTGGCGCCATGAGATCCGCTTGGGAGCCGACAACCTATTTGATCAGTACCCGAACCGGATCAACAACTCGCCCAACAGCGTCGGCCACCAGTACAACGACTTCGTGCCATACGGCTACAACGGTCGCTTCGCCTACCTGCGCTACCGCTTCATCTACGAAGGCCGTCTCTACTGATACCCTCAAACCGCCCCTTCAGGGGGCTTGGGTTCAGCTCAAGGACTCCTCGGGTAAGCAGTCCTGAGTAAGCCCCCCTTACGGGCAAATGCCCTGTTGCGCTCAGGCCCGGACTGGTCGCTCGCCCGCCTCTGCTGCGGCCTGAGACCCGCGCACCGGCAACCCCTCGCCGCTCCCCGGAGCCGGTTCCGATCCGCCCCATAACTCTATGCACCCGTAGATCAATAAGCCCGCTCAGGTCTTCAGGCGGGCGCACCCCGCTTCTTAAAACGAATTGAAGGACTTTCAGCGCCCCGCCGTGCGCCACTCCGGCGGGGTCAGGTAGATGGGCGAGGACCAGGCGCGCTCCTCGACCTCGGCGAGGCAGTCGTCGTCCGGTTCGGTGCGCCAGTCGCCGTAGCAGAAGTTGGGCTGGATGCAGTTGCCGGCCTCGTCGTACTCGCAGCGCACGCCGCCGCCATTGACCGCCGGGGTCGGCTCCTGGATGGCGCGGGCGTAGTAGGTGGCGGGCCGCCCCGAGCGGGGATACTCGCTGTCCCTGAAGCGCACGCTGCAGCCGTTCGCATCGTCCTCGCACTCAAAGGTTCGCCAGGGGTCCTCGATCAGCTCGGCGACATCCTCGTCGGGCGAGATCTGCGGGCGGATGCGGACCACCTCGATGCGGGTGATGCGGCGGCGCACGTCGGAGGGGTGGTAGCACTCGTTCATGCACAGCTCGGCGATGCGCTCGGGGCTGAGGCCGTCGTGGACGTGCTCGGGACAGCCGGGCTTCTGCTCGAAGGCGCCGACGGCCTTGACCTCGAAGGTCGGCGTGGCGCCCAGCTCGACCTTGGAGCCCATGGGCGCGCGTCCGGAGTCTTGGATGAGGTTGAACCAGAGCAGGATGCGCTCGCCCGAGGTGGCATAGGTCTCGCGGCGCTTGAGGGCGTCCCACACCGCCCCGCGCGAGCGGTTTTCGGCGTGTACCGCGGCCAGCCCGCCGGTGGTGAAGAAGCTGGCCTGGCGCTCGGTGTCAACGCGGGCAAACCCCGGAATGTCGTCGGGGTTGATCTCGACGGCGGCGCTCTGCGGCGGCGCCCGCTCGGGCCTGAGGATCTGCGGGATGTCGGGGCTGGGGGCGCCGACGGCCGTGGTGTTGCCCTTGCGGCCGAACTCCTTGTAGCCGCTGCCCGGGCGGGCGAAGTGGGTATCGGAAGAGCCGGTGAAGCCGAAGTGGAAGTTGCTGGCCTCGGCGTTGTCGAAGTCGGTGATCGCCAGGGCGTACTGAGTCGAGCCGCCGGGGCGGTGGGACAGCGGCGGCAGGAAGCAGTCGCGGCACTGCCCCGAGTCGCCCCAGTCTTCGGGCGTGGCGCCCGGGACCACCCAGTGCCCGGCGCCCCGCGCGCGCAGGTGCTTGGCGCGGGCGTCGGCGGCGCGCCCCTCGCAGGTGGCGGCATCCTCGCCGTCGGCCAGGCAGCGCTCCTGGATGATCTGCCCGGCGCGCCAGCAGTTGGGCAGGTAGTTCTCTGACGGGCGGGGGCAGATCGGCTCGCCGGCGGCGTCGTAGGTGACGGCGCGCCAGCGGCGGTACTCCTCGCTGTTGCCGTGCCCCGAGTGCGTCTCGACCAGGATCTGCAGGTTCGGGTCGTTCTGGGACTCGTCCAGCTGGAAGTCCCACCGGGTTCCGGCCGGCGAGGCCAGCCCCCAGGAGTAGTTGTGCGGAATGACGATGCTGTCAAAGCCCCAGTCGTTGAGCTTGGCGAACAGCTCGGCCGGGGTGGCGACGTTCTCGAGGCAGTCATCCGGGAGCTCGCGCACCGGAACGCCCTCAGCGCACGGCTTCAGATTGGTGACGCCCTCGTTGTAGGCGGCCCACTCCATCCAGCGTTTTCGATCACCGCCCGGGGCGGCGAGCACCGCCCCGATGCGGGACAGCAGCGGCGCTCCGGCGAACACCGCCCCGATCACCCCGCCGGCTCCGATCGGGCGGCGCGGAACGGCGTCCTCGGCGGTGTCCCTGAAGATCACATTCTTGTGGCCGTAGTGATTTTCCGGCGTCAGGCCGGCCTGGGTCCACTCCCAGCCGAGGAAGCTGACCATGTCGGGGTTGTCCGCAGCGCCGGCGACGGCATTGCACTGGCGGATCGATTGCTTGGCCTCGCTCCACTGCTTCGGGGTGGCGACCTCGGCGTGGTCGTTGATCGACCAGAAATCCAGGGCGGCACAGTAGCGCGCGAAGTCGCAGGCGTCGGCGATGGGGTGTGCCCCCTCGGCGCCCAGAATCGGCAGCGACATCAGGAAGGCGTCCAGCGAGTTGGTGGTGTGGACGTGCAGGTCGCCGAACAGGATCTGCCTGTCGGTGCCGGCCTCGATGGCCTCGGCGGCGGCTCGCCTGGCGTTTTGGGCATCGGCGGTGACCCGCTCCGGCAGCATCGCCCCCTCGATGCGTCCCGCACCGTCCAGCTCGACAAACCAGCCGACCCCGATTCCATACAGCCCCGCTCCGATAAGCAGCAGCACTCCGACAGCCGCACCCAGCCACTTGCCCATTGCACCCTCCCAGCGCCGGTCCGGCCAAATCATAGTCAACTTGCGATTTGGGGGCAGTGCAAGATGCCCATTGCCGGGGGTGCAAACCGATGCTTTGAGTTATGTTCGGGTTAGGGTCGGGCAGGATAATCCGCCGGCTCGCCCCGCAGGGGATGACATCGATGCAAGCCCTCGTCACACGTTGCTCAAAAGGCCTCGCCCTGGTTTTGCTGCTGCTGCCGGCGGCTGTTTCGGCGGGCGCCCAGGACATCCCGGAGTATCAAGTCGTGTCGGGGGTTTCGGGCAAAGTGTCCTCGGTCGGCTCGGACACGCTGGCCAACATGATGACCCTCTGGGGCGAGACCTTCAAGCGGCTCTACCCCAATGTCGACGTGCAGATCCAGGCCGCCGGCTCGTCCACAGCGCCGCCGGCGCTGACCGAGGGTTCCTCCAATCTCGGCCCGATGAGCCGCATGATGAAGAGCAAGGAAATCGCCGCCTTTGAAAAGCGCCACGGCTACAAGCCGACGGCGGTTCCGGTGGCGGTCGACGCCCTGGTGGTGTTCGTCCACAAGGACAACCCGATCAGGGGGCTGTCGATCCCGCAGGTCGATGCGATCTTCTCCTCGACGCGCAAGTGCGGCAGCCCGGCCGACATCCGGAACTGGGGCGGCGCCGGCATTGACTCGCCCCGCTGGAGGCGCAAGCGCATCCAGCTCTACGGGCGCAACTCGGTCTCCGGGACCTACGGCTACTTCAAGAAGACCGCCCTGTGCAAGGGCGACTACAAAAACTCGGTCAACGAGCAGCCCGGCTCCTCCTCGGTGGTGCAGTCGGTCAGCAAGGGACTGCACGCCATCGGCTACTCCGGCATCGGCTATGCCACCAGCTCGGTGCGCATGCTGCCGATCTCCAGGGAGGGCGAGAACTACGTCGCCCCGAGCCCCGAGACCGCCGCCCGCGGCGAATATCCGCTGGCCCGGCTGCTGTACGTCTACGTCAACAAGCCCCCCGGCAGGGAGCTGCCCCCGCTTGAGCGGGAGTTCATCGGCATGATCCTCTCCAGGCAGGGGCAGGACGTGGTGGCCAAGGACGGCTACATTCGACTGCCCGCAGGCGTGCTGGCAAAAGCCCGCACCGAGCTGCAGCTGGACTAGGGGGGAAGAGCGGCGAGTCGTGTGGAGCTACCTGCGGGAGAATCGGCGCAAACTGGTTGACCGAACCGCCGCCGGCGTGATCTCGCTGGGCGGCTATTCGGTGATCGGCATCATCGCCCTGATCTTCATCTTCCTGTTCGGCCAGATCCTGCCGCTGTTCCTGCCGGCCGATGAGGATGCGCTCGCCGAGTACTCCGCCCCCGCCCCGACCGCCGAGCGGGTGCTGCTGGACGAATACGGCCAGACCGGCCTGTGGCTGGATGCCGGCGGCGCCCTGCGGGAATTCTCCGGCGAGTCCGGCGAGCTGCTGGAGACCTTCCCCCTGCTCGGGACGGCGCCCTGATGCTGGTGCAGATCGGCTATTCGGTGAGCTATGGCGATGACGGCTCGCGCGCGGTGCGGGCCCGGCTGGAATACCCCCTCGGCGAGGAGCCGCTGCGCTGGGCCGGCCTGGCCGGCCCGATTGAGGCGCTCTCGGTGCTGCAGACCGAGGAGCGCCTGACCCTGGCGGCGGCTGCCGGCGATGCGGTTCAGGTGCGCTTCTACGCGAGACCCTCGGGCTTTGCCTTCGTCGATGCCGACTGGCAGGAGCGCGGCAAGCTGAACATTCCCCTTGAGGCGGCGCCCGATCTGGACGGGTCGTCCAGGCGCATGATGATCGGCGGCAACCGCCAGCGCTTCCTGTTTGTGCAGGCCGATGCCCGCTCGCTGGCGGTCTACGACCTGGCCGCCGACGCCCGCCTGCACGCCCTGACCCAGGTGGCCGGGGAGGGCGCCTCAATCACCGCCCTGGAGCGCCTCAGCGGCGGGACTTCCCTGCTGATCGGCACCTCCGAGGGTGCGCTCTCGCAGTGGTTCACCAATGTCGATGCGGCCGAGACCTTTGTGCGCGCCCGAGAGTTTGACCCGCTTGAGGGCGGGCCGGTGCGGGGCATCGTCCCCGAGCAGGGGCGCCGCGGCTTTATCGCCTTCACCGACGCCGACTGGGGCATCTATCACAGCACGGCCGGTCGGCGCGTGCTGCATCTCGAGGATGCCGGCATCGCCGCTGCGGCCATCAACTCCCGAAGCGACCGGCTGCTGCTCAACACGGCCTCGGGGGTGCGCTACTACGGCATTGAGAATGAACACCCGGACGTGTCCTGGACCCTGATGTGGGGGCAGGTCTGGTACGAGGGCTATGCCGAGCCCAGCTATCAGTGGCAGTCCTCCTCGGCCAGCAGCGACTACGAGCCCAAGCTGAGCCTGGTGCCGCTCTCGCTCGGGACGCTCAAGGCGACCTTCTACGCCATGCTGTTCGCCATTCCCCTGGGGCTGGCCGGGGCGGTCTACACGGCGGTCTTCATGGCCCCGGAAATGCGCCGCATGATCAAGCCGACGGTCGAGCTGATGGCGGCGCTGCCGACGGTGATCCTGGGGTTTCTCGGCGGTCTGATGCTGGCGCCCTTCATCGAGGCGCACCTGCCGGGGCTGGCGCTGTTTCTGGTTTTGTTCCCCCTGTTTGTGGTGCTGGTCAGCCTGCTCTGGCAGTGGCTTCCCGGGCCGGCGGGCTCGTGGGCGCAGCGGGGCTGGACGGCCCTGATCCTGCTGCCGCTGCCGGTGCTCATCGGCTGGGGCTGCATCGCCCTGTCGCCCGGCCTGGAGACCCGCTTTTTTGGCGGCGACGCCCCGGCCTGGATCACGGCCAACCTGGGCATTTCCTTTGATCAGCGCAATGCCCTGGTGGTGGGCGTGGCCATGGGGTTTGCGGTGGTGCCGACGATCTTCTCGATCGCCGAGGACGCCCTGTTCGGCGTGCCCAAGCAGCTGATCTCCGGCTCGCTGGCGCTGGGCGCCAGCATGTGGCACACCACCATGCACGTCGTGCTGCCGACCGCCAGCCCGGGGATCTTCTCGGCGCTGATGATCGGCATGGGGCGCGCCGTCGGCGAGACCATGATCGTGCTGATGGCGACCGGCAACACGCCCCTGCTGAACTTCAACATGTTTGAGGGGATGCGCACGCTGTCGGCCAACATCGCCGTCGAAATGCCCGAGGCCGAGGTCGCCAGCACCCACTACCGCGTGCTCTTCCTGTGCGCGCTGGTGCTGTTCGTCTTCACCTTCATTCTCAACACGACCGCAGAGGCTGTGCGCCAGCGTCTGCGCGAGCGCTACGGGTCGCTGTAGATGAGCGGTGCGGACAAGAACGCGCTGATCTGGAGCCGCTGGAGGGGCTCGCGCGAGGGCGGCGTCTGGCTGATCGCCAGCGCCATCTCGCTGTCGCTGGTGCTGGTGCTGGGCATGATCCTGCTGCTGGCGGTGCGCGGCATGGGGTATTTCTGGCCGTCCGAGATCATCGCCTTCGAATACCGGGAGTATCGGGAGGATCCCTGGATGCCGGTTCAGGGCGAGGTCGTCGGGCGCGAGGACGTCATTGCAGCACAGCTGATCTCGGCGGGCTATGAGCTGGAGTCGGACCAGGGCACGGTGGAGCGCTGGCTGATCAAGGTCGGCAACCGCGACGTCGGCCCGAGCGACTTTCTCTGGGTGCTCAGGCAGCACACCCGCGCTCTGAAAGTCCCCGAGGACGTCGCCGTCATCGAGCGCCTCGAGTGGGGCAATTTTTACGGAACCATCAGCGAGCTGCACCGGGGCGATGAACGGATTGGGCGCGCACAGGACGGCTCCGAGGCGCTGATGGACGCCCTGCGGGAGAGCATCGAGCGCGCCGAGGCGCTGCGCATCCAGGTGCGCGAAATCGAAAAGCACGACATCGGCACGATCAATGCCGCACTCAACGCCCTGCGCCTCGAGGAGCGGGGACTGAACCTGCGCGGAGAGTGGAGCCCCGAGCACGCCGCCCGGCTGGAGCGGGCGCGTCAGGTGCAGCAGCAGGCGTTTGAGCAGCTCTCCGGTCAGATTGCCGAACTGCGCGAACAGCTGATGCGCGATTCCATATCCGTTGTCGATGCCGAGGGCGCCCGGCACGAGATCGAGCTGGAGCAGATCGTGCGCGTTCTGGTCCCCAACCGCATGGGCGTGTTCTCCAAGCTGGCGGCATATCTCGAGCGCATCTGGGAATTTCTCAGCGACGAGCCGCGCGAGGCCAACACCGAGGGCGGCATCTTTCCGGCGCTGTTCGGCACCGTCATCATGGTGCTGCTGATGACGATCTTCGTCACCCCCGGCGGGGTCATCGCCGCGATCTATCTGCGCGAATACGCCCACCAGGGGATGCTGACCCGCATCGTGCGCATCGCCATCAACAACCTGGCGGGGGTTCCCTCGATCGTCTACGGCATCTTCGGTCTGGGGTTTTTCGTCTACTTCGTCGGCGGCGAGATCGACGAGGTGTTCTACAGCGAAAACCTCCCGGCCCCGACCTTCGGCAGCCCCGGGCTGGTGTGGGCCTCCCTGACCCTCGCCCTGCTCTCCCTGCCCGTGGTGGTGGTGGCCACCGAGGAGGGGCTGGCGCGCGTCCCCAAGAGCATGGCCGAGGGCAGCTATGCACTCGGGGCGACGCAGTTTGAAATGCTGCGCACGGTGCTGATGCCCATCATCAGCCCGGCGATCATGACCGGGCTGATCCTCGCCATTGCGCGCGCCGCCGGCGAGGTCGCCCCGCTGATGCTGGTCGGCGCCGTCAAGCTGGCCCCGTCGCTTCCGGTCGACTTCACCTTTCCGTTTGTGCACCTGGATCGCCAGTTCATGCACCTGGGCTTTCACATCTATGACGTCGGCTTTCAGAGCCCCAATGTCGAGGCGGCCCAGCCCCTGGTCTACGCCACGGCGTTTCTGCTGGTGCTGATCATCATCGTCCTCAACCTGCTCGCCATACAAATCCGCAACAATCTGCGCGAGCAATACCGCAGTCTGGAGAGTTGAGGGTGAGCAGTCGGATTGATCGCGACGGGATGGAGCGGCTCGGGAGGGCGTCCGGATGAGCGGAGACAAAGAGAGCGCCATCAGCGTGCGCGACGTCAATTTCTACTACCCCGGGCGCCAGCAGGCGCTCAAGTCGATCAGCATGGAGATCCCGACCAGGCAGGTCACCGCCTTCATCGGCCCGTCCGGCTGCGGCAAGTCCACGCTGCTGCGCTGCTTCAACCGCATGAACGACCTGATCGAGGGCACCGAAATCGAGGGCGAGATCATCGTCCACGGCACCGACATTCACCATCCCGAAACGGACGTGTCCGAGCTGCGCCGCAACGTCGGCATGGTGTTCCAGAAGCCCAACCCCTTTCCCAAGAGCATCTTTGAGAATGTCGTCTACGGCCTGAGGCTGCAGGGCATCAAGCAAAAGTCCGAGCTGCAGGACCGCGCCGAGCGGGCGCTGAAGGGCGCGGCGCTCTGGGATGAGGTGTCCGATCGGCTGCACCAGAATGCGCTCGGGCTCTCGGGCGGCCAGCAGCAGCGGCTGGTCATCGCCAGGGCCATTGCGGTGGCGCCCCAGGTGCTGCTCCTGGACGAGCCGGCCAGTGCGCTGGATCCGATCTCCACGCTGCGCATTGAGGAGCTGATCAACACCCTCAAGCAGGACTACACCGTGGTCATCGTCACCCACAACATGCAGCAGGCCGCGCGCATTTCGGACTTCACCAGCTTTCTCTACCTGGGCGAGCAGATTGAATTTGGCCAGACCCAGCAGATCTTCACCAATCCCAGCGAAAAGCAGACCGAGGATTACATCACAGGCCGCTACGGCTAGGAGGGCGCCATGACCGATCACATCCTGACCGAATTTGACAACGATCTAAAGGGGCTGCACGAATTGCTGGCCAGCATGTCGGCGCACGTCGAGGAGCAGATGCGGGAGACCGAGCAGCTGCTCAAAGACCCGCACCTGGAGCTGGTCGACAGCGTGCTGGCCAAGGCCACGAACGTCAACCGCATGGAGATCCGCATTGACCGGACGTGTGCCCGCATCCTGGCCAGGCACCACCCGCTGGCCAGCGACCTGCGCACCATCATCACCGCCCAGAAGGTCATCGCCGACATCGAGCGCATCGGCGATGAGTGCGAGCGCATCGCCAAGAGCGTCAACGACCGCCTTGAGGAGGGCTTCGATGCGGGACAGATGCCGGACAACCTGGTCGGGCTGGCCGGGCTGGTCAGCCAGTCCGTGCGGGGCAGCATCGACTCCTATCTGCGGGTCGACACCGACGGGGCACGGCAGGTCATCAGCGGCGACCAGGCGATTGACGAGTGCTATGCCGAAATTCTGGGGCAGATCTCCGAGCGGCTGAAAAAATCCGAGGCCGGGGTCGAGGCCGTGGCAATGGAGTGGCTCTGGGTGGTGCGCTCGCTGGAGCGCATCGGCGACCACAGCTGCAACGTGGCCGAGTACGCCATCTACCTGGACGAGGGCAAGGACGTCCGGCACAAGGGCAAGCTCAATCCCGGGGATTGACGGGATGGCGGCGGGGAGCTGTCACTGATGTTTCAACTTGACCGCTCTGCGTGTAAAATCCGCCCCGTGCAGGGACGATGCCGTACTGATTGGAAGAATGTCTAGGCACTTGCTGAAAGAAAGGGCATCACTGTGCTTTAGGTGGGGCAATCATGACTAGTCCCCAGCGAGATCTCATTCAAAATCTTATTGAAGGAAAAGCCTTGACAATCGCCGACTTCCCTCCGCAATCTAGGCTCAAAAATACCCAATATAGGAAAGTCTCACGGCTCATTTCCGCAGCCGGCACTTCAGAAAATATCCCAAGGAACTTTCATTCCCTCTGTAGCTTCATTGAAAAAGAAGTTCTTGCGACAGGTGAATCTAATCTCAAAGCTAGGCCCGTCAGTCGCCCTTACTTTGGAGAAACCGCGCATTACCGCCGCACCGCATCAGCTTTCATTGGAGGAAAGAATTTGATGCATCGTGATTTGAAGTTGGAAGCTTTGGAAAAATATATCCACAAACAAGCCTACTACTTGCTTCTATCAGTCTTGGCTGGGATGGAAGAAGAAAAAACCACAATGCGTCGAAGTTTCATCAAAAGCCTCATTGAAAAAGAGGCTTTAATTTTTGGTGATTTCAAGCTGAAATCTGGGCGAAAAAGTCCTTACTTTTTTAACATCGGCAACCTTAGCCAGGGAAGTTTTGTCAACGTGTTGGGGAGACAGTATGCGGAGTCGATCCAAAACGAATTTGGTTCGCAATCGGAAGGTGACACTGTTCTTTTTGGACCAGCTTACAAAGGCATTCCGCTGGTCACCGCAACCGCTATGGTGTTGGGTTGGGAAATGGCTTATGACCGCAAAGAGGAAAAAGAGCATGGTGAGGGCGGGCGCCTGTGCGGCTCGGATCTAGACGGTCGCGAGGTGATTTTGATCGATGATGTTTTGACGGCTGGGACAGCTGTTAGACACTCCGCTGAACTGATTGAAGAGGCGGGCGGAAAGCTAAAAGGAGTTGTGCTGGCCTTTGATCGTCAGGAAAAGGTGGATAAGCACTCAGGTTTCTCGGCCACGCAGAAATTACAGGAAGACTTGGATGTGGCTGTAGAGTCATTGGCATGTATGGATGATCTATTGGATTATTTGTTGAACACCAGTGAAGGCGAGGAAGCACTTCCCGATCAACAGGTGAAAAGGATGTTGCGCTACCGCGAGCGCTACGGCGTCCGGGCCGCCTAGCCCCGGGGGCAGACGGTGTTCACCGGCATTGTCCAGGGCTGCGCCACACTGCGGAGCCGCACCGTCAGCGAGGCCGGCGAGCGCTGGTGCATCGGCGGGCCGGCACATCTGTTTCAGAATCTGGAAATCGGCGCCAGCGTCGCCGTCAACGGCTGCTGCCTGACCGCAGTCGCCCGGGCGGCGGATTGGATGGAGGTCGACCTGGTCGGCGAGACCCTCGCGCGCACGCACTTCGGCGACCTGTCCGAGGGCGCCTCCCTCAACCTCGAGCGCTCGCTGAAATTCGGCGACGAGGTCGGCGGGCACATTCTCTCCGGGCACGTCCACTGCTGCGCCCAGCTGATCGCCAGGGACGGGGAGACCTTCCGCTTCCGGGCGCCGCCGGAGTGGGCCAAGTACCTGATCTCCAAGGGCTTCATCGGCCTGGCCGGCTGTAGCCTGACGCTGGGAGCGCTCGGCCCCGCCGACGGCGAGTTCTGCGTCCATCTCATTCCCGAGACGCTGCGCCTGACCAACCTGGACGCACTGGCTGAGGGGGACAGGGTCAACATCGAATTCGAGCAGCAGACGGTCGCCGTGGTCGAGACCGTCGAGCGTGTTCTGGCGGTGCGCGGGGCGGGCTAGAAATCGCCCCCCGGGGGCTTTCATCCGATCCGATTGACGGGGTTATTTCGCCCCCGATCAGGGGGCTGTTTCGGGGCGCTCATGTAAAATGCGCGGCCCGCGAATGGTGCCGACGCACCGACAGTGCGGCCTCGCCAATAAGGTGCGCGCACGAGCAAAACTGGGGGAAGGGGAATGGATGGATGGATGATACCGGCACTGGGAGTGGCCGGGCTGGCGTTTGCATATCTGCTCTATTTTGTGATCACGCGCCGCAGCGAGGGCGAGGGCGAGATCAAGGCCATAGGCGATGAGATCCACCTGGGGGCGATGGTCTTCATGCGCCGGGAATATCTCATGCTGCTGCTGTTTTCCTCTGTCGTTCTGGTGCTGATCTTCTTCGGGCTCGGAACCAACACCGCCATTGCCTTTGTCGTCGGAGCCTCCTGCTCGGCGCTGGCCGGCTACTTCGGCATGTTTTCAGCGACCCGGGCCAATGTGCGCACGGCTGTGGCCGCGCGCGACGAGGGGGCGGCAGGGGCGCTTTCGATCGCCTTTTACGGCGGCTCGATCATGGGTCTGTGCGTCGCCTCGCTGGGTCTGATCGGCCTGGGTGCGCTCTACCTGATGTTCGGCAGCAACCCCGAGCACGCCGAGGCGATTCACGGCTTCGGGGTCGGCGCCTCCTCGGTGGCGCTGTTCTCGCGCGTCGGCGGGGGGATCTTCACCAAGAGCGCCGACATCGGCGCCGACCTGGTCGGCAAGGTCGAGGCGGGCATCCCCGAGGACGACCCGCGCAACCCCGGGGTGATTGCCGACAACGTCGGCGACAATGTCGGCGATGTCGCCGGAATGGGGTCGGACATCTTCGAGTCCTACTGCGGCTCGATCATCGCCACCATGGCGATCGCCGCGACGCTGGCCATCGGAATGGCCGAAAAAACCAACTCAATGCTGCTGCCGCTGGCGCTCGCGGCCATCGGCCTGATCGCCTCGGTGCTGGGCATTCTGATTGTCCGCCTGCGCGCCGGGTCGGCTCCGGACGCCGCCCTGCGCAGCGGCATGCTGCTGGCTCCGGTGGTCTTCGTCGCCATGGCCTGGGTGGTGATGGGGCGGCTCGCCGTGGACGGCCGGCTGGCCGACAACCCGATGCTCGATATCTGGCTGAGCGTGCTCGCCGGGGCGGTCGGCGGCGTCGCCGTCGGGCTGATCACCGACTACTACACCTCGAAAAAGCCGGTGCGCGACATCGCCCAGGCCGGCGAGACCGGTCCGGCGACGGTGCTGATCGCCGGGCTGGCCGTCGGCATGCAGTCGGTGGTGCTGCCGCTGCTGGTGATCTGCGGGATCATATTCGTCTCGACTTACCTGGCCGGCCTCTACGGGGTCGGAATCGCCGCGGTCGGCATGCTGGCGACGGTGGGCATCACCATGGCGGTCGACGCCTACGGTCCGGTTGCCGACAACGCCGGCGGCATTGCCGAGATGGGCGGCATGGGCGCCGAGACGCGCGAGATCACCGACTCCCTCGACGAGCTGGGCAACACCACCGCCGCGATCGGCAAGGGCTTTGCGATCAGCGCCGCCGCCCTGGCAGCGCTGGCCATCATTGCCGCCTTCATCCAGACCGTCGAAAAGAACGTCGACGGCTTTGCACTTGAGTTGAGCAATCCCATGGTGCTGATCGGGCTGTTTATCGGCGGGCTGCTGCCGTTTCTGATCGCCTCGATCACGATGACTGCGGTCGGCGATGCGGCCTTTGACATGATCAAGGAGATCCGCCGCCAGTTCAAGGAAATCCCCGGCCTGCTCGAGGGCACCGGCAAGCCCGACACCGCCCGCTGCGTCGACATTGCCACCAGCGCCGCCCTGCGCCGGATGATGCTGCCGGGCGTGATTGCGGTCGGCTCCCCGGTTGTGGTGGGCTTCGTCCTCGGACCCGAGGCGCTCGGCGGCATGCTCGGCGGAGCGCTGCTCAGCTGCGTCCTGCTGGCGCTGATGATGGCCAATGCGGGCGGGGCCTGGGACAACGCCAAGAAGTATGTCGAAAAGGGCAACCTCGGCGGCAAGGGCAGCGAGGTGCACGCCGCCACAGTGGTTGGCGACACGGTCGGCGATCCTTTCAAAGACACCTCGGGGCCGTCAATGAATATTCTGATCAACGTGATGGCGATCGTGAGTCTGGTGATTGCCCCGCTGCTGGGTTGAACGTCTGCGGCGGCAGATTGAGCCCCTGAACCTGCGAGTCCTGCCGGCACCCCAAACTCTGCGCACTGTCGGGCTGTTGGCAATCCTGCTGCTGTTCAGCTCGGGCGCCCGTGCCGAGATCGTCGTCGACGGGGTTATGGATGAAGCCGAATGGGGCCGGGCGCAGCAGCTGGAGGCGCTGCGGGGCGTCATGCCCAAGCTGGGCGACGCCGCACCGTGGCCGACCGAGGTGCGGCTGATTTCACGCCCCGACGGGCTCTACATCGGCATCGCCAACTTCCAGCCCTACGACACGCACGTCGACAAGCTGCACCCGCGCGATGGCTGGAGTTTTGCCGATTTCAATCAGGTGGTCATAGACTTTGCCGCCTCGGGCGTGCAGGCCTATGAGTTCTTCGTTTCGCTCGGGGGCTCGATCAAAGACGGCACCTGGCGCAACCAGAACGAGCGCTCAACCGACTGGGACGGGCTCTGGCACGCCGCCACCAGCCGGCACCCCGACCGCTGGGAGATGGAGATGCTGATCCCCTGGGGCTCGGTCGCACTGCCGGCGGCGGACTCGGACATGCGCGAGATCCGCCTCTACGTCTCCCGGCGGGTGCTGCACACCAACCGAATGTACGGCGCGCCCTTTCTCAACATGCGCGATCAGAAATTCATCAGCGAATTCACCCCGATTCAGATCAGGGCCTACAGCGCGCGCCAGCTGATCTTCACCCCCTACGCCTCGGCCGACTCCGATCAGCTGCCCGGCGGCGAGGACGAGCGGCGCGCCGGAGTCGACATCAACTGGCGCTACGGGCCGGGCCAGATCAGCGCGACCCTCAACCCCGACTTCGGCACGGCCGAGAGCGACGACCTGGTGGTGAATTTTTCATCGGTCGAGACGCTGCTGTCCGACCGCCGGCCCTTCTTCACCGAGAATCAGGATCTGTTCAAGATCACCGGTCACCGACTGACGCTGATCAACACCAGGCGCATCGGCTCCGAGCCGGACTACCGCTGCGGCGACTACGACGATGAGCCGAGCAAGCGCAATGCCTGCGAGGCCGAGGACGACGCCAATCAGACGCTCGCAGAGCTCGACTTCGGCATCAAGCTGAACCACCTGCTGAACAACCGCGAGGTGGGGCTGCTGGTCGCCTCGGAGGGTGACAGCCGCTACTCCGAGGGGCGCGACTTCTTCGCCCTGCGCGGGGTGATCAACCGCTCCCCCAACAAGATCGGCGCGCTGGTCACCCACACCCGCCGCCCGGTGATTGAGCGCGATGCCCGGGTGTACTCCCTCGACTATGAATACGTATTCAATTCCAAGTGGCGCATCACCGGCCTGAGCATGCAGTCCTCGGTGCAGGAGGCGGATGCAGACCCCGTCGAAGGCTTCGGCCAGCGCCTGATCTTTTGGCACACCCCCGATGATGAATGGCAGAACTTCTATGTGCTGGCGCACTACGACGAGGGCTTTGACCTCAACGACATGGGTTATGTCAACCGCGACGAGTACAACGATTTCTACATCAGCACCAAGCGCATCCAGAGGCAGTTTGACAAGGACTCGCCGCTGCGCCGCCGGCAGTTTGAATTCAATGTGGATCACTCGCGCGGCTACGACAACCTCAACCTGCGCCGTTTTGTCGAGCTCAAGCTCAACGGCCAGTTCAAAAACAGCTATCAGCTCAACTTCAGTCTGGTGCACAGGGACGCCGGCATCGACGACCTGATGACCTTCTCCGACCCGGCCGGTCCCTATGCCAGGGTCGGCGAGTCGGGCGAGCTGGAGATCTTCGCCAAGACGCCCGACCAGAGAAGGGTGTTTTTCGAGGTTGCAGCCCTGGCGGGTCGGGAGCCGCTTGGCGGTCGGGTTCAGAGGCTGCGGGCCCGGGTGCATTTCAAGCTCTCGCTGACCAGCAACCTGTCGCTCCAGCTCATCGAGCGCCGCTCGAGCGGCTGGCTGGTGTCGTGGCACGGCGACCGCTTCATCACCCGCTTTTCCGACACCCTGCGCAACCGCATCAACATCAACTTTGACTGGCTGCCGGCGCCCGGCCACGAGATCCGCCTGAAGGTGCAGTGGGCCGGGATACAGGCGCACAGCGGCCAGCTGCTGACGCCCGACCTTTCGGACGGCGGCGAGCTGCGTCCCGCGCAGGCCGATTTAGATGGTTCTCTCACCAACCGAGACAGCCTTGTGAACGGGCTGAGCTACTACTCGGTCAGCAGCCAGCTGCGCTATCGCTGGCGCTTTGCCCCGCTGAGCGATTTTTACCTGGTCTACCAGAGGGGCGGCAGCGGCTCAGAAAACGCCGAGACCGGCGATCCGGAATTCAGCCGCAGGGGGCTGATTCGCACGGCGTGGTCGCATCCCGACCAGGCCTTCCTGCTGGCCAAGCTGAGCTACCGCTTTTAGCCCGCATCCGCCTCGGCGTGTTCCCGGCAGCAGTACCAGCGCCCCCCGGTGCGCACCCCTGTGGAGGCCTCGGCGTGCACGCCGCAGTGGCGGCACTCAAGCATTTCCCGGGTCTTGCCGGGTTTCGAGCGGGAGGGGCGCTCTTTGCGCCTTTGGCGGGTGCGCTGGCGGGTCCTGTGTCTGGGATCGGTCGGCTGCGCCTCATCATCGTCCCGGGGGCGCAGCAGCCGGTACATCAGCCAAGCGCCAAACGCCAGCACCAAGATTGCGAACAGGGCCATTTCAGTTTTCTTGGCGTCGGCTCGGTCGCTGGATGTCGTAGCGCAGCTTGGGAATATTGCCCTCGTTGCGATAGAAAAACCCCTGCGTCATCCGGTGCAGGATGCCGAAGGGTGTCGCCTTGGGCAAAATCAATTCGCCGTTTTCGTCCAGTGACGGGTGCTCGGGATGGTTCAGTTTCAGCAGTTCGACCGCCTTCAGCGCGCTCTCATCCTGATCCAGCTCGTAGTGAGCCGATGCGATCAGCACCAGGGCATCGCCGGTTTCAGGCGTCTGCGGATAGTCGACCAGAACGCCCTGTGCGCGCCGCAGCGCCCCGATGTAGGCCCGCCGCTTGAAGTAATAGGCGGCCACAGAGATCTCGTGCTTGGCCAGCAGGCTGCGAATGTAGATCATCCGCTGGCGGGCATCGGCCACCAGCAGGCTGTCGGGAAAGCGCTGGATGAATTCGGCCAGCAGAAAGAATGAGCGCCGCCCGGCCTCGATGTCCCTCTGGTAGGCGAAGCGCTGGTTGGTGCGGTTCAGGGCGGTGTAGACCGCCGGAAAGATCGCGATCGCCTTCATGTAATAGGCGTAGTCGGTGTTGGGGTGATTGGGGTGCAGTTCGGTGAAGCGCTCGGCGGCGGTTTCTGCTGCGGCGTAGTCGGTGCGCTTGAAATAGGCGAATATCAGATCGGCCTGTGCCTGCGTGGTGTACTGTCCAAAGGGATGGCGCCGCTCCAGCTCCTCAAGCAGCTGGATCGCCAGCTCGTAATTCCTCGCATCCAGGGCATTTTGTGCGCGCTCAAAGTAGACGCGCTCGGACTGGCTCTCCTCGACGGCAGCGGCCTGCTGCTCCTCATCGCCGCCCTTGCTGCCGCATCCGGCCAGAGACAGGACGACGGCGAGCGCCAGTATCACGGTTAAACTGCGCATCGACCAGGTGCAGGCGGCAAAAAGCCGCGCATTTTAGCGGATTGATGAGTTCGGACTGCACCCCCATCATCGACGAGACCGCCTCGGTTCCGCCTGAGCAGGACAGCCGGCGCGCCGATGTCATCGCCGCCTGGGCGTTCCCCGGCTATTCCCGCACCCAGCTCACCAGGTGGATTCGAAGCGGCGAGCTGCGCGTTGACGGAGCCGGCGTCCGCCCGAGCCAGGCGCTGAAAGCGGGTCAGCGACTGCATCTGCGCGCCCAGGCTCCCCGGGCTGTCGACTACCGGGGCGAGCCGGCCGAATACGCCTGCGTATACGAGGACGAGCACATCCTGGTGGTCGACAAGCCCGCAGGTCTGGTGGTTCACCCCGGTGCGGGCATCGCCTCGGGAACGCTCGCCAACGCGCTCATCCACGACCGGCCGGAGCTCAGGGGGCTGCCCCGTGCCGGCATCGTCCACCGGCTGGATGCGCACACCAGCGGGCTGATGGTCATCGCCAAGGATCTGAGGGTGCACTCGGCGCTGGTGCAGATGATGCAGGAGCGATCTGTGGAGCGCCGCTATCTCGCCCTGGTGCACGGCGTGCTGATCGCCGGCGGCGAGATCGAGGCACCCATCGGGCGGCATCCCCGCCACCGCACCCGCCAGGCCGTCGTCAAGGGCGGGCGCTGGGCGCGCACGCACTACCGGGTGCGCGAGCGTTTTCGGCACCACACGCTGATTGAATGCCGACTGGAGACCGGCCGCACGCATCAGATCAGGGTGCACTGCGCCCATGCCGGGTTTGCCCTGGTGGGCGATGCCACCTACGGTGCGCACGCAGTGCCCCGAAAGGATCATCTGCCCGCAGCGGGGGAGCTGTTGAGAGACTTTCGCCGCCAGGCGCTGTGCGCCCATCAGCTGGATCTCGAGCATCCGATCACCGGGCGGGAGTGCTCTTGGAGCATTGAGCCGCCCGAGGATCTGCGACAGCTGATCGACGTGCTGCGCTGCGATGCCGACGGAAACCATGACTGAGGCGACTGAGGCCTGGGTTGAGCGGGCGGGGCTGCGCTGGCTTGAGCCGAAGTGGAATGTCCCCGGGGTGTGCGCTGTCTCCCTCAGCCGAGCCGGCGGCAGCAGCGCCGGCGCCTGGGCGGGACTCAACCTGTCCGATGCCGTCGGCGATGATCCCGAAGCCGTTGAGGTCAACCGCAGCCGGGTGCGGGACGTGCTGGGCGTGCAGTCGCCCGACTGGATCCGGCAGCGCCACGGCATTGCCGTTGCCAGAGCCGGCTCGGGGCCGGTCATTGCCGATGCGCTGCTCACCCAGCGCAGCCGGGCCTCTCGGACGCCCTGTGCCATTCTCAGCGCCGACTGCCTGCCGGTGGTGCTGGCCGCCCGGGACGGCAGAGCGGTCGGCATCGCCCATGCGGGATGGCGCGGCCTGCTCGCCGGTGTCGTCCCCAATCTGCTGCGCGCACTCGACCTCCCCTCCGGCGAGCTGAGCGCCTGGCTGGCGCCGTGCATCGGGCCCGAGGCCTTCTGGGTCGGCCCCGAAGTGCGCCGAGCCTATCTGATGCTCTGGGGTGAGATGGCCGAGGGCGAATTTGTCGCCTGCCATGTCGATCGCTGGCAGATGAACCTGGCCGGGCTGGCCGAGCGCCAGCTGCGGCTTCTGGGCGTGGAGCACATTCTGCGGGGCAGTCACTGCACGCACCGGGATGCCGACACCTTCTACTCGTACCGGCGGGAGCAAACCAGCGGCCGGCAGGCCACGCTGGCATGGCTGGAGTAGCGAAATAGCGGGGTAACAGATTTGCGCGGCAGCGGATACAATCCGCCCCGCCTTTGGCCTTGTCATCCTGACCGAGCCGCAGAAAGGGAGCCATTGAACGTGAATGCACTTGAGACTTATCTGAACCTGGGCGGTGGGTTGTCGCCGGATTTTCAAAAGCGGCTGACGGCTGACGAGGCCGTTGAACTGCTCAAGGCGGGGTATCAGCGCTTTCGAAAGGGGGAGACCTTTAAGCGCCCCAGAGAGACGCTTCTGGCGGATGCCGGGGTCGGCCAGGCGCCCTATGCCGCCGTGCTCAGCTGCATGGACAGCCGCGTCCCGGTTGAGACCCTGTTTGATGCGGACATCGGGGATCTGTTCGCCATACGGATTGCCGGCAACGTCGTCAACGACGACATCATGGCCTCGCTGGAATTTGCCGTGAAATACCTCGGCGCCAAGGCCATCCTGGTTCAGGGGCACACCGACTGCGGCGCCATCAAGGGGGTCTTCGCCGGGGTTGAGGACGGCCACGTCACCGGACTGCTGGAGCGGATCAAGCCGGCCCTTGAAAAGACCAAGGCAGAGCACGGCGAAGAGGCGACCGATGCCTCGCTCCTGGCCTGCACCGAAAACCATGTCGACCACATCCTGGCGACGGTCCGCAGCGAGAGCTCAATCGTCGCCGACATGGAAAAATCCGGCGACATCCGCATGCTCGGAGCCGTCTACAACGTCGGCACCGGCGAGGTTGCGTTTCGCTGATGAGCGGATTGCTTGACTCTGGGTGATTTCTAGTAAAAAACAGAAGTCCGGGCTTCAAGCATCCAATATCTCAATTTGATCTTCTGAGAAATAACCTTTTTCTATAAGTTCCTCTCGCACTTTGCATGGGTTGAGAGTAAACAGAATAATGACTAAATCTTTTTTAGCTCTGGAAAAGCTTACATAAGCCAGTTTTTTGGTTCGATCCTTTTGCTTTTCAGAAGAACTTTCACCGGATGTTTCTGGTGACAGTAATTTAGCAAAATTGTAATTATTCCAATTTGTTTCAGTGTCATCATAGAAAACTAAAACTTTGTCATATTCTTCACCCTTCACACCATGCTGTGTGCTAAACGGAGTATTTTCATAAATAAAGTCGTAATACTTCTCCAATTGATCTGTCTTCATTTCAAAAAATCGATCAGCCAGCCATTCGCCCTTGTCTTTTTCATGTTCATTTTCGTCATATTCTTCAGACCTGACAGTTCGCTGAATCTGATCAGCAAGTCTGGTGGAAGCGGGAATTATTTTGAGCTTGAGAGAGAGCTCAAGTATTTCTCTTAAGGAGCTCTTTTTCCATTCTTTAACTAGAGTCCTTACTGCTTTGCGCGCCTTTTTTCTGACGAAGCCAAGTGTTTCGTCAGAGCTTGGGCTTAAAAGAGGGCTGGATTCTTGAAGAATCTTAAAAACCTCCTGCTGATCATCTTTATCAAATGCTCGAACAAGTGGAATTAGCGGGTCAAAAAAGGGCCTTAATAAAAAATGCTCTCCTTTTTGGTAGTCATTTTTAGTTGACAGGCTGGCATAAGGCCCATTGAATAATTCATGCAACTCCAGAAACCCCAATCGCCTTGCTATCATTTTATGAGTCAAAAATAAACTTTTAATTTTTGTGTCGTCTTGCCAATTCAGTTTGTCTAGTGCCGCATCAAACTTGGTGAGTGCGCGATCCATTTGATCACTGCTATAGGTTTTTCTATAGCCTTTTCCTTTTTCAGATTGCACCAGCATTACTTGAACACTGCCCTGGCAATTCTCTCCGGCTGGAACTTGCTGGACATCTTGTCTAAAGGAATTTAACAGCTGGATTACCGCTTTGGAGCAACGATAATTTTCCCGCTTGGTAATTACTTTTAGGTGTGCACCTTCGCTAAAATTATCAGATCGCTCATCATAAATTTGCTGCATGGGATCCCCAAAATATCCAACGATGGGAGGTCCTTCTTTGGAAGTTAGTAGGTTTAGCGCACAGATAATGGAGGAATCAGTATCTTGTGCCTCATCGACAAAGATATAAGGGTATTTCTGTCCTATGATCTTTTGAAAGGCCGGAAATTTTTTGATCATCAGCCCTGAAAGCTCGATAACATCATCATGATCCAATTGCCCTTCTTCGTAATTTTTAGATGGGCTGTCATCATATTTGAATTTTTCGATTTCATTTATATTTTCCAGCACCTGTTCATATTTAGCGATTCTCTCTTGCGCATTTGTTGCGGCAGTACTTCTTCCATTGGCTCTGAGCTTGTTTTTCGCTATCTGGGATGGGATGATGCAATCTTTTATCATTGTTTTGATTTCTTGTTGAAAGCTTTTGATCTCTCCCCACAAAAATGAGTGAAGGGTAGAAACTATAAATAAATCATCGAAATTTAAACGTTTCAATATGACATTGACAGCTCTATTGGTGTATGTAATGCATACAACGCGCCGACCCTTTTTTCTAAGCAGAGCCCTTTTATGCTGTCGAATGTAATCTAGGGCATTAATCAAAGATCTGGTCTTGCCCGATCCTGCACCGGCAACCACAGCAAAGCTTTCATCCTTATCAATGCAATTTCGAATCTCCCTATCCGAATCCGAGAGAGCATTCCGTTTTGGTGACGTCAAGTCTTTCCTATTGTTCTTCAGCCCGTTGTTCGTTCTAGTCATGACGAAGGATTATCCATCACAGACACTAACCATTGCAGGCCTTTGGATATATATTGAGGAGTAACCCATTCAACGTCGCTACTCATCACTTCAAGAGCAAATTCGGTTTTTTTGTAATTTGGTGACTTTACAGTTGAATAAACTTTTTTGTAATCCTCTGAAAAATTTTCGTCTTCACCAAGTTTTATAAAATTTTTAAGAAACGAATTTGCTCTAATCAAATTGATGTTGTGGTAAATAAAGGATTCTTCAAAAGTTCTGGGTATCATTTCTTGTTCCCCAGGATAGGGAGATATGGAGTTTTGAAAAGTGATCCCCAGGTCTTTCTGTTCCGGAGAGATATGCAGGTGGGGCTCTTCATTTGATATTTTCAGTAAATCTGAAATAGCTTTTTTGTTAACAAGAGATGTAATGGTTTTATTGCTGGAAACCGCACCAGATTGGCAGGCCATGCATGCTTTTCGATTCTTTCGAGGGTCGATTGAATCAAGGTCCGAAATAATGAGAGCTGGCAGGTTTAAGAATTTGATTAAAGGAACTAACTGATGTGCGTATGCCCCTCCTACTTCTAGAATTGTCAAATATTTGCTTGAAAGATCCCGAGCTTCTTTCTCGATAAATTTTGGCAAAAGCAGTTTCTCGGTGGCCCCTTCAACTAAGACTGCTCCATCTGAGAAAAACAAATCACAGTGAGTGAGTCTCAGATATTTTTTGAGAAAATTGACATTTTTCTCTGAATTTTCTTTGCTGGAAAAATCTTTTAGATCTAGAATTTTTGTGGCTATTTTTCGATCATCAGATTCTTTTATTTCAGACCTGCATCTTTGAAAGTAACGAATGGAGGTGAAATCCCCCTCATCAATAATGTGGGGCGAGTGAGTGCTTATTAAAAGTTGAGGGTTGGATAATTCGTTATTTTCCGGGTTGCTGCCCCTCTCTATTACTTTTCTTATTTTTCGAATAAATGTTTGTTGCACCTGTGTGTGCAGGTGAACTTCAGGCTCTTCGACGAAAATGAGGTGACAGGGCGGTTGAGTTTCTTCTATAGTCAGCCATTTTCTCTGGAAATGACTGATCTGGGCTGCTATATAAATGAGGTTCTTGAAACCCAATCCATTGTAGGCTTCCGGCAGTTCATAGTCAGGATATTTGCTGTCTGCGTAAAGTAAAGTGGTACTTCCTTGAAGGGCGTCTTCTGGCTTCAGAGTTGACGATATTCTTAATTCTCTGTCATTTGCAGATGGAAAACCCAAGTCACTAATAATGTCAAATAATGGATTAAACTGCCTATCGTAATGTTCAGAAAGTTTTCTGTTGCTCTCATCAATGACTGCGAATGCTTCATCGTCAGCTTCTAATTTTTCCAGATTGGCTTTGTAATACTCATTTAGGATGCTAGACAGTCTTGTGCTCCTCGCGGCTTCTTTGTCATCAATGTTCCTTTGAGCGTCGACAAAGTCGACCGCAATTAGGCTTCTTAAAGCTCGCCTTCCTTCTTCTCCTTCTAAGGCATGCGGCTTTGTCAAACTTTTGTTGAATGAATCACCAGTTTTTTCTAACTTGAAGTATTTCAGACTGAAGTGATTTTTCAGTCGATCTTTCTCAGATAAAAACCGTGATAGCTTTATATCCGGGCTGGATTTTCTACTGCTGTCAAATTCACTGATTAGTTCAGTTTGATCATTCACTGAAAATGAAATTCTGATGCCTATTTCAGAATATTCTTTTTCTAGAGAGGTTAACAAGTTATAAACTTTTCCATATTCAGCTTCTGGATTGATGGAAAACCAAAGATCCAAGTCGATCGATGGAATCTTGTTTTCTCTTTCTTTTTCCTCTTCGCCGATCTGATCTATTTTTTGCAATAGCGGTACTGAAAAATCATAAATTTGAAATTCAGAGTTCCGCCCAGGAAGAAATAGCCTGAAAATCATGGATGCGGATGTTTTGCCGGAATTGTTCGGACCAACCAGTATGGTGTCCGTATCGCTGAGATTGACCTCGACATTTTCCAGTCGCCTGAAATTTCTGACGCAGAATCTATCTAGTTTCATATTTTTGACTGTACTCGATTATTTCGCTCCAACAGCATTCTAGACGGATGCCCCGGTCGCCTCGTCCGCAGATCTGGGGGTGAAGGTCAGCTGCCCGCCCTCGGCGCCCACGTCGAGTGCGGTCCCGGACGGGTATTTGTCCTCCAGCAGCAGCTGCGAGAGCGGATTGAGCAGGTGGGTTTCGATGGCGCGGCGGATCGGTCGGGCGCCGTAGATCGGCGAGTATCCGGCCGAGGCCAGGAAGTTCTCGGCGTCCTCCGACAGCACGATGTCCAGATCCTGCTGCTGCAGCCGCCGGCGCAGGTGCCGGATCTGAATGCCGATGATGTCGCGCACGTGCTCGCGCGCCAATGGATCAAACAGCACGATCTCGTCGACGCGGTTGAGAAACTCGGGCAGAAAGTGCTGGCGCAGCCGCTCCTGGACTGCGCGCTGCACGGTCTCGCGCTCGACATTCTGCTCGACCATTCGGGTGATCTCATCGGCGGCCAGGTTGGAAGTCATCACCACGACCACGTTGCGAAAGTCCACGGTGCGACCCTGGCCGTCGGTCAGGCGCCCGTCGTCGAGCACCTGCAGCAGCACGTTGAAGACATCAATGTGCGCCTTTTCTATTTCATCGAGCAGCAGCACCATGTAGGGCTGGCGCCGCACCGCCTCGGTCAGATAGCCGCCGTCCTCGTGGCCGACGTAGCCGGGCGGGGCGCCGATCAGGCGTGAGACCGAGTGCTGCTCCATGAACTCGGACATGTCAATGCGCACCATGGCCTGCTCGGAGTCGAACAGAAACTCGGCCAGCGCCTTGCACAGCTCGGTCTTGCCGACCCCGGTCGGGCCGAGAAACATGAACGAGCCGTTGGGACGGCCCGGATCAGCCAGGCCGACCCGGGCGCGCCGGACGACGTTGGCCACCGCAGTCAGGGCGGCCTCCTGTCCGACCACGCGCTGCCGCAGGGCATCCTCGATGTGCAGCAGGCGCTCCCGCTCCCCCTGGCGCAGCCGCATCACCGGAATGCCGGTCCACTTGGCGATGACCTCGGTGACCTCGTCTTCGGTGACGCGGTCGCGCAGCAGCCGGCTGGGGGAGTCCCCGTCCTCGGCCGCATCGCTGTCGCTGTCGCTGTCGCTCTGCGCGGAGGTGCGCTCGGCCTGAAGCATCTGCTTCTCCAGCTCGGGAATGCGCCCGTACTTGAGCTCGGACATGCGGGTCAGATCGTTGTCCCGGCTGGCCTGCTCCAACTCCAGCTTGGCCTGCTCGAGTGCGCTCTTGAACTGCGCGGCGCCCTCGACCTTGGCTTTTTCGGCGCGCCAGACTTCCTCCAGGCCGGCGTACTCGGCCTCGACCTCGGCGATCTCCGCCTCCAGCGACTGCAGCCGCTCGGCGGCCTCGGCCTCGGTTTCCTTGCTGAGCGCCTCGCGCTCCATCTGCAGCTGCACCAGCCGGCTGTGGAGGCGGTCCATCGGCTCCGGCAGCGAGTCGATTTCCATGCGGATCTGGCTGGCGGCCTCGTCGATGATGTCAATCGCCTTGTCGGGCAGATTGCGCTCGGGGATGTAGCGCACCGACAGCCGCGTCGCTGCGATCAGTGCCGAGTCGGTGATCGACACGCCGTGATGCACCTCGTAGCGCTCCTTCAGCCCGCGCAGGATGGCGATGGTGTCCTCCTCGCTGGGGGTGTTGACCAGCACTTTCTGGAAGCGCCGCTCGAGCGCCTTGTCCTTTTCGATGTACTGGCGGTACTCGTCGAGCGTGGTCGCCCCGATGCAGTGCAGCTCGCCCCGCGCCAGCGCCGGCTTGAGCATGTTGCCGGCGTCCATGGCTCCCGAGGTGCGGCCGGCCCCGACCACCGTGTGCAGCTCGTCGATGAAGATGATGTACTCGTCGCGGTGCTGCTCGAGCTCCTTCAGCACCGCCTTGAGGCGCTCCTCAAATTCGCCGTGGTACTTGGCGCCGGCGATCAGGGCCGAGAGATCCAGCGAGAGGATTTCGCGGCTGCGCATGGCCTCGGGGACCTGGCCGTTGACGATGCGCTGCGCCAGCCCCTCGACGATGGCGGTCTTGCCGACGCCGGGTTCGCCGTAGAGCACCGGGTTGTTCTTGGTGCGCCGCTGCAGCACCTGGATGGTGCGGCGGATCTCCTCGTCGCGTCCGATGACCGGATCCAGCTTGCCCTCGCGCGCCAGGGCCGTCATGTTGACGGTGTAGCGCTGGAGGGCATCGCGCTCGTCCTCGCTGGAGGGCGAGCTGACCGGACCCTGCCGGCTGCGCAGCTCGTCGATGCGCTGGTGCAGCTGGGTCAGGTCGACACCGGAGCGCTGCAGCAGCTGGCCGATGGCCTCGCCCTCGCCGCTCGCCGCCAGCAGAAAGTGCTCGCTGGCGATGAACTTGTCGCCCCGCCTGTGCGCCTGGCTGTGCGCCACCTGCAGATGGCGTCGCAGTTCCCGGTGCGGAACGATCTCGCCCTGCTCGGCATCCGCCGATTTCGGCAGCGCCTCGATGCGGGCCTCCAGCAGCTCTTTCAGGGTTTCGGTTGAGCCGCCGGCCTGCTGGATCAGGGGCGAGATGCTGTTGTCCAGCTGTCGCAGCAGCACCAGCAGAACGTGCTCGCTCTGCACCTGCAGCTGACCCGAGGTGCGCGCGAACAGCTGCGCCTCCTCAATGGCTTGGGTGAATCTTCTGGTGAAGTGTTCCTGCACGGTAATGAGGGGAGATGTCCACGCCCCTTTAATGGTCATTGCCGCGCACTTTTTCAAGGAGGGGGGTTTGGGACGGGTGATATAGTCGGCCAGTTTTTCAGGGGGTCCGCTGTGCGACATCTGAGAGAAATCATCGTTTTTGCCGCAGTGATGCTCGCCCTCGCCGGCTGTGGCGAGCCCCCTGCTCCCCCTCCTCCGCCCGCTGCGGGACCGTATCCCGAGGGCGCCGACGCCCGTGCTGCCATCGCGGTCGGATTGCAGCGCGCCAGGGAGAGCGGCAAGCGTGTCCTGCTGAAATTCGGCGCCAACTGGTGCCCTGACTGCCTGGCGCTGGAGCAATCCTTCACCGGGGACGGCCCGACCGGCGAGCTGATTCGCGCCAACTTTGAAGTCGTCAAGATCGATGTCGGTCGCTGGGATGTCAATATGGACGTGGCCGCCGACTACGACGAGGCAGCCTCCAACGGAATCCCCTCGATAGCTGTTCTGGACAGCGAGGGCAAGCTGCTGCACGTGACCAAGGCCAGGGAGCTGGCCAGTGCGCGCGGCATGTCCGAGGACAACATTCACGAGTGGTTTGGCGACCTTCTGAAACAGCTGGATGGCTGAGGGGCAGTATCCGGCAGTGCGTCTGCGCCGCCTGCGCAGCCAGGCGTTTCTGCGCCGGCAGGTCGCCGAGCATCGCCTTGACCCGGCCGGGCTGATCCTTCCGGTATTTGTGCATGGGCACTCTGAAAGCGAGCCGATCCCGGCGATGCCCGGAGTCAGCCGGCTCTCAACCGAAGACCTGCTGCGCACCGGAGCGCGCTGCCTCGAGCTCAACATTCCCTCGATCGCCGTCTTCCCGGCAATCGATCCGGCGCTCAAAACTCCGGACGGGCGGGAGGCGCTCAACCCCGACGGTCTGGCGCAGCGCAGCGTGCGCGCCCTCAAAACCGAATTCGGAGATCGACTCGGCGTCATTGCCGACGTCGCCCTGGATCCCTATACCAGCCACGGGCACGACGGCGTTCTCGATGAGGCGGGTCGGGTGCGCAACGACGAAAGCGTTGCACTCCTGGTCGACCAGGCCGTCTCGCTGGCTGAGGCCGGCGTCGACGTCGTCGCACCCTCGGACATGATGGACGGGCGCATCGGGGCGATTCGCAGCGCACTTGAGTCCGCCGGCCACAGCGACGCCGTCATCCTGTCCTACGCCGCCAAATACGCCTCGAGCTTCTACGCCCCGTTTCGTCACGCCCTGGGCTCGGCCGGTGCGCTGCGGGGCGACAAGCGCACCTATCAGATGGATCCCGCCAATGCGCGCGAAGCCGAGCGGGAGGCGGCGCTGGATCTGGCCGAGGGTGCGGACATGATCATGGTGAAGCCCGGCATGATGTACCTGGACATCGTTCGCCGCCTTGCCGAGCGCTTTGAGGCGCCGGTGCTGGCCTATCAGGTCAGCGGCGAATATGCTATGTTAAAAAACGCGATCAACTCGGGCGCACTCGGATCCGAGGCTGTCTTGGAAACCTTGAGAGCCTTCTTTCGAGCCGGCGCCCGAGCGGTTCTGACCTACCATGCACTGGAGGCCGCCGAGGCCATCCGCAAACTGTGATCCACCCCAAAACAAAGGAGTAAAGTCAGATGAGCAACGTCGTTGAAATTAACCGGGACAACTTTGACCAACTGGTGCGGCAGGCCGGCATGCCCGTGCTGGTTGATTTTTGGGCGGCCTGGTGCGGGCCCTGCAAGCAGATCGCCCCGCTGATCGAACAGATGGCTGAAAGCCGAAGCGATCTTCGCATCGGCAAGGTCGATGTCGATGCCAACCCCGAGCTGGCCGCTGAATTCGGCGTGCGCAGCATCCCCACCCTGATGCTGTTTTCCAACGGCGAGGCGGTCAACACCCGTCTGGGCACATTGACCCAGAATGAACTCGATGAATTTGTCCAGTTGAATCAGGGTGACTGAATTTCGCGTTTTAACTATGTGCCTTGTGCTAAAATCACGCCGCTCTGGGCGCCTGGGTGAGCGGGCGCGGATGATGAGACCCCAGACTTCCCCTATGCATCGGGCTTGGAAAATTAGGCTGGCCTGAAAATCATTTACACCGACACTTCGCAAAGAAGGATCTTTTATGTCGATTGACGAAAACAATAATCTTGAGGTTGAGGCTACGGCCGGCGAGCGACCGGCGCGCAATTCGCGCAATCGCGGCAGGTCGAGGCGACGGTCCTATCGTCCCAGTGCCCCGGGCAGTCCTGAAAATCAGCAGGGCGAGGAAAGCCAGCAATACGAGGAGCGCGTTCCCCAGGAGCCTGAGCCGCTGCCTGACGGCATTGAAATCTCCTCTGAGCTCTCGGTTCTGCGCGGCGATTCAGTCGAGCGGCTGCACGAACTGTGTCAGCAGCTTGGGCTGGAGACCGGTCGGGCGCGCAAGGTTGACCTGATCTGCTCCATTGCCAGACGGCTGGCGCGTGCCGGCAATGAAATATTCGGCGAGGGCGTGCTCGATATTGTCTCGGGCCGGGACAACCGCCAGAACGGTTTTCTGCGTTCGCGCGAGGCCTCGTACACCAGCAGCCAGGATGACATCTACGTCGACGGTCGGCAGATCAACCGCCACCGCCTGCGCCCCGGCGATGTGATCCGGTGCAGCCTGCGGATCTCGCCCAAGAGCTTTTCGCTGGATCGCATTGAGACGGTCAACGGGGTGGCGATTGATGAGCTCAGGCGCCGGCCTGTTTTTGAGGAATTGACGCCGACCTTCCCCGACCAGGCCATGAAATTGGAGCAGGGCACCGGGAGCAGCGACGACATCTCGGCGCGCACGATTGATCTGATTGCTCCGATAGGCCGGGGCCAGCGCGGGCTGATTGTCTCGCCGCCCAAGGCCGGCAAGACCGTTCTGCTGCACGCCATTGCCCAGTCCATCCTGCGCAACAACGACGACATTGAGCTGATCGTGCTGCTGATCGATGAGCGTCCCGAGGAGGTCACCGAGATGGAGCGCACGGTGCGCAGCGACATCAATCCCGTCGAAGTCATCGCCAGCACCTTTGACGAGCCCGCCACCCGCCATGTCCAGGTCGCCAACATGGTGATTGAAAAGTCCAGGCGCATGGTCGAGAACGGCAAGCACGTGGTCATCCTGCTCGACTCGCTGACACGCCTGGCGCGCGCCTACAACACCGTCCAGCCGTCCTCAGGCCGGGTGTTGACCGGCGGGGTGGACGCCAATGCACTGGAGCGGCCCAAGCGTTTCTTTGGCGCTGCGCGCAATATTGACGGCGGCGGGAGCCTGACCATCCTGGCCACCGCGCTGATCGACACCGGCTCGAAAATGGACGAGGTCATCTACGAGGAATTCAAGGGCACCGGCAACATGGAAGTACACCTGGATCGGCGCATCGCCGAGAAGCGCGTCTTCCCGGCCATCAATATCCGGCGTTCAGGCACGCGCCGCGAAGACCTGGTCATGGAGGCGGACGTGCTCAACAACATCTGGATTCTGAGGCGGCTGCTGCACGATATGGATGATTTGCCGGCGATGGAGCTGCTCAGCGGCCAACTCAAGCAGACCAGGACCAACGAGGCGCTTCTGAACAGCATGAAGGGCAAATAGCCGGCCCTTGATTTGCGGGCGGCAGGCCCTCTCCACACCACCACTATCAGGACTTTGCCGGTCGCCGGTCGGGCTTTTCTTCCCCTGCGGCGGCGGGGTGAAAGATTCGAGCCTGCGACCTTTTGACCCCTGACAGACTGCCGGGCGCTGCACCGCTAGGCCCGCTCCTGAGGGGAGCGCGGATCATTGGCGCAGCACTTCGGCGGCTCGCCACTCGCGGGCCGGCGAATCCGCAGCGGGGTCAGATTGTGATCGTTTCCAGCGCAGCGGGGGCAGTGGTCGGGGTTGGTCGCCCGGTATGCCCGCAGCGCATCAAAGTCGGTCTCGGCGATCACGGCGGCGAGGCAGCTCATCTGCGCACCTCCCCGAACACCCCAACCGGCAGATCGATGGCGGACAGCAGACTGGCCATCTGTCAGAAGAGAACAGCGCCGCCGCCGATCAGCAGCGTCAAGCCGGCGATAAATCTATGTATCCGAATGCTGGAATGTGCCTTTCGGGAAAAGCCGTCAAAGCATCACCACCCGCAGGAGCGACCGGCGTTCTGCTCATCGAGCCATATCTTCAGCGGTGCAAAGTACTCCTGAATGACGCTGGCATCCATGCTGCGCTGACCGGCGAGCACTTCCATGGTGTCCTGCCACGGACGGCTCAATCCCATCTCCAAGGCCTTGATCAGGCGCTCACCGGCCTCCTTGCTGTCGTAGACGGTGCACAGGTGCAGGGGGCCTTCGTAACCGGCGCTCTTGCACAGCGCCTTGTGGAACTGGAACTGCTGAATGTGCGCCAGAAAGTAGCGCATGTAGGGCGTATTTCCGGGGATGTGGTATTTGGCGCCGGGGTCGAAGTTGTCCTCGGTGCGCTCCACCGGCGGGACGATGCCCTGGTACTTCAGGCGCAGATCCCACCAACCCTGATTCCATTTGCTCTCGGGCAATTCACCGCTGAACACCTGCCAGCGCCACTTGTCGATCAGCAGACCGAACGGCAGAAAAGCGATCTTGTCCAGCGCCTGCCGCAGCAGCATGGAAATGTCGTCGCGCTGGCGGGGCGCCTCCTCGAGCATTCCGATCTTGACCAGGTAGTCGGGCGTGATCGACAGGGCAATGGTGTCGCCAATGGCCTCGTGAAAGCCGTCGTTGGCTCCGCCTCTCAGCAGCAGCGGCAGGTGTTTGTAGGCGCGCTGATAGAAGTTGTGGCCGAGCTCGTGGTGGATGGTTGAGAAATCCTCGGCATCCGGCTTGATGCACATCTTGATGCGGATGTCATCCTGATCGTCCAGATTCCAGGCGCTCGCATGGCAGACCACGTCGCGATCACGCGGCTTGAGGAACAGGGAGCGATCCCAGAAAGTCTTGGGAAGGGGCTCAAACCCGAGGGAGGTGAAGAATTTTTCGGCGATTCGCACCATCTCGACCTCATCGGTATCCGCCAGCAGGGCGTCAAGGTCGTAGCCCGCCCCCACTCCGGAGCCGGCGGGCTTGATCAGGTCGTAGACATTGCCCCACTGCTGCGCCCACATGTTGCCCAGCAGATGCGCCGGGATCGGCTTGTCCAGGGGGACCTGATCGTCGCCGTAGCGCTCGTTCAGCTTGGCGCGCACGTGGCAGTGCAGTGCGGTGTAGAACGGCTTGACCTGATCCCAGAGACGATCCATCTCCTGGACGAAGGTATCGGGTCTCATGTCATACCCGCTGCGCCACAGATGCCCGATATCCTCATAGCCCAGATCGCGCGCACCCTCGTTGCCGAGCTGCACCAGCTCCTGGTATTCGCTCCGCATCGGCGGGGAGATGGTGCGCCAGCCCTTCCAGGCCTCCAGCAGATCGTTGTAATTGCGGCTCTTGGCCATCACCTCGGACAGCTCGCCGAGATTGCGGCAGCTTTCGGTCCCGTCGGGCTGCTCTTGGCAGTAGGTGCCCTTGCCGTACGTCCCCTCCAGGCTGGCCTCGATTTCTGAGAGTCGCTTGCTCTTTTCCGGGTCGCCCGGCGGCGGCAGGGTCAGCCCGCCCTTGAGGATTTCCAGCTGCCGGCGAACCTCCAGGGGCAGTGCGATGCCGTCAAAGTAGGGAGCCTTGACCGCGTACTCCTTGACGATCGACTTGACCTGCTCGGAGGTGTAGGCGCTCAGCTCCTGGCTGTCGTAGGTGATGAAGTTGGCGGCAATCCAGGCTGCGTGGGCAGCGGCCTTGCCGGGCCCCTCCAGATCTTTTTCAAGATCTTGGAGAAACTGCCTGGCCCCGGCCTCGTTCCGGGAATACTCCTCCTGAGAGCAGGAACCGAGCAGCAGTGCGACCGACCACAGGGCGGCCAGAGCGACCGCCTTGGAAAAACCCCTGATTTTGTCCATTTGAAATTAATTCCCCCCGTTGGCAACCCATTCATCGATCAAACTCTCGAGAATGTCCAGAGGCACGGCGCCGTTTTGCAGCACCACCTCGTGAAACTTGCGGATGTCAAAATTTTCGCCCAGCTGCTCGCGCGCGCCCTCGCGCAGCTCGAGGATCTTCATCATTCCGATCTTGTAGGCGGTGGCCTGGCCGGGCATGACGATGTAGCGCTCGATGGATTTGGCTGAGTCGTTCTCGGGGTTCGGGGTGTTTTCAATCAGCCAGTCGATGGCCTGCTGGCGGGTCCACTTCTTGCTGTGCAGGCCGGTGTCCACCACCAGGCGGGCGCTGCGCCAGAGCTCCATGGCCAGTCGACCGAAATCCGAGTACGGATCCTGATACATGCCGACCTCCTTCGGCAGATATTCCGAATACAGCCCCCAGCCCTCGATGTAGGCCGTGAAGTTGCTCAGCTTGCGGAACTCGGGAACCCCCTCCAGCTCGGCTGCGACGGCCAGCTGCAGGTGGTGGCCGGGAACGCCCTCGTGATAGGCCAGCGCCTCCATCTGATATTTCGGCATGTCGGCCATGACGGACAGGTTGGCGTAGTAGATCCCCGGGCGCGATCCATCCGGGGCGGGGCGCGAGTAGAACGCCTTGCCGGCGGCCTTCTCGCGGAACTTCTCGACCCGCTTGACCTTCAGCTTGGAAGTCGGAATGGTGATGAACTGCTCGCCCAGCTTGGCCTCCATGGCATCGATGATCTTCTGGGTGTCGTCCAGATAAGCCTGCCTGCCGGCATCGGTTTCCGGGTAGTAGAACTGCTTGTCGCTGCGCATGAACTTGAAGAAGGCCTGCAGGTCGCCGCGGAAATTGACTTGCTTGCGCAGCTCGTCCATCTCGGCGTGAACGCGCTTGACATCCTCCAGACCCTTTTGGTGGATCTCATCCGCCGTCATGTCGGTTGTGGTGTAGCTGCGCAGCTGGAAGTTGTAGTACTCCTCGCCGTCGGGCAGCTTCCAGACCCCGTCGTCCTCGGTGGCCTTGCTTTCAAGGTCGCGCAGCACGCCGATCAGCTGTCGATAGCCGGCGCTGAACTGCAGCAGCAAGGCATTGGAGGCGCGCTCGATGAGTTTGTCAGTTTTGGCCTGGTCAAGGTTCAGCGCCTTCACCTTCTTGACGAAGTCGGCGTAGACGGCGTTGTCAAAATCGTCCTTCTTGTTCAGAGGCTTGCCCGACAGCACGCGCTCGCTGGTTCCGATCACCAGAGGGTAGACGAACTTGGGCGGGAAGATGCCCTCCTTCTGCTGTTTCTGCAGGAGCACATTGACCTGCTTGAGCAGCTTCTCGACTCCCCTGATGCGCTCGATGTAGGCGAGGGCATCCTCCTCGGAGTCGATTCTGTGGAAGTTGATCAGCAGGGCGGGTATCCCTGCCTGGACGCCGAACATCTGGTTGACCGGATAGGTGTGCAGGCGCCAGCGGTTGCGCTCGATCTGGCGCTCCAGCATGCGCTCGAACAGATCGTAGTTCAGGCGGTTTTCGGGGGTGAGCTGGTCATAGCTGAGACCGCGCAGCTCTTCTAACTGACGCTGAGCCATCCTGTAGCTCATATCCATGTCGCGCTCGGCGTAGCTGTCCCACTCCCCGTAGCGTTCCCTTCGTCCCAGAGCCGTCAGCGTCTCCGGCGAGGTCATCAGCTGCTCCTCGTAAGCCTTGGCGAAGAATTCCTCGGCTGATTCATTGGCGAGCTGATTCAGATACTCACAGCCCCCCAGCAGAAAAGCCATGAGAACGACAGTGAATAGGCGATAGTGCATAACCGACCCTCTTTGGGTGGAAATTAAGCCGAGCATTGTAATGGCAACTCAGCCGAATATTCATAGCGGGCGGGTTGAATGGGTTCGCCGCCAAGCAACGGACTTTTATTGGGATGAGTGGATGGTTGACCCAATCCGCCCTTTTCAGTTGAGTTGGGGTGCATATTGGCCCACGCAGAGGCCTGTTCTTATGCAATGTCTACCTCTTCCTCGGCAAACCAGTCATTTCTCAAGACGTAATCTTTCACCTTGTCGGGGTTTTCAGCATAAGCCACCAAAGCCAGGCTGCTTTTGCTGCGGCTGCAGGCAACATAGAAAAGCCGCCGGGTTCGATCAATTGAGCTGTCTCTGCCCTCGTCAAGGTTGCTTATGTCAGTCCGCGAATACGCCCTGTCGCCGAGCAGCTTGCCGTAGCTGAACATGAAGCCGCGCGACTCGGAATCGTCCATGATCACCATGACACGCTCAAACTCCAAGCCCTTCACGCCTTGGTGGGTGTCAAACGCTGTCAGCCCGTCAATATATTTCTGATAGATGTCGATCTCGGAGAATGGAGCCTCCAAGAAGGAAAGCACGGCTGCTGTGCGTTCATCAAGCGGATCGGCTTGCATGTCTTCCTGGGAGGAGTCCGCAGAGCTGTCTAAGACCGCGTGGGCAGACAGCAAGACCTCTGGGATCTCGAACAATTCGTGTTCAAGAATGCAGCGCAAAACGTCGGCGCATGTCGGTGTGCCTTTGCCGCAAAGCGACATCAGGGCATCAACGCCGGCCTGAGCCTGCATCATCAATTGCTTTGGGTCGGAAGCCTCTTTGAGAGCGTCTCGAGTCAACAGCGGAGACGACTGCCGGATCAGCCTGAAAACTGTGAATCGGTCGTTTTTCTGTTGGGCCTGAACAAGCGGAAAAGCCAATTGAGTGAAGAACCGAAGCAGGGGGAGGCTGCCATCGAGCAGTCCGGTGCGCCAGCCATCGATTTTGTAGAGAGGCTTGAAGACCGCTTCAAACTTCAGGCGCCTTGCAGCCATGTGATGCTCAAGCGTGAGAATCTTGCACTGATCTCGATTGCCCCAGCCGGCATCACCGGAATATTCAGCCATTTGGCTTCGGATATCCTCTTCGATTGCCGTATGGTCTGTTACATCGGCGCGTCGGATAAACAGCCTCACCTTCCCATTAAGTGCATCCGATCTGGCTTCCTGAGTGTGCTCATCCGCTGTCTCCCGAATCTTATTGATGAGTCGCACAACCCGCTTGGGGCAGCGATGATTGAGTCTTTTGGAGGGCCTTCCCCAACGCTCGGGAAGCTCCTCTTCGATATGCTCTTTGCCGTCCTGATAAATTCGCTGCATGACATCGCCGATCAGTCCCAGGCAAAACCGGTCTGAATGCCTTTGATCAACCGTGAAGAGGGCGCCAATCAGATGGCGGTTGGTGTCCTGACTTTCGTCAATTAGCAGGATGGGAAATCGACCAACCAGTATCCAGCCCATGAGGGGTTTCTGAGATAGAAAATCTGCGCAGATTTGAATGACTTCTGCATGGTTGAGTGCATTGGATTCGGAGTTTTCACCGTTGGGGCTGTAGATGAAAGACTGAATGGCATCAAGCCGCTCTAACTGCTTTCCTTTGGATTTGATTTTGGCTTGCCGTTCTATCGATGCCTTGGTTCTAGAGCGGCCTTTATCTTCCTTTATTTGGAGTTCATCTATTTCCTCTTGCAAATTTTTGCGGAGCCATTCTCTAATGTCGTGATCAAAACCCTTAATCAGCTCCCAGGCAAAGCTGTGAATGGTCGCTACGTAGAAGAGAGGATGGGAATCTGTCCGCCGAATGATTTCATCACGGGCGGCATTGGTATAGGTGATCACACCGACACGATGGCCGTGCAATGTCAGTTCGCGTTCATATTTTGAGCGAATATGATCCAGTGAATTGACCAAGGTCCGCGTCTTTCCTGAGCCGGCACCTGCAAAAAGAAAGAAGCTTCTCGGCTCTTTGGGATTGAGATAGCCGGCGATTTCCTCATCTACGGGGTCGTCTAAGGTGCTGTTTACAGTCAGGGACGGACTAATGGTCATGGCCTTTTTGAGGCTTTGTATCTTCAGCTGGCTTTGGATTAACGACACCCAAACTCTCTTGCTGGTTATTTAGTTGCTTAATCAGCCACCGTAGCCCTTCACGAATATAAGAAGGCGGCTGTAATTTTATGGGTTCTGAGATATATAGAAGATCAAGTGCGAATTCTGCTTTTCCTCCAGCTTCCAATGCTTGAAATATTTGGTTGCGCAATGCTTCTAGATCAGAGCTTGTATCAATTGCTGTCTTAAATTTCTCCCCTAGGCTGTTACTTGGAAGATGATTTTGAAAGAGTTTTAGGTTCTCCATTATCAATGCGTCTTCAAAAGTGTTGCACAAGGCCTCTTCGCGCTTTCCTTTAAATTCCACGCTGACTGGCCGTTGGTATGCGACGCGAATGGAAAAATGCTGGCTTTCATATTTTTTACTCTTTAACTTTTCATCAAGATCCAAGAGGACATCCAGTTCTTCAACACCGGGACACCACGACTTGAGGGTGTAGTTGCGTGTTTTAAGGCTGCTATCGCGCCTTGGTATTTCTTTTGCTCGGTCTGTGTTAGAAGCATCAAGATCGGTGATGATGAGAGTTGTCAGGCCCAGGTGTTCAACCAAATCTTTGAACCTATGAGCATGACTTCCGCCAATCTCAAGCCATGAGATGTAGCACTGCTGCAAAGCATTGAGTTCTGGCTGGTGTTCGACAAAGAACGGAATCAAGATTCTTTCAGCCGGGCCTTCCACAAATACCGCCGCATCGGCAAAAAGCAGGTCACAGTGAGTCACCTTGATATATCGAGTGACAAAGCGCTTGGTCTCATCTTCTGCCCCGAATATATTACTCAGATTGATGACGCATGAGAGGGGAACAGATGCTGCATCGATGGGAAGACGGCGAAAATATCGCAGGTCATCAAATTCACATTCATGGGCGATATGGCTGGAGTGCGTGCTCACGATCACCTGGGTTTTCAATTCCTCTGATTGCCCTAATTCACTGTGGCTTCGAAGAAATTTATAGGCCTGTCTGATAAATACCTGTTGAACCTGTGTGTGAAGGTGGGCTTCAGGTTCTTCAATGAGCACAAGATGCAAAGGCGGAATATGCACATCAGATTCTTCCTCTGATTGAATATTGGCTTTGCCAACGCGCATCCGCGCATCGCGAAAGCTCATTAACCGGAAAATCATGGATATAAGGTTTTGATAACCCAGACCGTTGGAGTCTTCAGGGAGGCTAAGTTCAACTGTGTTCCCGTCATCTTGTGTGGTTACAGCATATTGGACGGCAGTGGGATGATTAAGACCATCAACCGGCTTGATGCGTGTGGAAATTTTGAGCTTTGGATCGGTGATGCCCGGATACCCCATTTTTTCCACTTCTTGGATGGCTGCTGAGAATCCATTCATAAGTTTCTCATCAAAAGTCTCTTGAGCCGTTTTGATGGCAGCCAACGCTCTGATGTCTTGTTCGCTTGAATGTTTAAGCGGGTCGAGGTGCCTATTCCAATAGCGCTGAAGTTGATGGGACATGCGCCGACTGGAGCTTGATCCGGCAAGTGTGCCGTCATCATCGGGATCGCCGGACTCAGTGGTTTGGCCAAAACCCCGCTGGGCGCCGATCTCATCAATTTGGATGAGACCTTTGAGGGGGTTGCTGCCGATGGGCTCTGCGTTATCTGGCAGCGGTTGAGGCTGTGACTCGCCACGATCAGCCTTGCTGAATTTTGCGGGATCAAGAATGTACGCCTCAATGGAGAAGAGGTCGCTCAATCTGCGCTTTAGAAAATCGGTAAGTGAAAGGGGCCAAAGCAAATCTGATAGATCACCTTCAGTTCGTTTCTTGGTCGTTTCCAAAGAATGCGATTGGGCACGAGCGACTACATAGGCCTTTTGGAGTTTGGATTCGTCTTTCGGTTGAAGCCGAAAGCGAACGCCAAGCCGTCCGCCATCCCAATCAAGCGTCGGGATTATCTTTTGGACTAAATGAGCCTCTTCCTTGTCGGCGTGAAGCCAGACATCCAGAAAGGGCAGGATGGGGGCCCAATCGGGCTCAGGAAGAGGCTGATCTTCTGTATTCGCCCTCTCCCAGGCAGCCCCCATTTCGTCAATTTTCGGCCAATTGGACAGCGTGAAGTCATCGAGAGAAAAAGGATTTCTGCCTTTTTCGATAAGAAAGTACTGAAGGGCGCGCATTGCCGAAGTCTTTCCGCTGTTATTCGCCCCGACAAAAACTGTGGTCTCCCCAGAAAATTCGATCCGCACTGATTTGAGCTTTCTAAAATTTGCAATCTCAATACATTCAATGTGCATTGTGAAATCATTCCCTGATGACAGTTTCTGTTGAACTGCCGGCACCTGGTTGATAGGGGGGTTGACAGGAAGACGCAAAAACGAGCGAAGCCATGGCTGTCAGGATGTGAATACGCAGCATTTCATTAGCCCTCCTCAATCCAGCTGGCGCGCCCGGCAGGATTCGAACCTGCGACCAACGGCTTCGGAAGCCGCTACTCTATCCAGCTGAGCTACGGGCGCGTGTGCGGGGGATTTTAAGACGACTCGGAAGCTTCGGACGATTCATCCGCTTCCGATGCCTCGGCCTCCCCCCGTTCACGTCGGATGAGCGCGAGCAGATGATCGGCGATCCTGAGGATGCGCTCGATCGGCATGGAGGAGTTGATCAGATACCGCTCGCCGATCACCAGGGATGGGGTCGCCGGGATGCGCATCGCCTTGGCGATGCTGCGCGCCTCCCGCACCTGCTGCGTCACGAAGAACGAATCCAGCACCTGATTGATGTCGCCCTCGGAGGCGCCCTGCCGCTTCAGAAAGGCGCGCACCGCACCGCCGTCGGCGAGGAAGTTGCGCTCCTGGTGAATGGCTCGGTAGACCGCCGCCGAGCCGGCTTCCCGGTCAATGCCCAGGCGCTGCATGGCAAAGTAGAGGCGCGCGTGATTTTCGTGCTGAGCGCTGAACACGGCCGGCGTGTGCAGCCATTCGATCTGGTCCTGATGACGCTCGGCCCAAACCGCGAAGAAGGGATCGGTTCGATAGCAGGCCGCGCATCCGTACCAGAAGAACAGGCGCGCCGGGATGCGGTCGGTGTCGCCGGCGTATGACTCCGTGATGCTGGCATCGAGCTCAAAATAGTCGCGACCGGCGCGATACTCGCTGCGCTCGCCGGAGCCGCTGCCCGAGGAGGACGTGGCGGCGGACAGAAGCTGCGGTCCGAAGGTCAGCCCCGCCCAGAACAGCGCAGCCGCTCCCGCAGCGATGACGGCGGCGCTGATCAGGCGGCGCTGAACCGCTTTCACCGTTTGCGCAGCCCGCTGACGTAACTGGCCACGGCGTCGATCTCCTGTTCGGTGAGGCGCGCGCTGATCGTGGCCATGATCTGGTTTTCACCGCCGATGCGGCGCTTGAAGCGGTAGTTGCGCAGCGCCTTGGCGACGTATTGGGAGCTCTGCCCGCTCAGTGCCGGATATGCCGCAGCGGGCGTCCCGGAGCCGGTGGGCGAGTGGCAGGCGGTGCAGGCCGGGATGCCGCGCTCGTGGCTGCCGCCCATGTAGATGCGCCTGCCCTGATCGAGCAGCTCAGGGTCGGTGCTGCCGGTGGCCATCGGCTGGTCGCTGAAGTACTTTGCCAGGGCTTTCAGATCCTGATCGGAGAGCTTGTCAAGCTGGCCGGTCATCTCGGGTATTGAGCGGTCTCCGGACTGAATCCACTTGAGCTGTTCGTGCAGGTAGCGAAAGCCCTGACCCCCCAAGTTGGGGAAGGCCGGCCCCGTACCGGCGCCGCTGGCGGTGTGGCAGGCGATGCAGGCCTTGGCCAGCTCGGCCCCCTGCTCATAGAGATCAACTTTGGCTCCGTGATCATCAGCACTCGCCAGGGCGGCGAAAACGATCAGGGCTGTCGCGGCGAAAAGTCGCATAATGGAAATGCTTTGAGCTCAGTCACCCGCCGAGGGCGGCGATTATACGTGTTCCCCGCCGCCGCCCGGTTCATGCTCAGTGCATTTGACGCGCAACATTTCCCTGCCGACGAGGGCGTCGAGATCGCCTGCTGCGGACGTTCCAACGCCGGCAAGTCGAGTGCGCTCAATGCCCTGATGGGGCGCAAAAACCTGGCCCGCACCAGCAAGACGCCGGGGCGCACGCGGGAGATCAATTTCTTTTCCCTCGATGCCGGGGATCAGCGCCGGCTGGTCGATCTGCCCGGCTACGGCTATGCGCGCGTGTCCAAATCAGAGCGGCGCTCGTGGGGGGTTCTGGTCGACGACTACCTGGACATGCGCGCCAGCCTGTCGGGCGTCCTCATGGTGGTCGACATCCGCCGCGGTCTGCTGGATTTTGATCGGCAGATGCTCGCCTGGTGCGGCGCCGCCGAGCTGCCCGTGCTGATTCTGCTGAGCAAGGCGGATCGGCTGTCGAAATCGCACCGCAGCAATGCGGTTCGCGAGCACCGGGGCGATGCCGAGGTGGTCCGCTCGGAGGCCGCCGTGCTGGCTTTTTCAAGCACCACCCGTCTGGGGCTGGATGAGGCCAGACAGTGGCTGAGTGATCATCTGACCGGGACAGCCGACGGGCGGGCGCCCTGACATCAAGGGCGACCGAAAGCCGGCGATGTCCTCACAGGCCGTGCTTCGGTCGCTGCGGCAGATGCGATTTGACAATGTCTTCAATCCATACACAGACCGCTGTCCGGTATATGACCGCATCAACGCACCCCTGATCCGAGGGCGATGCCTCGGGCGCGTGCTCAGGCGGGCGGCGGCGACCCGGCTGGATGCAATCTGGGTGGGGCGCGACCTCGGCCATCGGGGCGGACGGCGCACGGGGCTGGCTTTTGCGGATGATGTGAATCTCCCGGGTCATCTCGCCCGCTGGGGTCTGCGTACGCAGCGGGCCACCTCGGGGGAGCCGATGGCCGAAACCACTGCGGCGGTGATCTGGGACGTGCTGCGGCAAATCGAGTCCCCGATTTTTCTCTGGAACATCTTTCCGCTGCACCCGCACCGCCGGGGGGAGCCGTTTTCAAATCGCACCCACAACGCTCAGGAGGGACGCGCGGGGGAGGAGCTTCTGATCAGAATGATCGAGTGGCTCGCACCCCGCCGGGTCATCGCCGTCGGCGGCGACGCCTTTGCCGCACTGTCAAGGCGATCCGCAGGTGTCGAGGTTGTCAGGGTGCGGCATCCGAGCTATGGCGGGCGCAGCGAGTTTCTGAATTCAATGCGGGGGCTCTACGGGTTGGAGCATCCCGAGGCGCCGGGCTGAACCGGGAGCCGTCAGCCAAAAATCTAAAAGGGGGATTCCCAAAAACTTGGGGAGTCCAGCGGGGATGTCGCCGAACTCCCCGAGGCGCCAAGTAGGGAGGGAAGAGGCGCCTCACAGAAGAAACAGTAAATAGGGGGAGGGTGTTTCTGTCTGCACCAACTATGAGTGCGCAATTTTCGAATAAGTTCCCGCCCCGGGTTCAGGGGCTTTCGCCGCTTCGCCCCCGGCGTTTTGATCGCCCCGCCAGGGCATTTTGAATGGCGCTCAGAAAGCCGCGCAGCATGCCCAGCTCATGCGCATCCGGGGAGAGCTGCGTGAACAGCTTGCGAACGCGCACCGGAACCAGCCCCGGGTTGTCCGGATCGTAGAACTCGACGTCGAGGAGCACCTGCCGCAGATGTTCGTGCATGTATTCCAGCTCGGCGCTGCTGGGCCACTCGCGCGTGTCCTCGGCCATCTCGCCCTGCTGTGCCCTGGCGCTGCAGAGGATTTCATAGGCCACCAGCTGCACCGCCATGGCCAGGTTGAGCGAGCTGTAATCCTCGTTGCTGGGGATGTTCAGCTGCCAGTGGCAGCGCTGCAGCTCGCTGTTCAGCAGGCCGCGATCCTCGCGCCCGAACAATACCGCAGCGGGTGTGCGCCCGGCTGCGGCTGCGGTGATCATTTCGACCGCACTGTCTCGGGCATCAAGGCATGGCCAGTCGACCTTTCGGGTGCGCGCACTGGTGCCGACCACAAGGGTGCAGTCGGCAATGGCCTCATCCAGCGTGTCGACCACCCGGGCGTTCTCGAGCACCGAGAGACCGCCCTTGGCGCGGTGCCCGGCCTCGGGATCGGGGAAGCGCTTCGGAGCCACCAGAACCAGCCGGCCCAGCCCCATATTGACCATGGCGCGCGCGGCGGCGCCGATGTTGCCCGGGTGTGTGGTGTGAACCAGCACGATGCGGATCTGATCCAGAACAGGGGGCAGGCTCACAGGGCAATATCCTTGAGGGTGCGAGAATTTTAGCCGCGGGATGCAGAGGGCGGGCGCTAGAATGCCGCCGCCCCGCGCAATTCGCCCCGGAGACGCCTTCGTGCCGTCTGCTGTTCGTTCTGACGAAGCGCTTCTGAACGTTGCAGTGAAGGCCGTGCGCAAGGGTCATCGAGTCCTGAACCGCTGCGCCCAGAGGCTCGACCGGCTGAATGCGGCCGCAAAGCAGGACAATCCGACCAACCTGGTGACCCAGGCCGATACCGAGGTCGAGGCGGCGGTGATCGAGGAGATCCGCACCTTCTTTAAGCACGACGCCATTCTGGCCGAGGAGCTCAGCGGGGAGGAGCCCGATGTCGCCGCCCTGATGCAGCGCGACGCACCGCGCACCTGGGTCATTGACCCGATCGACGGAACCACCAACTTTGTGCACGGCTATCCGCACTACGCCGTCGCGCTGGCCTATGTCGAGGACGGCAGGGTGCGCCTGGGCGTGATCAGCAGCGCGGCCACGGGAGAGCTGTTTACCGTGGTTCGGGGCGCCGGCGCCCTGCTCGACGGACACGCCATGCGGGTCAGCGGGCGCACCCAGCTGAGGGGGGCGCTGCTGGCCAACTGCTCGCACGGGCGCGAAACCGACGCCCTGCAGCACGACAACCTTGCCACATACCGCGACCTCTACAGCAAGCGCCTGACGATTCGCCGAACCGGGTCAGCGGTGCTGGATATGGCCTACGTCGCCGCCGGGCGGCTCGACGGCTTTTGGGGCTCGGGCCTGCAGCCCTGGGACATGGCCGCCGGAGGGCTGATGATTGCCGAGGCCGGCGGTCTGATCAGCGACTACTCCGCCGCCGACAATTGGATGCAGACCGGGCAGGTGGTCTGCGGTGCACCGCAGTGCTACGCCGGCATTCTTCATTCGGTGATGCAGCGCAGCCGCCCCGCCGAGGAGCCGGCCGGGGAGTCGCCGGACTAGCTGTTTTCGGTGTCCTCGTCGGAGTCGAGCAGGTCTTCGCTGCGCAGGTTGAGGGAGATCATCACCGGGGCGGCGACGTAGACCGACGAATAGGTTCCGACAATGATTCCGATGATCATCGCCTTGGCAAAGCCGGCGATCAGTTCGCCGCCCATCAGCAGCAGCGCCGCCAGCACCAGCATGGTGGTCAGCGAGGTGATCAGGGTGCGATCCAGGGTCTGGTTGACCGACTCGTTGATGATCTGAACCGGGCTGGTGGCGCGCCGGTGCAGCAGGTTTTCCCGTATGCGGTCGGACACCACGATGGTGTCGTTGAGCGAGTAGCCGATGATCGCCAGGACTGCGGCGAGCACGGTCAGGTCAAAGTCCCAGCGCATGAGCGAGAACACGCCGACGATGAGCAGCACGTCGTGCATCAGCGCCGCCACCGCTGCGACGGCAAACTTGAACTGAAACCGCAGGGCGATGTAGACCATGACCACGCCGAGGGCCAGCAGCAGGCCGAGCCCGCCCTGATCAAACAGCTCATCGCCGACCTGGGGGCCGACAAACTCGGTCAGCTTGACTTCCGATGGGTTGTCCGGGGTCTCGCCGACCGCGGAGATCACTCGCTCTGAGACATCCTCGCTGCTCTCCCGCACACGGATCAGCAGGTCCTGATCGGAGCCGAAATGGGTCACGGTGGGGCTGTTGAAGCCGACCGAGCGCAGTCGATCACGCGCCCACTCGACCTCAACCGGCTGCTCCCAGCGCATCTCGATCTGGGTCCCGCCGGTGAAGTCCAGGCCGAACACCAGACCCTGCAGCACCAGCGACAGCACGCTGGAGAGCAGCACTGCGAGGGACAGCCCCATCGCCCAGTGGCGCCAGCGCATGAAGTCGAGAATGGGTCGGCCCAGCTTGAGCGCCGCGGAGGGCTGCGGCTGCTCGGTCTTCTTGGGGCTGCCCTGGCTCATGAACTTGCCGGACGCACCCAGCCGATGGACAGGGTGCGCCCGCGGTTGCCGTAGATGGCATTGGTCATGGCGCGGCTGAACATCACTGCGGTGAAGATCGAGGTCAGGATGCCGACGCTCAGGGTGACGGCAAAACCCTTGACCGAGCCGGTGCCGACGGCGTAGAGAATGATGGCGACGAGCAGCGTCGTGATGTTGGCGTCGAGGATCGAGATCAGGGCGCGCCCGTAGCCGCGGTCAATCGCCGCGGCGGGCGGCGTCCCGGCGCGCAGCTCCTCCCGAACGCGGGAGAAGATCAGCACGTTGGCATCCACCGCCATGCCGACGGTCAGCACAAAGCCGGCGATGCCCGGCAGCGTCAGGGTGGCCTGCAGGATCGACATCACCGCCGCCATCAGCAGCAGGTTGAGCGACAGGGCGAGCGTGCTGACGATGCCGAAGACGTGGTAGTAGAAGATCATGAACACCAGGACCAGGGCGAAGCCGATCTGCACGGACAGCAGCCCGGCATTGATGTTCTCCTGCCCCAGGCTGGGGCCGATGACGCGCTCCTCGGCGTAGCGCATCGGCGCCGCCAGGGAGCCGGCGCGCAGCAGCAGCGCCAGCTCCGAGGATTCCGCCGGGCTGTCCAGCCCGGTGATGCGAAAGTCGCTGCCCAGCTGTGCCTGAATGGTCGCCCAGCTGATGACGTTGCGATCGCGCACGGTCACCTGCTGCGGCTCGCCATTTTCGTCGGGCTCATAGATCGTGCGCTCCTCGATGAAGATCACGGCCATGGGGCGTCCGATGTTGCCCCGCGTGTTGCGCCCCATCGTGCGGCCTGCGCTGCTGCTGAGCGAGATGTTGACCTGCGGCACGCCGCTCTCGTCGTAAGACGGGGTGGCATTGATCACCTGCTCGCCGGTGACGATGACGTCCCTCAGGACGGGGTGCATCAGGCCCGGCTGGCTGCGCGAGGGCAGGCGCTCGACATCGTAGCTGGGGGTGTTGTCCAGAGCCGAGAGTCGAAACTCCAGATTGGCGGTTTTGCCGATGATGTTTTTGGCGTGGGCGGTGTCCTGGACGCCGGGCAGCTGCACCACGATGCGGTTGCTGCCCTGGCGCTGAACCACCGGCTGTGCCACCCCCAGCTCGTTGATGCGGTTGCGCAGGGTGATGAGGTTCTGCTCCAGCGCCCGGCTGATCACCTGCTCGCGCGCCTGATCGCTGAGCAGCATGCGCACGGCGTCGCGCCCGTCGATGCGGTCGGCCACAACCACGTAGTCGGTGTACTGGGGCCTCAGCAGGGAGACGGCCCGGTCGCGGTCGGCCTCATTGCCGAACATCAGCACCAGTCCGCTGCTGATGGTGGTCGCGCGGCGATAGCGAATCTCCTCTTCGCGCAGCTGCCGCTTGACGGCGGACAGCACCGTGCCCAGCGCGTTTTCAAGGGCTGCGGGGGCGTCGACTTCCAGCAGAAAATGCACGCCCCCGCGCAGGTCGAGGCCCAGGCTCATGGGCTGTGCCCCCAGAGCGCGCAGCCACTCGGGGGTGGTCGGAGCCAGGCTGAGCGCCAGCACCAGATTCTGATCCAGCTGCGGAGCCAGAACCTCGCGCGCGCGCAGCTGGTCATCGGCCGAGTGCAGGTGGATCAGCAGATTGCCGTTTTCCTGTCGCTTGAATTTCTTGACCTCAATGTCGGCGGCGCCCAGCATGGCGGTGACCTCGTCCTCCAGCCCGGCGGGGGCCGCAGCCCCGGCAGTGCGCGATGAAATCTGCAGGGCGGCGTCGGGGGCGTAGAGATTGGGCAGGGCGTAGATCACGCCGATGGAGATGACCAGCCCGATCAGAAGCAGCTGCCAGAGCGGGGTGTGATTCATCTGCCCGCTGCTGTCTTCGCGACGCGAACGGGAACCTGCGCGCTGCGGGACCAGCATTTTGGACGGTCTAGGACAGGGTGCCGTGCGGCAGCGCTGCAACCACAGCGCTGCGCTGCAGTTTGAATGAGCTCTCGCCGCTGGTCAGGGTGACGACGTTTTCGTCAACCTGCGTGATGCGCCCGACGATGCCGCCCGAGGTCACCACTTCATCGCCCTCCTTGATCGAGCTGATCAGCTCGCGGTGCGCCTTGGCGCGCTTCTGCTGCGGGCGGATGGTCAGAAAATACATCAGTGCAAAGATGCCCAGCAGCATCAGCAGAATCGGGTCGAAGAAGTTAAAGCCGCCGCCGGCTTCGGGAGAGCCGGCGCCGGAGGCTGCTGCCGGAGCGGCGCCCTCCTGCACCTGAATCAGCAGCGGGAAAATGGAGGGGGGCAAAAGATCGGATAGTGAGCTCAAGGTCATCGGATCAACTCTCGGGCGGATTTTCGCAGCGCAAATTATAGAACTCGTCCCGAAAAGCCCCGAGCGCACCCGAGGCGATGGCGGAGCGCATCTGCCGCATCAGTTCGGCATAGTAGTGCAGGTTGTGCAGACTGGCCAGCTGTGCTCCCAGCATTTCGCCGCAGCGGTGCAGGTGGTGCAGATAGGCGCAGCTGTGGTTCGCACAGCAGGGACAGGAGCACTCCGGATCGGGCGCAGCGGTCTCGGTGCGCCATCGGGCATTGCGCAGGTTGATCTCGCCCCGGCGGGTGTAGAGGCGGCCGTGCCGGCCCGCGCGCGTCGGCAGAACGCAGTCAAACAGATCCATTCCCAGATGCACCGCCTCAACCAGATCCTGAGGTCGTCCGACCCCCATCAGATAGCGCGGCTGGTCTTCGGGCAGCAGCGGTGCGGTGACGCGCAGCGTCTGGCGCATCTGCTCGGGGGGCTCCCCCACCGCCAGCCCGCCGATGGCGTAGCCGGCAAAGCCCAGGTCACGCAGTCCTGCGGCGGACTCGGCGCGCAATTCGGGGTGGTGACTTCCCTGGACAATGCCGAACAGCGCCGAGGTGTGGTCGCCGTGGGCATCCCGGCATCGTGCTGCCCAGTCCAGCGACAGCCGCATCGAGCGGGCCGCATCGTCGAACCCGGCCGGGTAGGCGGTGCAGTCGTCGAGCTGCATGATGATGTCGGCATCCAGATCGTGCTGCAGCTGGATGCACCTCTCCGGTGAGAGAAACACTTCGGAGCCGTCAATGGGCGAGCGGAAGCGGGCTCCGTCGGGCTCGATGCGCGCCCTCAGGCTGAACACCTGATAGCCGCCGGAGTCGGTCAGGATGTTGCCCCTCCAATTCATGAATCGGTGCAGCCCGCCGTGGGCGGCGACCACGTCGGCCCCCGGCCGCAGCATCAGGTGGTAGGTGTTGGCCAGAACGACCTCGGCCCCGGTTGCGGCCAGCTCATTCGAGGAGATGCCGCGCACGCTGGCGCGCGTTCCGACCGGCATGAAGGCGGGCGTTTGGATCGGACCCGCGCGCGCCTGCACCGCACCGGTGCGCGCCGCACCGTCCCGGGCCGTGCAGTCAAGTCTCAGCACGGTACATCAGGGTGGCGTCGCCGTAGCTGTAAAACCTGTAGCCGGAGGCGGCGGCGGTTCGGTAGGCGCGCATCACCCGCTCGTGGCCGGCAAAGGCGCAGACCAGCATCAGCAGGCTCGATTCGGGCAGGTGAAAGTTGCTGATGAGGCCGTCCACCACGGCGAAGCGAAATCCCGAGCCGGGGTAGATGAACAGGTCGGTCTCGCCCGTCCAGGGCTTCAGGGCACCCCCGTGAACCAGCGAGCAGGCCTCCAGGGCTCGCACGCATGTGGTGCCGACGGCGATCACCCGCCCCCCGCCGCTGCGGGTGTCCTCGACCGCGCGGCACAGCGGACGGTCAATTTCGACCGACTCGCTGTGCAGATGGTGCGCACTCGGATGGGATGTCTTGACCGGCAGGAAGGTTCCGGCCCCGACGTGCAGCGTCAGTTCAGCGGTGCGCACGCCGCTCTCGGTGCGCAGGTGCTGCAGCAGCTTCTCGGTAAAGTGCAGGCCGGCGGTCGGCGCCGCCGCCGAGCGCTCCTGATCGGTTCGGGCGTAGACGGTCTGGTAGCGCTCCCGATCCTCGGGCCCGGCCTGACGGCGGATGTAGGGCGGCAGCGGCACCGTTCCCTGCTCGGACATCAGCGCCCGCCATGGCGTCTGGCTCCGCAGCAGGAAGAGCCGGCCATCGCGCGCGACGATCTCGGTGCGCTCATCGCCGAGTGCGATTTCAGTTCCGACTTTGGGCGTGCGCGAGGCGCCCAGCTGCACCCAGGCTTCGCGCGGTTCGCCGGTGACACGCTCAACCAGAATCTCCACACTGCCGCCGGTTGTCTTGCGACCGAAGAGCCTCGCCGGCATCACGCGGGTATTGTTGAGCACCAGCAGATCGCCGGCGCGCAGCAGTTTGGTCAGGTCGTCAAAGCGACGGTGCTCGTCACCGGCCGGGCCCAGATGCAGCAGCCGGCTGTCGCCGCGCTCGCAGCTGGGGCGCTCGGCGATCAAGCGCTGCGGCAGTTCATAGCGGTAGCAGGCGGTGTCCAAAAGCGGCGGCGACCCCATCAGGGCGTAGCGGTTCAAGCGTATCACCTGTCGGTGTACAATCCGCGCCGTTAAATGATTGACAAACGCTTGGCTGCGGGTCTATAAATGCAGGCAGGACGAGGCAATCGTCATCCGTTTTCAAAGGAGGGAAACAAATTGAATAAATCTGAACTGATTGAGTCCATTGCAGACCAGGCTAATCTCAGCAAAGCTGATGCGGGTCGTGCACTTGATGCCTTCATCGATTCCGTGGGTGGGTCGCTGGGCAACGGTGATACGGTTTCGATTCCTGGTTTTGGCACTTTCGCCGTGCGTCAAAACAAGCAAAGAGAGGGGCGCAACCCGCAGACCGGCGAAAAGATCACCATCAAGGCTTCGAAGTCCGCCACTTTCAAGGCGGGCAAGGGCCTGAAAGATCGGCTCAAGTAAGTCCGACTTTTCACATTCATGCAGCCTGTCTGCCTTGTTATCTGAGGCAGACAGGTTTTTTATTGGGGACGGAATGCTCCGTCCCATAACGGGTCTGAGGAAGACACAGTGCTGCAGCGGATAAGAAGCAAATTCAAGGGGGTCACGGCAGCGGTGGTGCTCGGCTTTATCGCCGTTCCCTTCGTCCTGTTCTTCGGCGCCGAGTCCTATTTCTTCGGCGACGACCCCAATCTCATCGCCCAGGTTGACGGCGAGGCCGTCACCAGTTTTGACCTCGACGCCGAGGCCAATAGCCTGCGTCTGGAGCTTGCAGAGTCAGAGGAAGAGCAGGATGTCGATGAAAACACGCTGCGGGAGGACGCGCTGCGCTCGCTGCTGCTGCGCATCATTGAGCGTCAGAATCTGGACGGCGCCGGCCTGCGCGTGACCGACCGCATCGTTGCGCGCTACATCGCCGGCCAGAGCGAGTTCAAGGACGAGACGGGGCGCTTCTCATCGGAGCTTTACAACCGCGCGCTGCTGAACAGCGGGCGCAGCGACCCTGAATTCCGCTCCGTGCTCGGCAGCGGCCTGCGGCAGCTGCAGGTTTCCGCAGCCTATCTGCACGGGGCCGGGCTGCCCCCGGATCAGCTCGAGCGGCTGGCGCGGATTGCCGGCGAGCAGCGCAGCTTTCGCTACATCCCGCTCTATGCGGAGGAGCTGTCAGCCGATTACAAACCCACCCCGGAGGAGCAGAAGGCCCATTACGAGGCCGACCCCGAGCGCTATACGGCGCCCGAAGAGCGCGTGCTGCGCTACATCGATCTGAACTACCGCACCCTCGCCAGCCAGGTGCCGTTCGAGGAAGATCAGCTGCGCGATGCCTATGAGCGCCGCGTCGATCAGGCGCGCTCTGAGGCGCGGGTGCGGGCGTCGGCCATTGTGCTGCTCTACGGCTCCGGCCCCGATGCCCCGCGCAGCGCCGAGGCCGCCGCCGAGCTGGCCGACGAACTGAAGGCCAAGCTTGAGGAGGGAGCGGACTTCGCCGAGCTGGCGCGCGAGCATTCCGATGACGACTCCACCGCCGAGGAGGGCGGCGACCTGGGCTGGTCCGACGAGGGCGGCTACACCCGCTCTTTTCTGAACGCACTGCAGGATCTCAAACCCGGCGAGCTGGGCAGCGTCGACACCAGCGATGCCCAGGTTCTGCTGCGCCTGGAGGAGCGCGAGTCTGAAGAGGTGGGCAGCTATGAAGAGGAATTGCCCCGCATTCGCCAGCGCCTGGTCGAGGCCGAGGGGCGGCGCATGTTTGACGAACAGTACGAGATCCTCCAGGACCTGGCCTTTGAGTCCGACAGCTTCACGGAGATTGCCGGCGGCGTGGGGCTGGCGGTGATCACGAGCGATCCCATCACCGAGGAGAGCAGCACGGAATTGGCCGCCCTGTCCGGCGTGGTGGAGACCACCTTCGCACTTGAGCAGGGCGAGATGAGCCGGCTGCTGGAAGTTGAGGAGGGCCGCGTGCTGCTGCTTGAGCTGGCCGAGATCACCGAGGAGCGCCCGATGAGCGAGGAGGAGGCCCGCGATCAAATCATTGAGGATCTGACCACGGCATTTGCGGAAGCCGAGCGCGACCGCACCATTGAAAGCATCCGCGAGCTGCTGGTTGACGAGGGCCTGTCATTCACCGCCGCTGTCGCCCGTCTCGGATTGACCTGGGAGTCGATCGACGATGTCGACCGCTTTCGGCTGAGTGATCCCGCACTGGCCGAGGCGGTATTCGGTCTTGAGGCTCCCGAACCCGATGCGCCCGCCTATGACAGTGTCGTGATGGCCGATGGCAGCGCTCTGGTGTTTGAGCTGACATCGGTCAAGGTGCCGGAGATTGAGGACACCGACGATTCAGAGATCCTGGCGCTGATCGAGAGCGGTCGGGCGCGCTATGCGCAGGCCTACTATGAAATGCGCACGCGCCTGCTGATGTCCGACGCCGAGGAGGATATTCAGTGGTTCAATCAGGGGCGCCCGGCGGCCCCGAGCCAGCAGCAATGAGTCGCCCTGATTCTGAGCAAAATTCTGAGGAGACCAAGGGGCTCACCGTGCTTCAGGTCGTCATGTCGGTGCTGAGCGCATTTTTTGGCGTGCAGTCGGAGAGCAACCGCCGGCGCGACTTTGAGCACGGCAAACCGCTCCATTTCATCATCGCAGGGCTGATTCTTGCGGCGGCATTTGTAGGTGCAATCGCCTTGGTTGTGGTCCTGATCACACCGTGAAGTGCAGCGAGCCGCTGCCGACATGATTGACAGCAATCACGCCATCCCTTACCCTGAGCCGCTTTTTAAGCGGCTCGGGCAAGTGTGGTTTGATCTGAGTCTAATTAGTAGCTAGCTTGCTCTTGTCCAGTAGGCTTTCCGTGATCTGTGATCCATTAAAAAACCCGTTTGATCTGGGTGGCTGCTGGCTATGTCTACTTAAAGGAGGCAGTTGGGTATGGGGTTGAACTGGGGCAATGACGATCAAAGCAATCAACGGGCAGTAGCACCGCCGCCCCCTGAACGAAGTCAAGCCAACCCCGTACTCGAGCAGCAGCAGACCCTGCTCGATCAGCTGCCCCAGACCGACAGCAGTCGGGTTCGGGTCGACGACAAGCGCATGATCAACTGCCGGGCCGACCTCAATCAGCTGGTTCCGTTCAAGTACAAGTGGGCTTGGGAGAAATACCTGGCCGCCTGCCGCAACAACTGGTCCCCGCAGGAAGTCAACATGCAGGACGACATCCGAGAGTGGAACACGCCCGGGGCGCTGACCGATGATGAGCGCCGCATCGTCAAGCGCAGCCTGGGGTTCTTCTCCACGGCTGATTCGCTGGTCGCCAACAACCTCGTGCTGGCGGTCTATCGCCTGATCACCAACCCCGAGTGTCGCCAGTATCTGCTGCGCCAGGCCTTCGAGGAGGCCATGCACACCGAGGCCTACCAGTACTGCATCGAAAGCCTGAGCATGGACGAGGGCGAAATCTTCAACATGTACCACGAGGTCTCCTCGGTCGCCGCCAAGGCCGAGTGGGCGATTCGCTACACCCGGGCGATCAGCGACCCCAATTTCGCCACCGGAACGGTTGAAAAAGACCGCGAATTTCTCAAGAACCTGATCGCCTATTACTGCGTCACCGAGGGCATGTTCTTCTACTGCGGCTTCACGCAGGTTCTCTCAATGGGTCGGCGCGGGCGGCTGAAGGGGATCACCGAGCAGTTTCGCTACATCATGCGCGATGAGTCGATGCACGTCGATTTCGGGGTTGCGGTGATCAACACCATCGTCCGCGAGAACCCGCAGTTGTGGGACGATGAGATGCGCCGTGCCAGCCGCGAGATGATCCGCGAGGGCACCGAGCTGGAGATTGCCTACGCACACGACACCATGCCCCAGCCGATTCTCGGCTTCAGCGCCGACTCGATGGCGCAGTACCTGCGCTACATCGCCGACCGCCGCTGTGAAAAGATCGGTCTTGAGCCGCTTTACTCCGGCAGGGTCGAAAATCCTTTTCCCTGGATGTCCGAGATGATTGACCTGCGCAAGGAAGCCAACTTCTTCGAGCGCCAGGTGACCGACTACAAGGCCAACGCCGGGCTCAGCTGGTCGGAGGGCTAGGCCGCCTGCGGCTGCGGATTCTGTGCAGGACGCTCGACCCACACAGCAGCCGCTCAGCGTCAGTGCATTGAACCAGGGAGTCCGTCGGTTGCTGGAGCAGAACTACGGATTTGTCAATGTCGCCGGTGAGATCTCCAACCTGCGCAGCTATCCCTCCGGACACTGGTACTTCACGCTCAAGGACGAGCGCGCCGAGGTCTCGTGCGTGATGTTTCGCGGCCAGAATCAGCGCATTGCGCGCAGGCCGGAGAACGGTGACAGCATCCGCCTCGAGGGTCGATTGAGCCTCTACGAGGCCCGCGGAACCTACCAGATCATCGTCTCCTCGATGCACGCCATGGGCGAGGGTGCGCTGATGCTGGCCTACGAGCGGCTCAAGCGCCGGCTGCATCAGGAGGGGCTGTTTGACGAGGGCCGCAAAGTTCCCATACCGACCGCACCCGGTCGGGTCGCGCTGGTCACTTCGCTGCGGGGCGCTGCGCTGCAGGACATGCTGACCCTGCTCAGGAGACGCTCCCCGCAGACCGAGGTCATCGTTGTCGGCAGCGCCGTTCAGGGTGATGCGGCTCCGGGCGAGCTGGTTGAGGCGCTGGAGCGGATTCAGCGAACCGATCTGGAATTCGACTGCATCGTCATCGGTCGGGGCGGCGGATCGATCGAAGATCTGTGGGCCTTCAACGATGAGCGCCTCGCGCGCACCATTGCCGACTGCACCATTCCGACGGTCAGCGCCGTCGGGCATGAGACCGATTTCACCATCGCCGACTTCGTCGCTGACGCCCGTGCCCCGACCCCCTCGGCCGCGATCGAGATGATCACCGCCGACTCGGTGCTCTACCCCCAGCTGTTAAATTACATCGGCGCCCGTCTGCCGCAGCTGATGCAGCAGCATCTGGTGCGGGCGAGGCGCTCGCTGGAGCGTCAGCGTCTGCGCCCCCCGACGCGGCTGCTGCAGCACCACGCCCAGCGGCTGGACGATGTCGAGCGGCGCATGCACGCCGCCATCGGAAAACAGCTGCACCGCCAGCGCAGCCGGCTGCAGTGGATGCACGGGCGCATGCGCCACCCCGGCATGGCGCTGCGACTGGTGCGGCAGCGGCTTGACATCCTGAGGCACCGGCTGCGGAACAACTCGCTGGCGGGGCATCTTCAGCGCCGGCGCCGGGAGCTCGAGGAAGCGCCCGCCCGCATGGCGGCTGGAGCCGGTCGGCGGCTGCGCACATTCAGGGCGGGTCTGGATGCCGCCTCGGCCCGCCTTGAGGCCGTCAGCCCCCAGGCGGTGCTGAAACGCGGCTATGCCCTGGTGTGGCGGGACGGAGAACTGATCCGCATGCAGGCCGATGTCAAACCGGACGACATCCTGCAGATCCAATGGGCTGACGGTGAGCGCCCGGTGCGCGCAGAGGATTCATGAGCTCGACTGTGCGGTGCCAGGCTGCTCTGTTGGTGCTGCTGATCTGCACCGCAGCGGCGGCGCCTGCCGCCAGAGCGGAGCCGGCCAGCCTGCCGAGTGAGGCGCGCATTCCCGGCGGCATCGCCCTGATCGAACTGCCCAGCAGGCGCATCGCCCGCCGGGCGACCTTTCAGGATCGCCCGGTGCTCGCCGTCGGCCGCACCGCCGTGGTCGCGATCCCGCTGAACACCGCCCCTGGCGACTACGCCCTCAAAAGCGGCAAGCGCGAGTATCGGTTCAGCGTGTCCGAGCATGTCTACCCCGAATCGCGCATTACCTTGCAGGGTGAAAAGCGCGAAATGGTCGACGTCCCCGAGGAGCGCCTGGTGCGCATTCGCTCCGATCATCGCGCCATTCGCGGGGCTTATGCCACCCGGGACGAGAATGTTCCGCTGCTGCGCCTGAACCTGCCGGCCGAGGGGCCCTGGTCATCGCGCTACGGCCTCAAGCGCTTCTTCAACGGCAAGCAGCGCAGCCCGCACACCGGCCTGGACATCGCCGCCCCCACCGGGACCCCCGTCTACGCCGCCGCCGCCGGCGAGGTTGTCGCCAGCGATGACTACTACTTCAACGGCCACACCGTCATCGTCCACCACGGCGGCGGACTGGTCACGCTGTACTGCCACCTCAGCGAGCGGCTGGTTGAGGCCGGTGCGACAGTTGAGGCCGGCCAGCTGATCGGCAGAGTCGGCTCCAGCGGCCGGGCCTCAGGTGCGCATCTGCACTGGAGCGTCAGCCTCAGCAACGTCCGCGTCGACCCCGAGCTGTTTGTGGATCCCGAGGTTCGAGCGGCACAGTCTGCGGATTAGCGAATGGCGGTATGCGGCTGAAGTTTGATGGGTGCGGACTTGAAATGTTGAAAGGGCATACCATATAAGGCCCAGATGAGTTGGTCGGGGCCTGGGCTTGTTCAGGTTCCGCAGTTTTGAATCATGGAGGACGCTGTTATGTCTGATGACGGTACCAAGGGCAAATTTACTGCCCGCATTAAATGTGATGATCGCGAATGCCGCGTGGCGTGCGACACACAAAACCCCGCTGTTCGAGAAATTTTGGATAAAGCCGCAGAGAGTGACCTTCTGCGGCCGTCGGACAATATCGACGACTTTGAGCTGGTGGACGAGCAGAATGGCAGACAGATTGACGGCGATGAAGTTGACATAGCTGAAAATCCCAATTTGGTTCTTCGGCCCAAAAAGCCTGAGCTGCCGGATTCAGAAAAACCGGAAGAGACAGACAAATCGAAGCCGCCCGCCCCTCCCGTCCCGCCCTTCCAAGGGCCTTACAAATTTCAAGTCAACGGCCAGGAAATGGAAAGCGATCAGGAAAAATTGAAGGCATCGGAGATTATCCGGCTGGCTCAGGACAGGGGCTTTGCCAGTTCGGGCAAGCCGGAAGAATTCGTCCTGCAGGTGTCGGGCGAGGATAAGGAATTCAAATACGATGAAACTGTCGATTTAAGCCGGGATAATGCTTTTCTGATCATTCCGAGAAAGCCCACCCCTGTTGCATAGTGATGGACGAGTGCCTGGAGCGAATCTTTGAGGAACTGAAGGGTCTGGGCTATGACCCTTATTACGCGGACTGGCCGCAGGGGAAAAAGGTGGTCATCAAATACAGGATTCTCACGGGCAAATACGCCAATCAAACGGTCTTGCTGGGGGTCTCAAACCCGGATGGCCCCTATCCTGAATACCCTCCGCATTGGATTCACATTAGCCCGCTGCACGACGATGGATTGGGAGGGCCAGTAGAAATCTATTCAAGTGAAAATGAAAAGGGGCAGACCTGTGAATGGGGCGCATTGAGCCGCCCTCCTCGCGATATTTGGGATCAGCTGCCGGAAAAAAGCATGAAGTCATTTCTTAATGAACATGTTGGCCGCTTTTGCAAAGCCCTGAAGTGAATATATACGAGGCAGTCTTTTTGGGCGAGACCAATGAAGAAATATGCGCTCACTTATTGCAGCACTTCAACAAGGGGGAGTATCAGGAGGATCTTTGCTTTGCCCTTTGGCGCCCCAGCACGGGTCAAAATCGCTACAGCGCTTTGATTTACAAAGCCATTCTCCCCCATGAGGGTGAAAGAAACCTCCATGGAAATGTGGAGTTCAATCCAAATTATTTGTCCCGCGCCATTAACCTGGCCTGCCGGGAGGGTGCAGGACTTGCCTTTATGCACAGCCATCCGTCCGATGGCTGGCAGGCCATGAGCCAGCCGGATGTCGTCGCTGAAAAGGAGGCGATTTTTTATCCGGCACAGGCCACACAATTGCCGTTGCTGGGGTTAACGGTGGGAACCGACGGTTATTGGAGCGCTCGATTTTGGATCAGGGAGGGCAGGAAAAATCAGATTCATTGGTGTCAAAAGGTCCGGGTGGTCGGCGAGAAAAAATATCAGCTCTACCATAACGATGCCCTTGCACCCGCTCCGAAGAGAAGAAATATCCTGCGGAGAACTTATGACACCTGGGGGGCAGAAAAGCAGAACGATATTGCGCGTCTCAAGATCGGCGTGGTGGGCTTGGGCAGTGTCGGCTGCATTGTTGCCGAGGCGCTCGCCCGAGGCGGCATTCAGGAAATTGTTCTGATCGATCCGGATCGGGTGGAGGAGCACAATCTGGATCGGCTGCTGTATGGAACGCAGAGCGAGATCGGCCAATATAAAGTGGACGTGGCTGAGAGGCGCCTCCGGCTCAATTCCACCGCAGAGAGGGTTGCCGTTCAAAAAATCCCGCTCTCCCTCCGCGATGAGCGGGCTTATCTGGCGGCGCTGGACTGCGATCTCCTGCTGAGCTGTGTCGACCGTCCGGTTGCCAGGGATGTGCTTAATTTCATTGCCTTTGCGCATTTGATACCGGTGATTGACGGGGGCATTGCCATTGAGCATGCGGAAAATCTGGATTCATTCTTTGCCCATTGGAGGGCGCACCTTGTCACCCCATACCACCAGTGCATGCGCTGCAATGGCCAGTACACGACCAGTGACGTGTCTGTGGAATTGGATGGATCGCTGGACAACCCTGCCTATGTCAGCAGTCTGCCGCCCGAGGAGCGGGGCCGCAACCAGAATGTTTTTCCGTTCAGCCTGCATGTTGCAGCCATGGAAGCCGGCGCCATGTTTCGGTACTTGGTGGCGCCTGATTGGTGGCCTCCGGTTCAGCAGCAGGACTATGATTTTTTAAGGGGTACGACAACCATTCAGAACGACAAGTGCAGGCCACATTGCGTATTTCAAAATGAGCGAATTGCCCGGGGCGATGCAATCAACCCCAATCTCAAAAGCCTGATTATTCGGACAGGTGAACCAGACAGAGACGAACGGAAAAGCTGGCTCCGCGGTTTATTGTCTAAATTCACCAGAGCTTTCGGTAAGGAATAGAGGAGGCCACAAATCTTGGCCCTCTCAAACCTTTTTGCTTGCCCAGCTGCTCAAACAGTGTCCGCACTCTTTCCAGGTCCGGCACTCGGGGCCCGATCGTAATGATGCTTCCGCTTTGCAAAAGATTTTTGGTCTTTAGGGCATCTGTGTCAACATATTTCCTTATGTGAGATGTAGCCGGTTTATAGTCAAAGGAGTGTTCTTTCTCCCCTATATCTTGATATGGAATTAAAATTCGACTTTCTCTTTCATGCTTATAGGCGCTATCCTTGTATAAAAATCGCAAAACAACAAAATACTCCAAAATTTCTTCGATAAAGGCGTTTTTATTCTCCTCACTCAACTTATCTTTCCAATAACCCTTATATCTTTGCAGGATTCCCCCAAACTCTTCCGCGCATTTCTCGAGGGCTCTTTTTTCATAGGCTACTTTGTATATTTTTTCCGGCCTGATAATTTTAGGTAAAGCTATAGAGCAGCCCAGCCCATCCTGCCCGTATGATTGCCAATACATCAGCTCATCTTCAACACCCTTTTTTCCCCCTATGAAGGAGCATGAAAACGGGGGGTTTTTTCTGGGAGTGATTATTTCTTCGGGCAATTCATATTTTTTTTGAATTTCGTTGAGGAAATATTTTCCTTCATTGGGATCATTCGTGGCTGAAATATCGTAACACCTTAATCCCCTGCTCTCATGGTGCGGGGGTTCATCTGTCTCGCAGGGAAGATTATTGAGCATTGAATAAACTGTTTCCATATTGGTGTAATGAACAAAATATTCCAGACTTTCGTCAGTGTCGGTCACGAGATAATTATCAGCAAGATAATGATCTATTGACCCTCGAATCTCTGCCATCAAGGCCTTCCAATCCAGAGTGCCGGGTTCCAGCTTATTTGCCATCGTGATCACCCCAATAAAGCAAAATCAACGGCGGATTATACCGGGCATATTCGCCGCTTTGGCTGACCTACCGCCCTGCCCTCAGACTCCATTTCTCGGCGCCCCATTGCAGCAGGATCAGCGCTGTGAGGACATTGCTGAAGAAGAAAAATCTCAGCGACAGATCGTGAAGCAATACGATGTGGGCGGCGGCGAACAGCACGGCGGCCATCAGAAAACCGTTCTCGCTTTTCCAGAAATTTCCTTGGCGAAAATTCTGGATCAATTTATAGCCAACCACTCCAAGCAAAACCAGGCGAAACAGGGTTCTGCGCCAAGCCGCAAGGATGTATTCAATGGTCCTCGCGTAGGGCGGCCAGTAATCGGAGAGCTGGGCTGAGATCGGAATGTCTCCGCCGCCGGCAAAAACACGCAGCAGCTCAGGTGTGTTATGCACGATGAATATGAAATTGAACAGGGCCAAATATCCGGGATGTTCGGAGAGGGTATTCGCCATCAAATAAGAGAGCAATGCCCCGGCATAAGCCAGATACTCCCACTTGGGCGATGCCTTTTGACTGTTTCTGACTTTGACCCAGTCGTCGCACAGCTGCCAGAGCATTAGCAGGGTGATGAAAATAATAAAATTGGTGCGAATCAATGGCAGCAGCACAATCAGAGCCAGCGCCCAATTCCGCCTTTTATTCCAGCACAGCACAATTCCCAAGGCGGCCACTGCGGCCAGCAAATCCGGGGTGGCAAGGGCGGCCACTTTGGGGAGCTGGAACACCAGCAGCGCAACCGGAAAAAGCGCGAATATGCGCCAGTTGCTGCCCAGCAGCGCCCCGCCAAACAGCAGGGCAAAAACGGCTCCGGCCAGTGCGCCAGTCAAGGCGATGGCTGAACTGATGGTGTCGGTGAATAGCGACAGCGCCCGCACCGTCGCCAGATACAGATATCGGCCCTGATAAAACGCAACTTGGCGCTCGAAAAATTGCGGATCTTGGTGCGTCAATGTTCGGTACAAAATATCTTCTGTCAGCTCTCGCCACTTTTCATCATCAACGCTGGCCCGCACATCTGCATAAGTGGCCTCGTGCAGCTGAGCTCCGCGCGCACCCTCGAGATGCAAAATGGATGCGGTGTAGCCGATCATGTCCCAATTTTGGCGAGGATTCACCAAGCCGTTGGCCAGAACCAGGGCGGAGAAAATCAGGATCGTCAGAGCCTGCCAGGGGTGTTGTTTGAGAATCAAAATCGAATTCTTTTGAATAGAGCTTCAGGCAGGTGGCGCATGATCCACATGATCGGCGCCCAAAGCTTCCCGACGTAGATCCGGTTTTTGCACCGCAGCACGCTGCGGTATATCGCCCGGCCGACCGCTTCGGGGGAGGCGGTCAACGGCTTGGGCGTTTGCAGATGGCTGATCATTTTGGTGGCGACAAATCCGGGCAGAACGGTCACAACATGCACGCCGGAACCGACCAGGCGCGCGCGCAGCCCGGACAGGAATGCGGTGAAACCGGCTTTGGCGGAACCGTAAATGTAATTGGATGCCCGTCCCCGATCACCGGCGACCGAGCTGACACCGACCAGCGCGCCGGAGCCGCGCTGTGCAAAACGTCCGGCCAACGCCTCCAGGATTTGCGCCGGCCCCTCGTAATTGGTTCGCATGATGCGGACGGCATCGGCGGGATGGGCTTGATCATGCTCCTGGTCGCCCAGAGCGCCGACGCAGCAGATCGCAGCATCGGGCAGCTCCGGCAGGGCCTCAATAAAGCGGAGGTGGTCCGATATGGCCAGGACATCAAATTCACACAGCGTCACTGAGACGCCGAACTGTTCTTCGAAAAACCCTCTGTTTTCCTGCAGGGTTTCGGCATTTCTGGCCGCCAGCTGCAGGTTCCAGCCGGCCCGGGCAAAAACCTCTGCGGTCGCCAGGGCGATGTTCGAGCGCGCCCCCAGCAGCAGCACGACGGGTCGGCGATCAGAGGGGTTTGAACTCACAGCCCCAGTCGCTCCGATTGCATTGAGGAAAACCGCTCCGCCGCAGAGCAGCTGGATCGGAACTGCCGGAACGCCTCCAGCCGGTGTTCACTCCGGGCAAACGACTGCGCACTCATGCGCGCGTCTTTGGCCAGGTAAAAATGCCCGCCGCAGGACAGCACGATTTCATCCAGCTGATTCAGCAGTTTCAGCACCCCGGGGGTCGCCGGAAAATCCAGCGCCAAGGTGTAGCCAGACATCGGAAAAGACAGGGTATTTTCGGCGCCATCTTTTTTTCCGGATCCGAAGCGCTTGAGCACGGACAAAAACGAACCCTGTCCGCTGGATGCAATGGCTTGCAGCAATTCGGCGAGTCCGGCTCGGGACTGCTCCAGCGGCAGCACACACTGAAACTGAACCAGCTTTGCGGAGCCGTACAGGCGGTTCCAGTTATGCAGCGCATCAAGCGGGTAAAAATAGCGATCCCAGTCGATCCATTGTGCCCGCCCGCCGGCGTGAAAATAAAGGGCATTGAAAGCCTTCAGCGTCAGGCGATTCAGGGTGATTTTGGGCAGATTGAACGGCACCGAAAGATGGCTCCGCCCGGGAACATCGAAGGGCCGCCTGCCCAGCGAATCCGGCAGCTCATCTCGGCGGGCATGCTCCCCCAGAAGCAGCACCGAACGCCCCAGATGAGCTCCGCAGCCGAGGCTGTCAATCCAGGCGACCGAATAGGTGCTGTCGTCATGCGCGTCAAAGGCATCCAGAGTCTCCCCAAGGTTTTTTGAGCGAATGCATTTTTGTCGAATCCAGCCGGTTTCGACCGGCTGCAGCCTCACCGCCAGGCGCGCGATGATGCCGGTCAGCCCCATTCCGCCGAGGGTCCACTCAAACAGCCGGGGGTTTTCGCTGGGGGATGCGCGGATGAGGCGGCCATGCGCATCGATCAATTCGATCCATTCAACGAAACGGCCCAGCGAGCCGACTCGGTGATGATTTTTTCCGTGTACATCGGCGGCAGCCATTCCGCCCAGCGTGACAAATTTGGTCCCCGGCGTCACCGGAAAAAACCATCCATGCGGCAGAAACTGCGCAATAAGATCACCGAGCATCGCACCGGCCTCGGCAGTGAGCAGACCGCTGTCCTGCTCAAAGCTCAGCACCCGATTCAATCGCCGCATATCGATGGTGCAGGCAGGATTGATCGCACTGTCACCGTAGGCCCTTCCGCAGCCCCTGGCGATCAGTGAATCGCCGCTTCGGACAAGCCGGATGAGCTCTTGCTCTGATGCGGGTGCATGCACCTGGCAGTCCCACTCCTGAAAGCGACCCCAGCCATGAAGCTTGGTCACTGCACCGCCCGGGTTGTGAATACATAGTGTTTGTCGAGAAAATATTTGGTCACATATCCCGCAGCCAAGCCCAGCACGGCGCCCATTTCGCGCATGACATGCGTTCCCCAGATTGACCAAAACAGGGATTCGGTCAGCCAGAACAGCAGCGTGGGCGGGATGCCCATCGCCGAATACAGCAGGAACTTTCGGCTGTTGCCGCGCAGCGTCAGCTCGCGGTCGGAAAATATCCACCACTTGTCGAGGACAAACTTCAGAATCAGTCCGGCGGCGGTGCCGCAGATCAGGGCTGCGATGAATCCCGGGCGGTCGGGGATGTAAAACAGCACGGCGCGCTGCGTCGCCAGATTGGCCAGCACGGCCAGCAGGCAGAAAAGCGAATATTTCACGGCCAGAGTTGTCAAGGCAGCGCTCCGGCCAGGCCCAGCGTACCGATGATCGCCAGGCAGATCAGGCTGGGTCGGTCGCGGATGGCAAACACCACCGGGTCGTCGTGCATCTCGCCCCTCAGCGTCAGCATCGCCAAGCGGGTAAACCAGTACAGCATCACCAGGCAAACCCCCCAGAGCAGCTCCGGATGCGAGTACAGCAGCGTGACTTCGGGAGAATTGATGTAGAGCACCAGCACCAGAATGGCGATGTATCCCGAGGCGATGGCCACCATGGACAGGACGGGTCGGTCGCTGATCAGATAGGCTCTCCCGGGAACCTGAACCTCGCTGCGGCCGTATAAGTCGATCAATTCGGCCAGGCGCTTGAGCACCGCCAGAGCCAGAAAAATGAACATTGAAAAAGCCAGCAGCCAGAGGGAGACGTCAATCTCGCCGGCCGCACCGCCGCAAATGATGCGCAGCGTGTAGAGCAGGCTCAGTGCGGCGATGTCCAGCACCAGCTGACGCTTGATACCGCAGGAATACGAAATGGACAGCAGCGCATAGATCGCGGCGACCAGCCCGGTCGGCGTGTTGACCGAGAAGGCCAGAAGCAGGCCGGCAGCCACCAGGGACGGCGGCAGCCAGAGACCGTGTGCAATGCGCAGCTGGCCAGAGGCAAATGGTCGACCGCTCTTGCGCGGGTGGGAGCGGTCGGCGGAAAGATCCAGCAGGTCGTTGAAAAGATAAATTCCGGAGGCGATCAGGCAGAACGCTGCAAATGCCTCGAACACCGGCAGCCCCGCCGCCGGCGTCAATTGATGCCCGAGCACCATCGGCACGAATATCAGAAAATTCTTCAGCCATTGATGCGGGCGCAGTGCGCGCAGTGCGGCGCGGATCTACGCAGGCGGATTTTTGAGGTGCTGAACCTGAATGCCCGGGATGCCCTCCACCTGGCGGCGCAGCCGGTGCGATGCCCCCACCGTAATGGCGGCCGCAGACCGGCGCCAGACCGGCAGATCGCGGCGGTGATCGCCGACGTAGGCAAATCGCTCGCTGCCGTAGCGCCCGGCCAGAAATTCGGCCTTGCGGTGTCCGGACAGGTTGAGTTTTCCATCGGAGGCGTACACCTCGTCAAAGATCTCCAGATGATCGGCCACGGCCTGGGCGCACCGGTGATCGGATCCGGTCGCCAGCACAATGCGGGCGCCCTTGGATTTCCACAGCCGCACCAGGTCGAGCACCTCGGTGTTGTAGGGCAGCCGGTCGTAATTGATGGACGAGTGCGCAGCCAGATGCTGCTTCAGCTGCGGACGCCCGCCCCTCATCAGAGCCCAGAGTGCACTCAGCGGAATATGCCAGCAGCGGGACAGCGAGGAAAAAAAGCTTTCCGCCAGCAGATCGGTGCGCACCAGACTGTGATCCAGGTCGACCACCAGAATATTCAGATCGGGCGAGGGGCTGACGGGCGTCGGAACCTGATCGGGTTGATTCATTTGCGCCCCCGGTGAACCCGCTGCCGAGCCCTTATGGTGCAGCTGACGGCGGGATTTTACAGGAGGAACGACGATGCAAGCCCCGGATCTTGAGCCAAGAGGGTGACCTGATATGCTTCTGACGGCTGATAGAAGTTCTGACAGGGGGAGATTTGATGAATCTGTCGTGGAATGAGATTCGCCATCGGGCAGGAAAATTTTCCGATGACTGGAGAGATGCGCATTATGAAAAAGGCGAGACTCAGAGTTTTTATAACGATTTCTTTCAGATTTTTGGACTGCAGAGAAGAAGTGTCGCCCGCTATGAGCAGCATGTCCAAAAATTAGGCGACCAGGCCGGCTTTATTGATCTGTTTTGGCCTGGCACACTGCTGGTTGAGCAAAAGAGCGCCGGTCGCAATCTTGAAAAAGCCAGGGAACAGGCGGGAGAATATTTTGACGGATTGCCCGACCACCAGCGCCCCCGCTACATTCTTTTGAGCGATTTCCAGACTTTTGAATTGCATGATTTGGAGGAGAAATCTGGAAATATCTGTTTTGAGCTTGCAAATCTGCACGAACATGTCGAGAAATTCAGCTTTATGATCGGGATTCAGCGCAGGGTTTTTCGCGATCAGGATCCGGTCAATATTTATGCAGCCGAGCAGGTCGGCAGACTCTATGACGCCCTCAAGCATGCGGGCCATGCCGAATATGACCTGGAGCGATTTTTGGTGCGCATTGTGTTCTGTCTTTTCGCCGACAACACCGGCATTTTTGAGTCCAGGCACAGCCTGCTTGACTTTATCGAAACGAGGACCCGGGAGGACGGCTCTGATCTGGGACAGCAATTGGCGCAATTATTCGAGGTCCTGGACACGCCCCCAGACAAGAGGGCCGGCACTCTGGATGAAGATTTGGCTAAATTTCCCTATGTTAACGGAGAGCTTTTTAGGGATCATTTGAGAATATTTTCCTTTGATTCAAGAATGCGCAAAATGCTGCTGGAGGTCTGCCATTTCAATTGGTCCAACATATCGCCGGCCATATTCGGGGCACTGTTCCAATCGGTGATGGATCCGGAGATGCGCCGCACGCAGGGAACTCATTACACGACCGAGCAGAATATTCTGAAGGTGATCGAGCCGCTGTTCATGGATGATTTGCGGGCGGAGTTTCAAAGGCTGAAGTCTCTTCGCAGGGGGCGCATTCGGGCTCTCAGGCATTTTCAGAAAAAATTGGGGACCATGAAATTTCTGGACCCCGCATGCGGCTGCGGCAACTTTCTCATCATCGCCTATCGGGAATTGCGCCAGCTGGAAATTGAGGTGCTCAGAGAGATCTATCCCAAAGCCCAGGGTGTCCGGCAGTCGGCGTTATCCGTGCAGATTTTGTCGCTGATCGACGTCGACCAGTTCTACGGAATTGAAATCGGGAAATTCCCTGTTCGCGTTGCCGAAACGGCGCTGTGGATGATGGACCACATCATGAACAACAAGCTCAGCATTGAATTTAGCAAGAACTATGCGCGCATCCCGCTTGAGAAATCACCCTCTATTTTTCAGGGCGATGCGCTGGAAAATGATTGGGCTGATGTGCTCCCTCCCAAAGAGTGCTCCTTTGTATTGGGCAACCCCCCTTTTGCCGGATCAAAGCTTCAATCCGCCGAGCAGCGGATTCAGGTGCGTCAGATTGCAAGGGGGGGGAACGCTCGATTACGTCTCGGCCTGGTTTGTTAAGGCTGGCGAGTACATAAAACGCTGCAATGCTCGAATGGGCTTTGTTGCGACCAATTCGATCACTCAGGGCGAGCAGGTGGCGCAATTGTGGCCAATCCTTTTCGATAGATGCAAACTGGAAATTAGCTTTGCGCATCGCACTTTTGCCTGGGGCTCGGACGCGCGCGGCAAGGCAAATGTGCATGTCGTGATTTTGGGCTTGGACAACTGTGAGAAAGCGCCAAAGGAAAAACGCCTGTTTAACTATCCCGATATTCGCGGCCAACCGGAAGAGAGCAGCCCCAAGGCGATATCGCCTTATTTATTTGATGCCGGTGATTTGTCTGATCCGCACACCGTGATCACAGAGGAAAGCCAGTCGATCAATGGAATGAGCAAATTGGTTATGGGCTCCAAGCCCATCGATGGTGGGCACTATATTTTCAGCGAGACAAAACGTGACAACTTTCTCAAACTGGAACCGGGAGCAGAAACATTTCTCCGCCCCTATATCGGCGCTCGGGAATTTTTGCAGGGAGAGAAACGATGGATTTTGTCCCTGCATAACGCCTCTCCGGAACAATTGGCGCACCTGCCGAATGTGAAAAAAAGAATCGCTCGGGTTCGCGCTTATCGAGAAGCGAGCAGAAGTTCACCAACGCGGAATTTGGCGGAAACGCCGAGGCTTTATCACCTCAATGTGATTCCTGAAAAACCTTTTCTATTTATCCCAAGAGTAAGTTCACAGCGTCGCGAATACCTTCCCATTGGCTGGCTGGAGCCTCCTATCATTCCCAGTGATGCGGCGCTTATTTTGGAAAATGCCACGCTGACTGACTTTGCCCTGCTGATCTCTGCAATGCATAACGCATGGCTGCGTCAGATAGGCGGTCGTCTGAAAAGCGACTATCGCTACTCGGCGGGTTCTGTTTACAACACCTTTCCGATGCCGCCTGCGACGGCAAAACTTGAAAAACTGGAGCCCCTGGCTCAGGCGGTGCTGGATGCCCGAGCCGCTCATTCAGGCTCAACGCCGGCCAATCTATATGATCCTGACCTGATGCCCGGTGACCTGCACCAAGCCCATAAGAATCTGGACCGGGCCGTTGACCGCCTCTACCGCCGCGGCGGGTTTGCATCGGAGCACGAGCGCATCGGTCATTTGTTTGAGCGCTATGAAAAAGTGCGCAGTCCGCTGGAGGCGGGGAAGCGCAAAACAAGGCGTCGCCGTCGTTGAATTCGGGACGATCGCCAAGCCGGGCAGAAGGGATTCACACCGCTCGGAAAATCGCCGTCGGGATTTTCGATTGATTGGCGGCGCCTCAAGCCGGCCTAGGAGCCGGGTTTCCTTCCGGAGGCCAGGTCTTCCTGCAACAGTTTCGTGTATCTTTTGTTCGGCTTTTGGTATTTGTCGCGCAGACGCTTAATGAGGGTGTCCTGACGCCGCCGAATGTACTTGATCTTGGTGGCGAATTCGGCGCTGTAAATGTAAGGAACAGTCCGGGTTCTTGGCTTTGGGTCAGTCAGCAGGTTTGGAAAGTAGCTGCTCATCTTGTCGCCATTTTTGCGGTCCTCGGATGGCTCCTGCTTATCTGGGGATTCAGATGAATTGAAGCCCCAGTCCTCATCCTTCCAAAGCGGGGGAATTTCCTTGAAATAGGGCTCAATGTGGTGCGCCTTGATCGGGGAGGGTGTTTTGGCCAGCTCCTCGACTTTTTCGAGGTCGTAGTTGCCGGGTCCCTTGCGGAGTTCCCGCTTGATTCGCCGCCAGGCCTTCGGGTTGATCCAGGTTTCATCAATGTCCTCGGGCCCCAGATACTTGGCCCGCTCCAGGGTGTAGGTGACGGTCACGCCGGTCTTTGAGCAGGTCAGTTCCGATTCCTGATTGGGATAGATGTCCAGATCCTTCCCTTTCAGCCCCTGCCACAGCGCCAGATAGTTGAGCGAGCCGTAGATTTTGTTTGACTGTTCTTTGCTCACGCGACCGAGTTTTTTTCTCGCCCCGGGTTTTTCGGCGGGCGGTTTTTTCTTTGGCGGCGGCTTTTGGGGATCAATGCCGCCCTTCCAGGCCAGCATCGGCAGTTCTCCCCGCTCGACCTGCCTGGCCAGGTCCGGACTCTTTGTGCGCAGCGAGCGACCGATTTCCCAGCAGGAGATGATCCCGAGATCCTCTCCGTACCAGCGTTCGTGCCATGACGAATATTGAGTTCGGGGTTCGTCAAACGAGCGAGACAGGTGCAAGTCCCTGCTAGGCGGCCTTTTGGGCATGGTTTCTACTCCCTCCTGTTTCCTCTCTGGCTGACAGCAAGCCGGGCAGAACAAAATCATACCAGCAGTCGAATCAGAGGGCTCAATCAGCCGGCGGGTTGAGCGATTGGGCAGACTGAGGATGCGGGCGGGCCGCTCAAATCAGGTCACCGAGCCGGAGGCGAACAGCTCGTCGATCTCCTCTGCGGCAAAGCCGGCCTCCTGAAGCACTCGGCGCGAATGCGCCCCGGGCGCGGCGAGGTCCTCGCGCAGACGGGTGCGGCGTCCGTCGATCTCCAGCGGCAGGCCGGGCAGCCTGGTCTTGGTGTCGCTGTCCGGCAGCGTGACCTCGACCAGTCCGCCGCTGTTGAGATGCTCGTCCTCAAACAGTTCGCTGGGTCTGGCGATCGGCGCAAACGGCAGGCCGATGCGTTCAATGCGTTCGATCGCAGCGGTGCGGGTCATGCCGGCGAACAGCGCGCGGACTTCGTCGAGCAGCCAGCCTCGGGCGGCGACCCGGTCGTTGTTCTCGGCCAGCCGGGCGTCGCCCAGCCAGTCGTCGCGACCGAATTCCCGGCAGAAGGCCTGCCACTGGGCATTGCTGACGACGGCGACAAACAGCGGCAGCGCATCGGCGCACTGGAATACGTCGTAGATCGCCCAGGCCGGGGCGCGCTCGGGCATTGGCGGGGCGGGCTCGCCGGTGACGGCCTCCTGCGCCATGTGCTGCCCGACCAAAAACGCGGTCGATTCGAACAGCCCGCTGGACAGGTGCTGCCCCTGGCCGGTGCGCCTGCGCTCGTGCAGCGCCGCCAAAATCCCCAGGGCGCCGAAGGTTCCGCCGAGGACGTCGATGACCGATGCACCCGCGCGCAGCGGCCGTCCCGAGGGGCCGGTCATGTAGGCCAGCCCGCCCATCATCTGGGTGACCTCATCGAGCGCCGTGCGGTGCGCGTAGGGCCCGCTCAGAAAGCCCTTCAGCGAGCAGTAGATCAGCTGCGGAAAGTCGTCCCTCAGCGAGTCGTAGTCGAGCTTCAATCCCGCCAGCGCCCCGCTGCGGAAATTTTCGATCAGGGCATCGACGCCGCCCAGCAGCCGGCGCACCGTCTCCCGGCCCTGGTCGGTTTTCAGGTCGATGCAGATGCTCTGCCGGTTGCGCGCATACATCGGAAAAAAACCCGCCCCCGAGCCCCGCAATTTGCGCGTCTTGTCGCCGCCGGGCGGCTCGACCTTGATCACGGTGGCGCCCAGATCGGCGAGGATCAAACCGGCGCTGGGACCCATCACCATGTGCGACAGCTCCAGCACGCGCACCCCTGCCAGCGGTGTTTCAGATACGTTCAAATTGCACCTCCTTCTCGCTCGGCCTCTTCGGAGAAAAGCGAATTGAGCGACTTAATATTAATGTTATATTGATAGGACATTTGCCGACCGCTCAATGCAGCCCTGCTCATGATCGATGTGACAATCAGCGAAGTGGGTCCCAGAGACGGTCTTCAGAACATTGACTGTGTTCTGCCCACAGCCGACAAGCTGCGCTGGATCGAGGCCCTGGCTGCGGCGGGTCTGCCCGAGATAGAGGTCGGCTCCTGCGTATCCCCCAAGCTCCTGCCACAGATGGCCGACACCGTCGAAGTCGCCCGCAGTGCGCGCACCCTCGATGTCCAGATCGCCGTCTTGGTGCCGAACCTCAAAGGTGTCGAGCGCATCCTGCCCGAGCGCCCCGACAAGATCAGCCTGCCGCTCTCGGTCAGCGAGACGCACAGCCGCAGGAACGTCAACCGCAGCCACGAGGAGATGTTCGCCGAGATCGCCGCCATTGCCGGGCGTCTCAAAGAGCTGCCAAAGGCCGAGCGCCCCCACTTTGAGGTCGGCCTGTCGACCGCCTTCGGCTGCACCATCGAGGGGCCGGTATCCGAGGCTCTCGTGGTCGACCTGGCTGTGCGCGCGGTGCGCACCGGCGCCGACGAGGTCGGCCTGTCGGACACCACCGGCTGCGGCAATCCGTCGCAGGTGCGCCGGCTGATCCGGGCGGTGCGCAGCGAAGTCGGATCGGAAAAGCTCACCGGCATCCACCTGCACAACACGCGCGGTCAGGGGCTGGCCAATGCCCTGGCGGCGCTGGAGGAGGGTCTGACCACGCTGGATGCGTCCCTCGGCGGGCTGGGCGGGTGCCCGTTCGCACCTGGCGCCAGCGGCAACATCGTCACCGAAGACCTTGTGTTTATGCTGGAAGCCATGGGCCTCAACACCGGCGTTGACTTTGACGCCCTGATGCGGGCCCGTGAGGCGCTGATTGGCGTGCTGCCCAGGGAGATCCCGATCTTCGGCTTCACTCCCGATGCGGGGCTGCCCCTGGGGATGCGGGTCGGTGCGCGCTGAGTTCATCCAAGCGGTGCAGGATTGCGGTTGCTGCCGCCTGCATCCTGTATCATTGCCCGCTCAAATCAGCCCCATAGGCGATTCTTCTCTGTGCATTAGTCAAGGTAGGGTGTCTGTGCAGATATTGAAGAAAACCATTCAGCCGATCGTGGAGGGAAATCAATGAATGACTGGGACTGGCCTTTCCACAAGATAATCGCCGCCATACTCAGCTTGGCCATCGCTTTCGCAGCCGCAGCCATTCCCGCTTGGGGGCAGGAACAACCGCAGGACGACGCCCCGGAGACGGCGGGCGATGAGCAGCCCGAAATGGCCGGCGAGCCGATGATTGAGGAGATCATCGTCACTGCGCGCAAAAAGGCCGAGCGCCTGACCGATGTTCCCGGCGCCGTCACCGCCCTGACGAATGACCGCCTCAGGGACCTCAACATCAACTCCATTGACGACGTGGCCCGCTTCACCCCCGGCCTGTCATTCTCCAAAGCCTTTGGCCGCTCGACCGAGCGCCCGGTCATCCGCGGCCTCTCAAACATCCTCGCCGGCACCGCCCCGCTGGCCGAATCGGGGGCCTCCTACTACATCAACGGCGTCTACTTCCAGGGCGACATTCTCTCGCTGGACATGAACCTGGTCGAGCGCGTCGAGGTCAACAAAGGCCCGCAGAGCGCCCTCTACGGTCGCAACGCCTACTCCGGGGCGGTCAATTTTGTGCTCAAGGATCTCTCGGTCGACCGCTTCCGCTACTTCGTCAAGCACGGCACCGGGCTCGCCGGCGAGGCCGGTGACATCAACCGCTCGGCGCTGACCGTGCAGTTTCCAATGGGCGGCGGCTGGGGGCTGACGATGTCCTTCGGCGACTACGACTACCGCGGCCAGTACAGGAACCTCAACAGCAACCAGACCATCGGCGATGAGAAGACCAAGTCGCAGATGCTGGCCCTCAGCGGCCCGCTGGCCAACGGCGACCTCAATTTCATGATGATGACCTCGGAGGACAACGACGGCACGCGTGCCCTGCAGCTGCAGCGCTCGGATCTCAACAATTGCTATCCGGGGTTTCGGTCTAATGTGACGCGGAATCTATTCCGTGGAACCAGTCCCATCAATCAGCGCGGCACTCCGGATCCGCGCGCCGGCGGAAAATTTGAGCCGGACAACCCCTATCAATACTACTGCGGCGAGGTGCGCACGCTGGACTACGTGATGCTCAACGATGCCCCCGCCGAAGGGCTGCCCTTCACCGGCGTTGAGCGCGACCGCCTGATCTTCATCGCGCAGTACTCGACCGAATTGCCCAAGGGCATCACCATGGATGTCAACGGCAGCATGCGTCGGGAAGTCACCTCCACCGGTTCGGACTCTGATCACTGGGATTACCGATATTACAGTCCAGCAGTCAATACGCCGGCACCAACGACTCATTTCCCCGTTCTAGGCTCCTTCTTTAACATTGCCGGCCAAGACGACTATGTCGATCAGTCCTTTGAGATTCGCATCAATTCGGATCAGTCCAAGCGGGTGCGCTGGGGTGCCGGTGCCTTTAACTATGCTTGGGAGCGCACAGGAAGCTCAATCGCTTGGATCTACGACGACATCAAGCCTGCGACTTTTGAATGTGTGAGGAATCGTGCCGGGGAATGCACGGATACATGGAACGTGACCGGCGCGACTTTTCTGGGTTCGGGCAAGCGACCGGATGTTGATGAGTACACCATTGACAACGATGCCGTCTTCGGCTTGATCGAGGCCGACATCAACGATGCGGCAACCATTGGTTTTGAGCTGCGCCTCGCCTCGGAGACCAAGAGCCTGATAGATGTGGCGCTGACGGACGATAGAGATGGAGACCAATTTTGTGATGGCGGCATCTACATCCTAAGTTGTGGGGTTAAGGTCAACAAGGACAAGGCCGAGAAATTCAGGAGCACCACCGCCAAACTGTGGTACCGCTACAGGATCAGCGAGCGGGCGACCATGTACATGAGTTTTGCCAACGGCAACAAGCCTGGCGGCGTCAACAACCAGGCTGCCGAGAAGCAGGGCTATCCTGACTTTGAGGAGGAGGAATCCCGCAACGTTGAACTCGGCGTCAAGGTCGCCCCGCCCGATGGCAGTTTCTACGCGGCTCTGAACGTCTTTGCCAACGACATCACCAAGCTGCAACTGACCACACCGCTGGCTGATCCCAATGGTCTGCTGGCCTCGGCGGTGTCCAACCAAGGCGATGCCCGCATCACCGGGTTTGAGGCCGAGATTCGCGCCTTTCCCCACCCGGCGGTTGAGATCGGCCTTGGCTATACGCTGGTCAACCCCGAGATCACCAATGGCTGCGATGCCTTCCACTACATCCTGACCAGCGGCGGCTACCTCTACGATGCCGACCGCACGGATGCTGAGGCTGCGGCGATGGGTGTGCGCCCCGGGGCGACCTGCGACATTTCGGGCAATCAGATCCCGCTGACCTCGAAGACGCAGTACAACGTCGATGTCAACTTCACCGCTGCAATCCCGAATTCATCGACCGAATTTGTCTTCGGCCTCAACAGCAGCTTTGAGAGCAGCAAATTCGCCCAAGTCCACAACGGCCTGGAGACCGGCGACGCCCTTGAGCACGGCATGCACATCAGCTTCCTCGGCGAGCGCTACTCGCTGCGGCTGACCGGCACCAACATCACCGACGACAAGACTCCTGTTGCCCTGACCCGATGGTCCGACTATGGCCAAGGTTCTCTCTGCTCTTTCACCAACTTTGCCGTCTTCGGCTGTGGCGCCAATAACAGATCGACCGCATTTACTGAGGGTCAGAACAACTTTATTGAGAACTTGGATGCCCTCACCACCCTGAGTAGTGTTGACTACGGCTCCCCCCGCGGCACATTTGCCTCGCTGCGCCAGGGCTCGCAGTGGATGCTGACCTACGAGTACCGGCATTGAGCGACGCCAATCTGCCGCCCTCGTGGTCAAACGTCGGGCGGCACGGGGTCTTTCCCCAGCCCGACTGCGACGAAACCGCCCGCTTTGACTTCCTGACCCAGCTCAACGCCTGGATGGCGAGCGAGCTGACCCCGCAGCTGGCGCGCTGCTACACCGACCAGGCCCTGCCTGAATTCCAAAAAAACCGCGGCCGTGCCCCCGAGCACCGCAATGAAGTCCGGGACGCCATGCAGACGCAGCTGCCCTACCGGCTCTGGTGCGCCCTGCGCCGCTGCAGCATGGAGATGCGCCAGCAGGCCGGTCGCGCCCTGGTGCTGCGCCAGGTCAACGACCTCAACCGCAGTGCCCAGTCAATCAGCTCCGCCGCCCCCGAGGGCCTGCGGCTCGACGCCGATCTGCCCCTGCCGCGCTACGTCGAGGCCGTCGACACGCACTGCATGCCCGGCAGCTACCACACCGCCCTGGGCGAGGGGGACGTCAGCGCCGGGGCCAACTACGACTGCGGCATCTTCGTCACCACCGGCGGTGCGCTGGGGCGCTACAGCGACGGCGGCGGCTGCGCCATCGTCGAGTGGCTCGAGCGCGAGCACCCCGAGTTTTCCCCGCGCCGCATTCTCGACCTGGGCTGCACCGTCGGCCACAACATCGTCCCGCTGGCGCAGCACTTCAGGGACGCCGAAGTCATCGCCGTCGATGTCAGCGCCCCGGTGCTGCGCTACGCCCACGCCCGGGCGCAGTCGCTGGGGGTCGACAACATCCGATTCGTGCAGATGAACGCCGAGCGCCTCGACTTTGCCGATGGCTGCTTCGACCTGATCACCACCAGCATGTTCCTGCACGAGCTCAGCATGAAGGCGCTGCCCCGCATCCTCGCCGAGACGCACCGGGTGGCTGCCGACGGCGGGCTCATCGTGCATCTGGAGCAGCCTCGCTACACCGACGCCATGCCGCTGTTCGAGCAGTTCATGCGGGACTGGGACACGCTCAACAACAACGAGCCCTTCTGGAGCCGCATGCACGAACTCGACATCGAGCAGATGATGGTCGATGTCGGCTTTCCGGCCTCCGGCATCTTTCAGATGCAGGTTGCCGCCTCGGTCGACGAGGAGCTGTTCCCGGCCACCCGGCACGATGCCGCAGGCGAGGACTACGGCCGCACGCCGGCGTGGCACGCCTACGGGGCGTGGAAGGGCGCCCGGGCGGCGGCGGTCGCCGCCTGAGGAAGGGACGGCAAAATGTCTGGCGGCGAACCCCAGGATCTCAACATTGATGTCGCCGCCCTGGCGGGGCGCAAGGCCAAGGGCAGGCGCCCCTGGTATTTTGAATCGCGCGAAGCCGAGCGGATCTTCGCCATCGTCATGGCCCTGGCGGGCGAGCTGTCGGTCTGCCGCGCGCGGCTGGACACGCTGGAGCGACTGCTTGCCTCCAAGGGCGTGATCCAGGCCGATGAGATCGAGTCCTTCGAGCTCGACAAGGCCGCAGAGCAGCAGCGCGCCGAGGCCCAGCGCCTCTACATCGCGCGGATTTTCCGCATCATCCAGCAGGAAATGGAGGGCGCCTCGGAGGGCGGTGAAGCCGATCTCGGGCGCATTGCCGAGGAGCTGTCCAAGCCTGAATGACTGAATGACTGAATGACTAATGGGAGCAATCGATGACTGAACAGACACTGAGACAGGCCATGCCGCTTCTGGCCCGGCACGAGGGCGTGTGGGACGGCTACTACCGCTTCTACGACCCCGACGGCAACAAGATCGACGAGCACCGCTCGCGCCTGCTGTGCCGCTTTGAGACCGACGACCTCTACCATCAGACCAACTTCTACTACTGGGCCGACGGGCGCAAGGACCTGCGCGACTTCCCCGGCGAATACGACCCCGCCACCGGCAGGATGATGTTTTCCGGCGTGATCGAGGGCTGGGCGGCGGAGCTGCGGCAGGACGACTTCGCCCGCACGGTGATGCTGTCCTGGGACCGCCCCGAGGAAAAAATGAACCTCTACGAGATGATCCAGCTCAGCGACTGCGGCACCCGGCGCAGCCGCGTCTGGCACTGGTTCAGGGACGACCGGCTGTTTCAGCGGACGCTGGTGGACGAGCGCCGCATCGATGTCGACTGGCGCAAGTATGAGAACAGCGCCGAGCTCGGCTATGGCGACATCGCCCAGTTCGCCGACTGAAATGGCGGTCTCGGTGCGCTGTCTCGACGGTCCCGGTTCGGATGCAGCCCGCCAGAAGCACCTGCAGTCGCACCTGGACTACGTCGATTCGATCATCGATGAGATCCTCGTCGCCGGACCGATTCTCGACGAGGCCGGCGAAAAGATCGGCAGTCTCTACATCTTCGCCACAGACGACATCAACCGCGCCCGCGCACTGCTCGGTGCGGACCCCTACTTTCGCGCCGGCTTTTGGGACAGCGTCCGCTGGCATCCCTTCAACCCGGTGGCCGGCACCTGGGTTGGCGGCGCCGCCTGGAAGGATTAGATTTAGGAGGCCCTCATGATGATTTCCCCGGTTTACAAGTTGTTGGGCGCCCTGCCGCTGTGGCTTGCCCTGTCCATGGCATCGCTGCCGGTCTCGGCGCAGTTTCCGACCGAGCCGGCGGACACCGGCGTCAGCGGCGTCTACGAGGTCATGGTCGGCGTGGAGGACGCCGACAAGGCCGTCGAGCACTTCAAGCTCTTCGGCTTTCGCGTCATCCAGACCGGCGAATTCACCGCCGCCGAGTCGCGCGCACTCTACGGGGTTTCCAGCGCGCTCAAGTCGGTGCGCATGCAGAACGCCGGCGTCGACGCCCACGGCCTGCTGCGCATTCTGGAGTGGGAGAATCTCGCCCCGGGGGTCGGCTATGCCCCGCCGGACACGCCGGGCCAGCGCATGGCGGTGATGCGCACGGCCGACATCATGCGCATCGTCGATGTCTTCAAGGACGAGCGCGCCCTGGGCCAGCCCTGGCTGGTGATCGAGCCAACCCTCGACGTCATCTACCAGGATGCCAACAAATCTCCCGGGCTCTACGAAAACCGCCGCATCGGCGTGCGCGAGACCTCGATCTGGGGGCAGTGGTTCAACCACATCTTCTTTCAGCGCTACGGCTACGACGTGCCGGGATACGGCTACATCAACGAGGGCTCGGTATTCCGCACCAGCGAATTCACCCACCACGACTTCATCCAGGACAAGCCGCTGGATGAGACCGTCGGCTACTACGTCCGCGCCCTGGGATTTCAGCCCGAGCAGGAGCAGCCCGTCATCGACGGCGACTGGCAGACCGGTGCGCGCGTGGTGTTTGCCATGCCGCCGGGGCATTCGCATCAGTACATCGGCATGCGCTCGCCCAATGACGTCAGCGGCAAGCTGAAATTCTTCTACCCATTCGACCGCACCGCCCGAAGCCGGATGGACCGCGTCGCCGTCAACGCCGAGGGGATCAACATGCACTCGCTGTACGTCGACGATGTCGGCCTGGTGCGCACCCTGCTGCGGCGGGAGCGCATTCGCCCGAGCGCCATCCGGCTCAACGAATACGGCGAGGAGTCCCTGGTGTTCACGGGGCCGGACGGGGCTATATGGCAGATCCTCAGACTGCGCCAGCCACCGACCCGGCCGCCCGTGCGCGACTTCAAGACCATCCCCGTCAATCACTAGGTGCGCTCGACAGGCTCTGCGCTCGGGGTTTTGCTGATGTCGGCGGGCCTGCTGCTGACCTCGGCGGGATGCGCACCGGGCGGCGACGCCGAACCCGAAGTTGAGCCCGATGCAGTGACCCCGGTCGAGCTGCCGTTTGAGATTTCCGGGTGGAGCGAGATCGTCCTCAGCGTCAGCGACCTGAGCGTGCACGAGAGCTTTTACCGAGATGTCGCCAGCTGGAACGTGCGCCACCGGGGGCGCATCGGCACCGACCAGCTGAGCCAGTGGGGTTTGGATGCGGAGGGCGTCAGCGCCGAGGACATCCTGCTCGGCAACGCCGATGAGACCCGGGGCTTTGTGCGCCTGGTCCGGTTTGACGGAGTCGAGAAGCGGCAGATCCGCTCCAACACCCAGTCCTGGGACACCGGCGGAATTTTCGACTTCAACGTGCGCGTCGCCGACATGCAGGCCAAGTTCGGCCAGATGCAGCAGCTCGGCTGGCAGGGCGCCACCGACCCGATGCAGTTCACCTTTGGGCCGTTCACCGTGATTGAGTGGCTGCCGAGGGGACCCGACGGCGTCATGCTGGCGCTGATCCAGCGCCTTGCACCGCCGCTCGAGGGCTGGGACAACCTGCGCGAATTCAGCCGCACATTCAACGCCACGCAGATCGTCAGGGACATCGACGCCGCCCTGGACTTCTACGTCAACGTGCTGGGGTTTCAGGTTTATCTGGAGCACCGGGGCGCCAGCCCGGAACCGGGCGAGAACGTCCTCGGCCTGCCGCACAATCTGGCGGTCGAGGAGGAGCGCATCATCTACATCGTCCACCCCGAGGGACTGAATGAGGGCTCGGTTGAGCTGCTGCAGTTTGCCGGCCTGAGGGGGCGGGATGTCTCCGACCTGGCGGTCCCGCCCAATCTCGGCTCGATGGCGCTGCGCTTTCCGGTTCGGGGCATTGACGCCCTGGTTGAGCGCCTGCGGCAGAACGACATTCCCCTTGAGACCGACCTGGCCGATGTCGACCTGCCGCCCTACGGGGCCGTGCGAAGCTTCGCCGTGCGCGCCCCCGACGGGGCCTGGATGGAGTTTTTTGAGGTTCAGTCGCCGGGGTCTTGATACCCGACCACATCGATTAAAGCAATAATCTTGGGCGGGCTTTCGCTACTATGCGCACCTTGCATTCACCCGTGCAGGTGACGCGATATGGGCTGGAAAGAGATAACCCTGAATGCCGAAAATGCCTCTTATTCCCTGATCATGGCCAATGACAGGAAGTATTCCGTGCCGAAATTCCAGCGGGATTACTCTTGGGAAGAGGAAAACTGGGAGGATCTTTGGCAGAGCATAGAAGAGGTCCAGCGTGAAAAAGCCCAGCACTTCATGGGCTGCCTGGTTTTGAGGGAAACGGGTGACAGGGACCTTGAAATTATCGACGGACAGCAGCGATTGACAACACTGTCGATATTGATTCTGGCTGCTCTGGGCAGATTGCAGGAGATGATCGACAGCGACAACGAAAAAGACGAAAACATTCAGAGAATGAATTTTTATCAGGAGCGCTATATCGGGGTTAAAGATGCCTTGAGTTTGAGAACGAGTCCCAAGTTGACGCTCAACAGAAATAACCACAAATATTTCTCTTCGCTCGCCCATTGGCTTGAGCCTGTGCAGAAGAGAAACATGAACAAATCAGAAAAAACAATGCAAAAATCCTTTGGGTTTTTCGCCCAAAAATTTGCTGGCTTTGATTCGGGCGTGGACATCGCCTCGTTCTTGGAATCCATTGCCAACGGCTTGGTGTTTATGCTGATTCGAGTCAAAGATGATTTGGATGCATACGGTGTTTTTGAAACGCTGAACGCCGAGGGCGTGCATTGCTCCACCCCTGATTTGCTGAAGAGCTATCTTTTGTCCCTTTTGAATCAGGATCAGAATTTTTTCGACGATCATTTTGATGATTTTGAGGAGGCATGGTCGGAAATGATTGGCCAGCTGGGTGCGACTCAATTCGTCGATTTTCTGAGAAGCCACAGAGCAATTGAGGACTCTTTGGAACACAGGCGAGATTTACTTAAAAAGCTCAAGACCAGTCTCGATCAACCGGATCAGGTCTTTCCGTACTTGGAAGACCTTGAATTCTATGCACCGGTTTATGCCGCTCTGCAGGATCCCCACGATAATTTGTGGGATGCAGATGAGGGCAGATATCAGGAGGCGAAGAAAGCAATACAGATCCTGAAGGCTTTTCGGGTGCGCACACCACTGAGTCTTTTGATGGCTGGTTATCGTCATTTGTCCCCAGCTGATTTTCTAGAATTTTTGAAGAAGATTGTCGTATTTTCAATTCGATACCATGCCATAGGAAACCTGCCGCCCAATGTTCTTGAGCCCATATACAACAGAATGGCTAATCGCTTGGCAAGTGAGAATCCACAAATTGCCGATGTCATTGCCATGCTCAGGGATTTATATCCGCAGGACAACGAATTCGTTCAAAACTTTAAGACGAGAGCATTTGCGAATAGATCGCCCGCCAATGCGATGTTTCTTTTGAAAAGCATTGAGCGGCATCTCAGCAACGATGAACCTCCAGCCAATCTCACTATTGAGCATGTTCTGCCCCGCAATCCGGATCTAGAGTGGCAGGAATACTTCGGCGCTGAACATTATGAAAATGCCATGGACCGGCTCGGCAATTTCGCCATTTTGCCCGGCAGCCAGAATATGGCGCACGAGCCATTCTCAGAAAAGCGGAAAGTTCTGGCCGAAAGCCCCTATCAAATCAACCGGCACATCGCCTCATATTCAGAATGGAATATGGACAAGCTGACGGAACATCAGGAGTGGCTGGCCAGGCAGGCCGCAGCGCTGTGGAGAATTTCCCAGTTTGATTAGCCGGCCGGAGCGTTTTTAATCAGGCTCTCTGATAGGTGTAGAAAGTCCCTGAAATTTCCGTGCTGTCCGGCAGCGTTTCAGAAAAGTTCTCTTCCCTGCCAATTTTCCAATCATCAAACAAATGATCGAAAAACACGTCGCCGGAATAATCCCGCTGCAGCTGGGTCAGAAAAACCCTTTCAATGCTTGCATAAAGCTCGCTCATGGCGCTGCTGTACAGGTCGCCGCCGCCGATGACGATTAATTTCAGGTTTTCCCTGTCGGCAATTTCTCTGGCCTCGTCCCAGCTGCCGACTTTTCGGACATTCTCGGGCGGCTGCCAACCGACCATATTCCTGCTGATGACGATATTCAGCCGATCCGGCAGCGGGCGGTAGGAATCGGGCAGAGACTCCCAAGTGCGCCGCCCCATCAAGACGGCTTTTCCAACGGTATTTTTTCTGAAGAACTGCAGATCCTGCCTAATGCGGGGCCACGGCAGATCGTTTTTGCTGCTATCGCCGATGACCTTGTTTTTTGCTCGGGCGACAATCAGTTCCAATGCTCTCTCCGTCTCGCCACGGGGGCAACACCCGCGCGGATTATATGTCCGTCAGACCGCCACCTCCGCAGCGATATGCGGGTGCGGCGAGTAGTTCGTGACAACGACATCCTCATACTCAAAGGCGTCGATGCTTGAGCGCGGTTGCAGCTCCAGTCGGGGCAGCGGCAGGGGCGATCGCGTCAGCTGCTCGCGCGCCTGCACCAGATGGTTGCTGTAAAGATGGACGTCGCCAAAACTGTGGACAAACTCACCCGGGGCATAGCCGCAGACGCAGGCCATCATGTGGGTCAACAGCGCGTAACTTGCAATATTGAACGGCACCCCGAGAAAGGCGTCGGCGCTGCGCTGATACAGGTGGCAGGACATTCGACCCTCGGCGATGTAGAACTGAAACAGGGTGTGGCAGGGCGGCAGCGCCATCTCATCGACCAGCGCCGGGTTCCAGGCCGAGACCATCAGCCGGCGCGAGTCGGGATTGCGCCGGGCCTCCTCGATCACCCGGGCAATCTGATCGACCACACCGCCGTCGGCCCCGGCCCAGCTGCGCCACTGCTGGCCGTAGACCGGCCCCAGCTCGCCGTCGGCATCGGCCCACTCGTCCCAGATGCTGACGCCGTTCTGCTGCAGATAGCGGACATTGGTCTCGCCCCGCAGCATCCAGAGCAGCTCGTAGACGATCGAGCGCAGGTGCAGTTTCTTCGTGGTCAGCAGCGGAAAACCCTCGGACAGGTCGCAGCGCAGCTGATAGCCGAAGCAGCTGATCGTCCCGGTTCCGGTGCGGTCGCCCTTCTCGGCGCCGGTCTCGAGAATATGCCTCAGCAAATCCAGGTATTGACGCACTAGATCCCCCTCCCTCGCACGGCGCGCCACCACAGCAGCGCACCCAGAATTATGAGCGGGATCGACAAAAGCTGCCCGCGCGTCACCGCCCCGGCGAGGTCGAAACCGATGTGGGCATCGGGTTCGCGAAATATCTCTGTGAAACAGCGCAGCGTCCCGTAAGCCATTAAAAACACTGCCGAAACGGCCCCGCGCTTGCGGGGTTTTCCCGCATACACCCACAGGACTGCCCACAGGATGACCCCCTCGCAGAAGGCCTGGTAGAGCTGGGATGGGTGCCGCGCCACTGCGCCCTGCCCCTCGACAACCACGCCCCAGGGCACGTCGGTGATGCGGCCGGGCAGCTCGCCGTTGATGAAGTTGCCGATGCGCACCGAGCCCAGCGCGATCGGCACGGCCGGGGCGCAGGTGTCGGCGATGTCCCAGAAATTGCGCCGGTGTCGATGCCCGTACAGCGCCATGGCGGCGATCACGCCCAGCAGCCCGCCGTGAAACGACAGCCCGCCCTGCCAGATCTTCAGCGGCCAGAGGAGATCCTCGCTCCAGGCCTCGAGGCCGTAGAACAGCACATAGCCGAGGCGCCCGCCCAGCAGGGCACCCAGCACCGAGTAGAACAGCACCAGCTCGCCGACGGCGTCGCTGCTCCAGGGCGGGTCGGTGCGCGCCCCCCGGATGCGCATCAGCCAGTAGGCCGCCAGGAATCCGATCATCCAGGTCAGCCCGTACCAGTGCACCGCCAGCGGGCCGATCTGGATGGCGACCTTGTCAAACTCCGGCAGCACAATCACGCCGCATCCCCCAGCAGCAGCCAGCCGCTGATCAGCGCACCCACCGAGGCAAAGCTCCAGCGCAGGATTAGCGGATGGGTGCGGTGGTTGATCCGCACGCCCAGGCGCGCCGTCAGGACTCCGCTGATGCAGACCCCCAGCACACCCGGCCAGTAGACCAGCCCCGTGCTGTAGGGCTGGTCGATGTCGGCGCCGCGCAGCGAGAACACCGAGGTCGCCGCCAGGGCGATGGCAAAGCCGCCGGCCGCAGAGGCCGCCGTGGCTCGGTGGATGCCCATCCCCGAGGCCAGCAGCGACGGCACGATCAGGATCCCCCCGCCAATGCCGCCCATGGCCGAGAGCGTCCCGGTCACGCCGCCGATGCCCAGCAGGGTTCGGGAATTGAGGCGGAACAGCCCTGCGGCGGGCTGCCAGTTGAGCGCGGTCTGCGCGGCTGAAAGCAGCAGCAGCACGCCCAGCAGGGTGCGCATCAGCGCCCCGGAGGCCGAGGCGGCGGCATACCAGCTGCCCACCAGAACGCCGCAGACCAGCCCGATCAGGAGCCAGCGGGCGGTATCCCAGTCGATCATCTGCCGGCGGTGCTGCGCCCAGGCGGCGCTTGCAGTCATGCAGCCGATGCAGGCCAGCGAGGTGGCCACAGCACACTGCACCAGCAGGTCGTCCGCCACCGTCCCGGCCAGCGACAGGATGAACAGCGGCACCAGAAAAGCCCCGCCGCCGATGCCGAACAGCCCCGACAAAAAACCGATCGCCGCACCGGCGGCGGCAAAGTACAGCAGGGTCTCAAGCATGCCGCTCTGCGGGCGGGCGCTCCAGCTGGAAGACCAGCGGGGCCAGTTCGAGCAGCGCTTTTCGGTAGACCGCGCGCTTGAAATCGACGCAGGCGCTGATCGGATGCCAGTAGCTCACCCAGCGCCAGTCATCAAATTCGGGTTTGGCGGGGGTTCGGTCAAAGGCGATGCGGTCTTCGCCCGCCCTCAGCTGCAGCAGATACCAGCGCTGCTTCTGGCCGACCCAGCTGACGCGCCGGCGGTGCCTCAGCAGGACATTCGCCGGCACCTCGTATCGGTGCCAGTCGCTGCAGCCCAGCACGCGCACCTCGTCCTCCAGACGCAGCCCCAGCTCCTCGTAGAGCTCGCGCGCAATGGTCTGCTCCTCGGACTCGCCGGCATCGATGCCGCCCTGGGCGACCTGCCAGCCCTGCCCGTCAGCCCGACGCCCCCAAAACAGCTGCCCGTGGGCATTCAGCAGCGGCAGGGCGAGATTCAGGCGGTAGCCGTCGGAGTCGATCAATCGCACCCCGCCGGTCTGCCTATAATCGGCGGCGATTGTACGCACGGCCTCTTTTGGGGCTGCCCTGATCATGACTCAAAAGGAAATACTGGACGAAGCCCGCGCAATTCTCTCCGGACTTCGCAGACTTGGCCGTGATCGCAAAGTCGCCCTGGCCATCCACCAAGAACTGAAACTCAACGACGAGCTGCAGGTGCGCACCGAGCGCCTCATCGGCGAACTTGAAAAACTTGCCGGGGCACCCGCCCCTGACGAATCAAAGCCCCAGAATTCGGGGAATTCCTGACTTTTCGCCTGGCGGCGACAGCGGAGGACAACAACCATGAGCAACCACACCTGTTTTACTGTCGACGTCAGCGACGGCGTGGCTCACATTCAGATGAGCCGGCCCGACGAGCTCAACACCATGACCCGAGAATTCTGGGCCGAACTGCCCGAGCTGCTGCGCACCCTGGACTCCAGCGGCGAGGTTCGAGCCGCAGTGTTGAGCAGCGCCCCGGGCCGGCATTTCTGTGCGGGCATGCACCTGGCCAACTTCGGCAGCGGAAACTTCTCGGCGGACGGCGCCAAAGACCGGGAGCTGGCCGGTGAAGCCATCCGCCGCAGCGCTCTGGAGCTGCAGGAAGTGTTGACCACATTTGAACGCGTGCGCTTCCCGGTGCTGGCGGCTATTCAGGGCGGCTGCGTCGGCGGCGGCGTCGACATGGTCACGGCCTGCGACATGCGCTACTGCACCCAGGATGCCTGGTTCTGCATCCAGGAAATCAACATCGGCATGACCGCCGATGTCGGCACCCTGCAGCGTCTGCCCAAGCTGGTGGCGCCCGGGCTGGTGCGCCAGTGGGCCTACACCGGCGAGCGCGTCAGGGCCGAGGCGGCGATGCAGTCCGGACTGGTCAACCAGGTCTTTGAGACCCACGAAGCCATGATTGAGGGCGTCCTCGCCATTGCCCGGACGATTGCCTCCAAGCCGCCGCTGGCGATCCTCGGCACCAAGGTCTCCCTGCTCTACAGCCGCGACCACAGCGTTGAGGACGGCCTCAACTTCATCGCCACTTGGAATGGCGGGATGCTGTCCTCTCGAGACCTGTTCGAGGGCATTGCCGCGCAGGCCGAAAAGCGCGAGCCCGAGTACGAAAACCTCAAGGAGAACAAGCGCTACGCCGAGCGCAGCTGACCCCGACTCAAGGGGGAATATGTCAGAGCGAACCATACGCAGCTACGTTGCGCGCGGGCGGGTCTCCAGGGCGCAGAGGCGCAACATCGAGCAGCTGCTGCCGAAATACCTGGCGGGAGACGACGACATCGCCGGCGCCGAAGCACTTGAGATCGGCTTTGGCAACGGCGACGCCCTGCTGGCCGCCGCGCGCGCCCAGCCCGAGCGGCGGTTCATCGGCGTTGAGATGCACACCTCCGGCCTGGGGCAAGCGGCCGGCTTGCTGGAACGGGACGGCATCGGCAACGTCCGGCTGCTGCGTGAAAACGCCGCCGAGCTCATGCAGCGCTGGCCGCCCGGCGCCCTCGATGAGATTCGGATCTGGTTCCCCGACCCCTGGCCCAAGCGCCGGCACCACAAGCGTCGGCTCGTCAAGTGCGAGTTTTTGCAGCGCTGCTCACGGGCCTTGAAGCCGGGCGGCCTGCTGTATCTGGCATCCGACCACAGCGACTACGCACACGCCATGCTGATCGCCGGAAATCACTGCGGCGGCCTGGCCAATGCCAATCCATCCGGCGGCTTCGCCCCCCGCTTCCCCGGCCGACCCGTCACCCGCTTTGAACAGCGTGGACTCAACAAGGGCCATCGGGTTTATGACCTGTGTTACAGGCGAGTTTAGCCGGCTGATTGAGCCTGACGGGACTTGAAACTGAAAACCCAGCCCCCATATAGCGACTCTGGCAGTGATTGACTCAGGCTCGGCGATGGCGACCGATCAGGATGACTCCAAGCCCTTTCGAATTCTCTCCCTTGATGGAGGCGGCGTCCGAGGGGTTTTTTCGGCCAAGATTCTAGAACTCATCGAAAAAAAACTGGGAATAAAAATCAACCAGCATTTCGACTTGATTGTCGGAACCAGCACCGGCTCCATTTCGGCAGCTGCCGTGGCGACTGACTACGACTTAGACCAACTGGTGCAGCAATACACCGAGATGTCTAAAGAAGTGTTTCCTCCACAGGGAATCAGCAGATGCTGGAAAGGCCTGTTTTCTAGTCAGTACAAAACCGAACCTCTGGAGAATTTCTTGAAAGATGCATTCGGTGAGATTCGTATGGGACAAATTGATAGACCGCTGATTCTCAATGCGACCAATGTCACCAAAAGAAAGGTGCATCTTTTTAAGAGCAGATATCAAGAGGGTTTACGGAGAGGGGATTATGTGCGTGATGGGGATGTCCCTTTGTACAGGGCAGTTTTGGCTTCATGTGCAGCCCCCTTGTACTTTGACCCTGTTGAAATAGACAGCAATACGCTGGTCTGTGACGGCGGGGTTTGGGCCAACAATCCAGCCCTTGTGGGTTATGTTGATGCCATTAGCAACTTTAAGAGAGACCCTGCAGATATAAAAATCCTGTCTATAGGCACCGGGACTCCTGAACAAGATTACGCTTCAAGTCAGTCTTGGGGTTTCTGTAGTGGCTGGAAGGGACGGCAGCTGGTTGACTTCCTCATGCGCTGCCAGACTGATTTTCCCACTAACTGTCTGCAGCTGCTTAATCCGGGCAATATCTTCAGAATCAACCCGCCCATCAATAGCGCCTACGCACTTGATTTTCCAAAAGCGGTCCCCACATTGATTAGCACGGCTGACTCGGAATTCACCGATCAGTCACAAGACATTAACAAATTCCTGGGAGGGTAAAGCAATGAAACACACGGGCTTTTTTGATACTTTTTTGCAAGAACAAGTCAACCTGAACCAATCTCGCCTTGACAGGCTGAAGACCAGTGTTGGCGCCATTACGGATTTGTTGAAAAGCAAACTGAAAAACTATGAAAGCGTCAGCCCGCAGGGGTCTTACGCACACCAGACCATCATCAAACCCGTTCAGGAAAACGATGAATTTGATGCCGATCTTCTGGTGTATATCGAGGACGAAAATTTTTCCCTGGAGGAATATTACGACTACCCAAAGGATGTCTATCAGCTCCTGAAAGACAACGATAACTACAAAGACAAAATCAGATATGGCACGAGGTGCGTGACCATTGATTATGCCGGCGACTTCCACTTGGACATTGTTCCCTGCATCAAACATAAGGATTCTTTTTACATCTGCAACAGGCAGGATGAGTGCTATGAGAAAACGGACGGTGACGGCTATAAGGATTGGCTGGCGGACAAAAACAAGCTTTCTCAGGGCAATTATTTAAGGAAAGCCACGCGCCTGTTCAAGTTTCTGAGGGATCACAAAGACAACTTCACCATAAAGTCCATCCTTCTGACCACCTTGCTGGGGGAGTATGTCAATGGGTCGTATAACGATTTGCCCTCCGCTTTGAAGGGGCTTTCCAACCAAATCAATCAGTTCTTGCAGGATCATCCTGAAATGCCCAAGATTGAAAACCCCGTTTTGCCGGGTGAGGACTTCAATCGCAATTGGACGCAGAAGCAATATAAAAACTTTCGGGACAAGTTTGATATTTACAACACGAAAATCAATGACGCATTTGACGAGAAAGATCATAACGCGAGCGTCAAGAAGTGGCGCGCTTTGTTTGGGGACGAGTTTGGCGAATTAAAAGATCAGGACAACTCCGGAAAGAAATCCTCAACAAGCTCTGCCATTGGCGGTTCGACAGGTGTCGCGGCCACCAAACCCTATGGTGATTATGATGGAGTTGAGTGATGATGAATTGGATCAGATTCAAAAAGCATTCCCTAATTTGTACTATAAAAACAGAAAAATACTTGGAGAGCTGGATATTTGCTCAAAATATAATGACTCGCAGGGAGATGGGGATAGAATCTTACAGTGCACTACTTCAGATAGTGAAAAAATTGTAGACGTTTTTGAAATCAAAATAGACGTTGACAGGTTTTATGGAATTTATCCCGTCGTCTCAATGCGACCCAATCGGGGCAAGGAAAATATTATTCGCCCTACACACGGCGTGGTTTTTGAGGTCGGCGGACGAAGGGAAGAATTATTGGGTTTGATTCGTTCGGGAAAAATTCAATGTCATCCACATTTTTACAAGGATAAAAGTTGTTGTGTCGGTGTAGTGCTGAATAACTCAAATTTGAAAATTAGTTCTTTTCTTATTAACTCGGTGTATCCATATTTCGTATGGTGGGCTTATGTGGAGAAATATCATAAAGTCCCTCCTGTAGGAGAGTTTTCGCATTTTTATGATCCTTTGCATCTTATAAATAGTTTGGAGAATTGGGATGATTTTTCAGAATGTCCCTGTTCTAGTGGCCTAATGTATAAAGATTGTTGTAAATCAAAATACTCTGATTTGAAATTAGCTGTGGATCGTGTAAGACCTTCATATTTTCAGAAGTTAAATACTTTTTAACTTTTCCGCGGCGGCGGGAGGGGTTTCTGGATTTCCCGCCCCTCCTCCCCGGCATGTTTTGCCTCCTGGACCAGGTGCAGCGTGGAGGTCGGGAAGGCGATTTCGGCCCCGTGGCTTTCGATGATCTCGATGATGCGCAGCAGCACGTCCTGCTTGACCGCGTGGAAGTGCGCCCAGGCCGTCGTGCGGGTGTAGCAGTAGATGAAGAAATCCAGCGAGGAGGGTGCGAAGTCGTTGAAATTCACCATCAAAAACTTGTCCTGGTCGATTTCCTCGTGCGCCCTCAGCATGGTCTCGACATCGGCCACGATGTTTTTCATGGCGGCGGCATCGTCGTAGCGGATGCCGATGGTCTCGTTGAGCAGGCGGTTGTTCATTCGCGAGGGGTTCTCGATGGCGATGCTTGAGAAAACGTTGTTCGGGATGTAGAGCGGGCGGGTGTCGAATTTGCGGATCAGCGTCTGCCGCCATCCGATCTCCTCGACCACGCCCTCGATCTCCCGATCCGCCGAGCGGATCCAGTCGCCGACGGCAAAGGGGCGGTCGAGGTAGATCATCAGCCCGCCGAAGAAATTCGCCAGCAGGTCTTTGGCCGCAAACCCGACCGCAATTCCCCCGAGGCCGCCGAAGGCCAGCAGGCCGGAGATGCTGAATCCCAGATTCTGCAGCGCCACCAGGACGGCGGTGATCAGCACCGAGAGCCGGAGCAGCTTGGCGATGGCGTCAAAGGTGGTGCGGTCGTAGCTCTCGCCGCGCGCTTTCTTTCTGGCGATGATCTGTCGCTCTGAGAGGCGGATAAAGCGCAGGGCGAACCAGGTCAGGGTGGCAATCACCCCGATATCCCTCAGCGGGCCAATGGCCTCAAACAGCGGCGCCCCGGTTTCGGTCTGGATGATGCTGACGGAAAAGGCCACGCCGGCAATCCATATCAGCACCTGCAGCGGCGCATTCAGCGCCTCAAAAAAGCTCTCGTCCCAGAAATTGGGGGTGTTCAGCAGCGCCCGGCGCGCCCGATTGATGATCAGCTTGGTCGCCAGGCTCAGCAGCGCGGTCAGGAATACGGCGATGAATACCTGAAACGTCCCCAGCGGAACGCCCAGGCTGTTCATCAAGTCGATAAAAAGGTTTGCTTCCATAGACGATGCGCTTTAAGGGTCTGTTAACAACACGGTGTTGAATCTGGGGATTTTGCGACCAAGCAGCATCTCTGGATGAGGGCATAATGCACCGCCGGCAGCGGACGATTATGCAGGAAACGGCGGCTGAGTTGGCTCGGCGGTGCTGGGCACAGATCGCAGAACAGAGTAGAGGGACATTTCCCTGCTTTAAGTTTTCTGAAAATCCTCGGTTTAGAGTGTAGAATGCCAAAAATTTGTAAAGAAGCCATATCAAATGGATGTTCGCCCCTTTACAAAATCTCTAAATCCTCTGCTATGAGCGTAGATAAAAGACAAAAGTTAAAGAGCTTATTGGACACAGTGCCATCAGGCACGCTGGTCGATTCCAAGTGGATGCGCCGCAACCAGATCAGTGATTCGCTCTGCCACGACTATGCCCAGCGGGGCTGGCTGCACCGTCTGGCACAGGGGGTGTACATCAGGCCCGAGAAAGAATTTCATCCGACCAAGCTGATCGATTGGCGAATCTTGGCGGTCTCCATGCACAAGATCATGGAGATTGACTTTCATGTCGGCGGCATGACTGCAATAGAGCTTCACGGATTGCAGCATTACATACGAATGAGCGGCAAGCAGCCGGTTCAGATCTACGCCGAAAAGCTTCCCGGCTGGCTGGAAAAAATAGACGCCAATGCGGTGTTTCAGCCTCGCAGCCTGAAATTGTTCAGCGATCCGAAACAGGGGATTGGCTCGTTGAGGAACCAAACGCCAGGCTTGGGCGGCGAGATCAATTTTCCGGTCTCAACACCTGAGCGAGCCATCCTTGAGGTGCTGGACATGCTTCCAAAAGAAGTTGGCTTTGATCATCTGGATAAGGTGTTTGAATCGCTCTACAACCTCAGCCCGAGAAAGTTGATGCCGCTGCTGCAGAGCTGCCGAAAGGTCAAAATCATCAGACTGTTCTTCGCCTTCGCCGACCGCCATCGACACGCCTGGCTGAAATATCTGGACAAAGACAGCCTCGACTTCGGCAAGGGCGACCGCCAGTTCTTCAAGGGCGGGAAAATCCACCCCGAATACCGCATCACCCTTCCGCAGACATTTTTTGACAGCGAGCACGGAGACATCCATGAGTGAGCAATTCAAGACTCAAACACGCCTGCTCGTGCAGTCGCTTCCTTTTGTTGCCGAGGAGACAGACTTTGCTCTAAAGGGCGGGACAGCGATTAATCTGTTCTACCGAAACTTGCCCCGCTATTCGGTGGATATTGATTTGGTTTATGTGCCGGTAAAGGATCGGAATGAAAGCCTGCGATCCATAACCCAAAATTTAATGCGGCTGTCCAGTCGAATCAGGGAAGCACTGCCGCAGGTCACAGAAGTCACAGACCACTTGAATTCAGCGGCGCCCAGAGATGCGGGAAAGGTGTTTGTTCAAACGACCGAAGCACAGATCAAGATCGAGGTTTCGCCAGTATTGCGCGGGACATTATTTGATCCAGAACCCAGGTCAGTCAGTGAGCATGTCGAGCAAGAGTTTGGATTCGCAGCAATGCCTCTGCTGGTCTTTGAAGAAATCTTTGCCGGAAAAATAGTTGCCGCATTGGATCGGGCTCATCCGCGTGATCTATACGATGTGAAGCTATTGCTTGATCGGGAGGGAATATCCGACCAACTGTTCCGTGTATTGTTGATTTACCTCATTTCCTCAAGGCGACCCGTGCATGAATTGCTGAATCCGAAGGATAAAAATATCGAAGAGGCTTATCTCTCAAATTTTCAGGGAATGTCTATAGAGCCAGTTAGCCTTGATGATCTTTATGCTGCGCGCAGACGTTTGGTTCAGCAACTTCGCGATAGAACGACCGGCGATGCGGCATCCTTTCTTGAGAGCGTTCACGAATGCCGGCCAGATTTTCGGTTGATCAATCTTGACCAAGCGGCAGACCTGCCGGCAGTTCGCTGGAAACTGCAAAATCTGAGAAAATTCAAGGCTGACAACCCCAGGCGCCACGCCGAACAACTTGAGGCTCTGCGTGAGACATTTGTGAAATGATGAACAACATGTGGCGCTGATTTATTTGATCTAAATTTATTGGGAATGGGGCCGCAGGATGATCGATTTAAATAATCAAGAACGTAAGCAAGAGGAGAAGTGGGGCGAAGAACAAACCTTCTATGGTTACCCTCACCATAGACTGTGGTTCAGAGGGAAATATGCAGGATATGTGGCATTTAATGACAGAAGTCTCATCGTTACCAAATACTTCAATAAAGGTGCCATTGAAAACCCAGATTTTCCAACTGGCGAAGAAGGTATAAATTCAAAGCTTAGGAAAATGGAATCTGAACAATATTTTGGTAATGGAGGCTTAAATTGTTCCTATGTTGGAAAAATAAAAAAAGAGTTTCTTGTTCAATTCCAAGATCAATATGATCAATCCAGATATGAAGGTATTTATAAAGTTGAATTACATAGCAATGACCCAGAAAGAATTGAGAAAGTGGTTTTGGAGGAAAATCAATGGTCAGAGAGATGGTTGGATAGATGGGATATAAGATTTTTTCTTTCTCACCCAGATATTTTTCAATTTGCATTTAAAACAAAGCGAAAAGATAATCTTGATGTTAATGCAATATTGGAACATGCATTGAAATACGGGAATAATGCAAGTGCAAAGATAATTATCGATTCAGGCGTTAACATTTTTTCTAAAAGAAAAATTGCACTTGGCAAGACCACTCAAAATTTAACATATCCAGAAATCGCCACCTCGGCCGCTGTCTCTGTTTCTGTGTCTTTTTCCGTCCAGCCCTTCTCGCCCCCAATTCAATCCGCACCCCTCACATAAAAACCTCCAGCAGGTCGTTGAGATAGCGCAGGCCCTGGGGTGTGGGGGCGAGGCGGTCGGGGTCGTCCCGCAGCAGCCCCAGTGCGCGGGCGTGGAACAGGGCGTTCTCGATTTCGTCGAGTTCAATGCCGGTGCGCTGGGCAAAATATTCGCCGGGCACGCCGTCGATCAATCTCAGGGCGTTGAGCATGAATTCCAGGGCGATCTCATGCCCTGCAATGGGCGCAAACTCGGCGCTCTTGCTGACGCCCCGCAGATACCCGTCCGGCCGGCGCAGTTTTTTGCCGCGAAAAATGCCGCCGTCGGGCAGGGTCAGCTTGCTGTGGGCGCCGGCCCCGACACCCAGGTAGTCCCCGAATTGCCAGTAGTTGAGGTTGTGCCGGCAGCGGGCGCCGTCCCCGCCCCGCACCCAGGCGCTGATCTCGTACTGGACATAACCGGCGGCGCGCAAAAACTCGGCGCCGGCGGTTTCGATCTCGACGATGCCGTCGTCGTCGGGCAGCCCCTCCGGCGGCTTTTTGTGGAAGACGGTATTGGGCTCGAGCGTCAGCTGATACCAGGACAGGTGCGGCGGCTGACACTGCACGGCCTGCTCCAGATCCGACAGCGCCCCGGCGACATCCTGCCCCGGCAGGGCATACATCAGGTCGAGATTCCAGGATTCAAAGCCGGCACCGGCAACGGCAGAGGCGGCATTTCGGACATCGCCGGAGTGGTGGATGCGCCCGATGCGCTCCAGCAGCGCATCGTCAAACGACTGCGCACCCAGCGACAGCCGGCTGACCCCGGCATCCGCCAGCTCCCCGACCCGGGACATATCCAGCGCACCCGGGTTGGCCTCCAGGGTCACCTCGGCGTCCCCGGCGACATTCAGCCGCCCCCGGCAGCCCCGCAGAAATTCGCCGATGTGCTCCGGTGCAAACAGGCTGGGCGTCCCGCCGCCGATGAATATCGCCTGGACTTCCCGCCGGCCGACGTATCCGGCATCCTGGGCCAGGTCTTCATCGAGCGCCCGAATGTATTCGGTGCGGGGGATGCCGGCGGGGTCGTGCTCGTGCGAGTTGAAGTCGCAGTAGGGGCATTTGCGCACGCACCAGGGCAGGTGGGCGTAGAGCGTCAGCGGGATCGCATCGGCGTGGACGGGCGCCGGTGCGCTCGGGTTCACGGCGTCCAGCCGGTCCGGCGGATCAACTCCAGCAATTTCCGCAGCGCCTGCCCTCTGTGGCTGATCCGGTTTTTGACCTCGGCGGGCAGCTCGGCGGCGCAGCGCCCGGCTTGATCGGCGAAGACCGGGTCGTAGCCGAAGCCGCCCGCCCCCTGCGGCGCCTCGAGAATTTCGCCGTGCCACTGCGCCTCGGCGATCAGCGGCTCCCGGTCGGGATTCGGCGAGGCCAGCGCCACGCTGCAGTGGAAGTGGGCGCCGCGCCCGCCCTGCCCGACCCCGCGCATTTTTTCGAGCAGCAGCTGATTATTTTGCTCGCCGGTGGCGTCCGCCCCGGCGAAGCGCGCCGAATAAATTCCCGGGGCGCCGTCGAGGGCGTCAACCGCCAGGCCGGAGTCATCGGCAATGGCCGGCAGTCCGCTGGCTTCGGCGGCCGCGGCGGCCTTGATCAGCGCGTTCTCCAGAAAACTCTGGCCGGTCTCATCGGCCTGGCGGTCGGAGAATTCCGACAGCGGCAGGCACTCGTATCCGAGCGGCCCCAGCAGGGCGGACAGCTCGCGCAATTTGCCCGCATTGCCGCTGGCCAGCACGACCCTCACGGGGCGAGATACATTTTCTGCTGCAGCTGCAACTGATGCGCGGCGCCGTCCTGGGGGATGACTTCGACGTCAAAGTCCAGCAGGTCTTCGTGGCCGAAGATGAACCCGGCGATGTAGTAGAGCGCACCGGGTTCGGAGACCTCGACAAAATCCAGCGCGCTCCTCTGGCCGATCAGATTCTTGACGCTGCCCCGCAGCGCCAGCGGCACCGGTCCCTCGGCGTCGAGCACGGCGATGTTGATCATGCCGCGGTTGGCGCCCCGCACCAGGTTGTGCTGGGCTGCGGCGCCGGGGTCGATCATCGAGGAGTTGAAGATGCTGTAGTGCAGCGTGCGCCCGCCCTCCAGCGCCACCTCGCCGGCGGGCGCCGCGGCAGTCCAAAGCGACGCACCCAGGCAGCCGATGCAGACCGCCGCCCGCGCCATACGATTCAACAGCGCCGCCCCCGACATCACCGCCGCCGCAGCTTGAAGTAGGCCAGAGCGCTGCGCCACCCGCCCAGGAAGCGGCACGGCGCCCCGCCGGCGGTGACCAGCTCGGCGGCGAGCACGTCGATGTTGAGTTCAGCACAGGTGTCGTAAAAATCGCCGACCGTGAAGAAGTGGATGTTGGGCGTGTCGTGCCACTGGTAGGGCAGCTCGCTTGAGACCGGCATGCGCCCCTGCCGCATCAGGTAGAGCCGGTTGCACCAGTGCCCGAAGTTGGGGAACACCAGGATGCACTCCTTGCCGATGCGCAGCATCTCGGTCAGCACCCTGAGCGGCCGGTGAAACTGCTGCAGCGAGACCACGGTGATGACCATGTCAAATTGCCGGTCGTGGAACTGCCCCAGCCCGGTGTCGACGTCGTGGTAGAGCGCCGGAATGCCCTTGACGATGCACTCCCGCAGCGCCCCGACGCTGTTGTCGACGCCCCAGCCGCGCGTGTTTTTCTCGGCGGCCAGCTCGGCCAGCAGCTCGCCCGACCCGCAGCCGACGTCCAGCACGCGCGCACCCTCGGGAACCCAGTCGACGATCAGCCGCCGGTTGATCTTCTCCCCCGCGTAAAAATCGCTCATGTCCCGGCCCTGGGCGCCTGCAGGAATGCCCGCACGCACCCGGCGTAGTCGGGCTCGGCGAACAGGAAGGAGTCGTGGCCCTTTTCGCACTCGATCTCGACGTAGGAGACCGGCTTGTCGGCGGCCACCAGCGCCCGTGCGATCTCGCGCGAGCGCTCGGGCGAGAAGCGCCAGTCGGTGGAGAACGAGACCACCAGCAGATCCGCCTGGATGCGGTCGAACTGATCCGGCGACAGCTCAAACCGGTTGAGCATGTTCAGCAGCAGCAGGTAGGTGTGCGGGTTGAAGCGCTTTGAAAAGCTCTGCCCCTGGTGGTCGAGGTAGCTGTTGACCTGAAACTCCGGCGTCAGCGCCTCGGCGGTTCGGCTGCCGTCGGCGCCGGCGTCGACGTGCCGCAGCTGCTCGCGCCCGAAGCGCTGGTGCAGGTAGTCGGCCGACATGTAGGACACGTGCCCCAGCATGCGCGCCAGCGCCAGCCCGCCCTCGCCGCCCTCGAGATCGCGCCGGATGGCGTCGGCGGCGATCTTGTTGAAGGCGATGTTCTGCGCGCTCAGCCGGAGCGTTGCGGCGATGACCACGCCCATGCGCGCCGCCTGGGGATGGTCGATGAGCCACTGCATGACCTGCATCCCCCCGAGGCTGCCGCCGACGATTCCGGCCCAGCGCTCGATGCCCAGATGCTCCGACAGCAGCGCCTGCGAGCGCACCCAGTCGCGCACCGACAGCTCGGGAAAGTCGGCTCCCCAGGGGGCTCCGGTCGCCGGGTTGGCGCTGCCCGGCCCGGTGCTGCCGAAGCACGAGCCGAGATTGTTGGGCGAGACCACGAAGAAGCGGTCGGTGTCGATGGCCTTGCCGGGGCCGATGAGCGCGTCCCACCAGCCCGGCTTGCCCTCATCGTCCAGCCCGGCGGCGTGATGCGAGCCGCTCAGTGCGTGGCAGATCAGCAGGGCGTTGTCGCCCTGGGGCGAGAGCGCACCGTAAGTCTCATAGACCATTTCAAAGCCGTCCGGCAGCAGCCCGCCGTGGAGCTCGAACGCCCCGGCGTGGCGGAACACGCTGGGGGTGATCCGGCCCAGCTCGCCGCTCACAGCCAGAACCACAGGTGCGCCAGCGGCTGGTAGAGGGCGAAGGAGCTGACCAGATTGCGCAGCACATTGAGCAGCAGCAGCACGAACACCGGGGACAGATCCAGCCCGCCCAAGCTCGGCAGGAACTGGCGCACCGGGGCACAGGCGGCGTGGCTGACCTCCATCGCCAGGCGCGCCAGCGGCTGGTCGGTGTTGGGGCTGACCCAGCTGAGGATGACCCAGGCGATGATGGTGATGAACAGCAGGTTGGTGATCATCAGCAGCATCGCCGCCACTGCGGCCGAGATCAGCTGCCCCAGCGGGAAGTCCGGATACAGGATCCACAGCAGGCCGGCGAACCACAGCCAGGCGATCAGCAGGCTGGGCCAGTGCAGCGGCCCCGGCGGAACGCTCGCCAGCGGCAGGTGCAGCGGCTGCGTCAGCCTGACGATGGTGCGGCAGGCCGGATTGGTGTAGTCGACCGAGAGCACCGGCAGCAGCCAGCGCAGCACCAGCAGGGCGCCGTAGAGGTCGGCGGCCAGCAATACGATGTTGAGCAGATTCATTCCCGACCCAGCTCGGCAGAGCGCTGTTCGGCGGCCGCAACGGCCTGGGTGATCAGCTCGTCGTAGCCGCCGTCGGAGAGCAGCTCCAGCCCCCTCTGCGTCGCCCCGTTGGGCGAGGCGACCTGGCGGATCAGCACATCGGCGGGCGCCTCGGTCTGCATCAGCATGGCCCCGGCTCCGTTCACCACCGCAGCGGCCAGGGTTCGGGCCTGCTCGGCGTCAAACCCCCGCGCCTCGATGCACAGCGCCAGCGCCCCGGCGAAGCGATAGGCGAACGCCGGGCTGCTGCCGAGCGCCGCGGTGAGAAAATCCATCTGACCCTCATCGGCCCAGAGCACCGCACCGCCGAGGGCGTAGAGAGTCTGGATCGCCGAGCGCGCCTGCGCCTGTTTTTGATCGGGCGGACTCAAAGCCGGCCCGCACAGCACGCTGATCCCGCAGCCCAGGCGGAAGGGCGTGTTCGGCATGCAGCGATAGACGCGCTCACCGCGGCCGAACAGCTCGGCGAGGCGCCCCAGCCGCACCCCGGCCAGCACCGAGACCAGAAGCGCCTCGGGGGGCAGGGAGTTTCGGGTCTGCTCGGCGACCTCGGCCGCCTGTGCCGGCTTGACCGCCAGCATCACCAGATCGGCGCCATCCAGCGCCGGGCCGGGGTTGGTGTGGGGAAACCAGGTCGCACCCTTGGTGAGCCAGTCCGGCCGGGTGGCACGGCCGATGATGCGGTATTCGTGCTGCGGGGTGCATTCAAGCCAGCGCTGCACGATGGCCCCGCCCATATTGCCGCCGCCGATCACGCAGATCCGCAGCGCGCTTGACTCACGGCTTGCCGGGGCATTCATCGGCGCATTTTAGTGTCGGCCCCGGAGCGGCCTGGGGACGGCCTGGGGCCGAACAGGGCGGTGCCGATCCGAACCCAATTCGCCCCGCTGCGGATGGCGGCGGGATAGTCCGCCGACATGCCCATCGACAGGACATCCAGCGGCACCGGCGCCTTGGCGAGCAATTCGGCCAGGTGCGCAAAGGCCGGCTCGGGCGCCTCCGGCGGCGGCAGAACCATCAGCCCGCGCAGCTTGAGCCGGGGCAGCAGCGCGACCTCCCGGAGCAGATCATCCAGGGCTTCGGGGTCGGCGCCGCCCCGCGCGCTGTCGGCGGTGTTGGAGATGTCGGCGCTGTTGGAGATGTCGGCGCCCCCGTCCAGATTGACCTGCACGCAGACCTGCAGCGGCGGCAGCGTCTCGGGGCGCTGGTTTGACAGCCGTCTGGCCGTCGTCAATTTGTCGACGCTGTGGCACCAGTCGAAGCGCTCGGCGATCGCGCGGGTTTTGTTGCCCTGCACGCGACCGATGAAGTGCCAGTGCAGCTGGGTCAGGTCGCTCAGGGCGTCGATCTTGGCGAGCGCCTCCTGGACGTAGTTCTCGCCGAAATCGCACTGCCCGGCGCCGGCCAGCTCGCGCACCGCCCCGGCCGGATGACCCTTGCTGACCGCCAGCAGGCTGACCGAATGCCCGGCGCGCCCGGCGCACTGGCAGGCCTCGTCCAGGCCGGCGCGCACCCGGGCCAGGGCTGCGGCGGGGCTGCTCACAGTTTGCGAAGACGCGCCGCCACCAGGATGGCAACCCCCGCCAGCAGCAGCACCCCGCACACCAGCATGATCGCCGGAGTCCACTGCCCCGCCTGCAGGTAGTCGCTCAGCTGGTAGGCCGGCAGCGTGACGATCGTCGCCCAGGCCAGGCCCGTCACCAGATTGAGCGGGATAAAGATGCGCGGAGAGAGCCTGAGCACCCCGGCGGTGATCGGCAGCACCGGGCGCAGCGGGCCGATGAAGCGGCCAAAGGCCAGGGCCGGAATGCCGAAGCGGGCGAACACGCGCTCGGCGGTCGGCAGCCAGTGCGGGCGATCCTGAAAGAACTGCATCCGGTGGACGCGGCGGTGCATGCGGTAGCCGATCAGATAGCTGAGCCCGTCGCCCAGCACGGCGCCGATGAAGATCAGCGCCAGCGTCAGCAGGACGTGGACGTCCGAGGTTG